>CAJACZ010000055.1 GCA_903938365.1 uncultured Pseudomonadota bacterium | reverse complement strand
GTCTTCACTTCGTCGCCGATCGTGATCTGCATGCGCCCGGAGACGAGATAGACCAGCACGTCGACCGCCGGCGTGGCCGGCGCGGTGGTGCCGCGGCCCTTGAGCGAGGCGACGCGGATCGAGTTGCCCTCGAAGGCGTAACGACGGACCGACACCCTCGCTGATCCCCGGCCCGCCTTCGGTCCGGCCGCCAGCGGCACGGCGGGCGTATCCTTCGCGCGCAGCACGGCGGCGCGCGGGTTGGCCACGGAAGACGGGGTCGTGAACGCCAGGATCGTCGTGTCCTCTGCGCCGCGCGGATCACTGCGCAGCACGCCACTCGGCAGGTTGACCACGTCGCCGGCGGCGATGCCGGTGGTCTTGCCGGCGACGTCGACGACCGCGGAGCCCTCGACCACGTAGTACTGGGTCTCGGAGGTCACCTGGTGCAGCACGCCGCCCGCAGCCTTGCGGAACCGCAGTACGCGCAGGTCGCCACCGGGGAATGTGAAGGTCTGCGACTGGTAGCGCGATGCTCCGGCCGGCGCCCTCGCGAGTTCACGGTCGCCGGCGGCGATCAGGATGCGCGCGCCGGTCTGCTCGGCGGCGCCCTGCTGCACGACTTCCCATTCCGCCATCGGGATAACCGGGACGTCCTTGCCGAAAATGATGTTCGAAGGTGGCGGCGCTGCGGCAGCGGCCGGGACGGCCGGCAGGACAGACGCAACGGCCACCGCGAGCGCAGCCCATGTTGATCGGGTCACTTCACGTACTCCCCTGGTTCGGTGTCGCCGCGCGCGGCGATCCGGATAATCGAGTTGTCTCCCGGGCAGGACACATAGATCGCGCCATCGCTGTCCACCACGATCCCGGCGTTGGTGTCACGCGGCAAGTCTAGTCCCTCGAGCGAGAGGGCCAGGCCATTCGCGAGTACGGTCCGCGCACCGGTCCGCGGATCGACGGCGAGCACGCGACGCAGTTCGGGCTCGACGATGGCCAGGCGGCCATCCTTCATCCGCGCGAGGCCTGCCGGATGGTGCAGTCCGGCGACGATCTCCACATGCCGGCCGGTCGCGAGATCGACCCGCCGCAGGCTGCCGCGCCGGTACTCGCTGACGATCGCACTGGAATCGCCCTCCAGCAGCAGGCCCACCGGATGCTCGAGGTTCGTCGCAATGTCGAGCACACCCTCGCGCGTCACCCTGACGAGACGGTCGGCGGCCGCGTCGGCGACGATCAGATCGCCGTTGCGGGCGAGGGCGATGCCGCGCGGCGCACGGATCGCCTTTGTCTCGGCGACCACTTCTCCGGTGCGGCGGTCGATCCTGCGCACGAGCCCGTATCCGGCGTTCGTCAGCGCGATGGACTCTGCATCGGCGGTCACCGCGGTCGAGCCGCCACGGTTCGCCTCCCATGGCGGGCGGCTCACCGCGCCGGTGCGCGGGTCGACATAGCGATACCCGAAGGGATCGGCGACGAGGATCCGCGGCTCGCCGTCGACCTGCAACAGACTCATGCCGAGGGGCATCGAGAACCTGCCGTCCACCACCGTGCGGCTCGCGCCCGTCACGGGGTCGATGGCAAAGATGCTGCTGTCCGACACGTTGCTGAGGTAGATCGTTCCGTCCGCCGCAATGGCCAGACTGTCGACGGGTTCGCGGACGCGCGCGATGACCCGCGAGGTGCCCGCCCGCAGGTCCGTACGCCACAGCTCGCCGCTCAGGTAGTCGACGCTGAGCACGTCGCCGCGCGCATCGACCTTCGCCGCAGCGGGTGCGCCGACGCCGCTCGCCACGACGGAGTATTCACCGCTGTCGACGTCGATCGCGACCAGGCGGTCCGTGCCGAACAACGGCGCGTAAAGGCGCCCGTCGGGCCCGAAGCCGAAGCCGTTGAGACCGCCCTTCTGGCGCGCGACCAGGCGCGGCGCACGGCCGCCGACGGGGTCGAGTTCCCACAGCGCATCGCCGTCCGCGCCCAGCTGCGCCGTGAACAGGCGGCCGTCGGCGCTGAAGGCGATCGGGTTGACGCGCGGCACGTCGCGCATCAGCACCTCGGGCCGGCCCCCGGGCCGCTGCATGCGGATCTCGCCGGTGCGCTGCGCGGTCCAGGCCACGATGCCGGCCGCGGCGGTTCCCGCGGGCCCCACCGCCACGTCATCGGACTCGCCGTGCGGCGTGGGCACCAGGATCTCCACGACGCCGGTGCGCGGATCGATCCGGTACACGGCCTGACCGTGGATGCTGGTGCCGAGCAGCATCCCGCTGCCGTCGAAGCTGATGCCCTCGACCGCGTGCATGACCCCGCCGGGCACCAGCACTTCGACCGCGAAGGCAGCGGCACGGGCTTGCCCCGCCACCAGCAGGATCGATGCGAGAAGCAGGCCACGGGCACGCATAGGGTTCCCTCACGACAGCCGGAAAGTCGACCCGCGCCGACTCCACCCGCCAAGGTTACGTTTACCGGGTGGACAAACTCCAGAAGCTGCGAGGCTGCGGGCACGCGATCCCCTAGAATGAGCCGACTCAACACAAGGACGATCGCGCGCATGAATCATCGGCTGGACTCGCACAGGCACGGCTCCCTCGACCGCATCATCCGGGTCGCGGCCCTGCTCGCCTTGTGCATCACGGGCGGCCACCTGGTTCCGGTTCACGCCCAGACGGGCGCCGCGGCGCCCGCCGCAGCGAACGCCGTCGCGCGCGGGCGCTACCTGGCCGACGCCGGCAACTGCGCCAGCTGCCACACCCGGGAGGGCGGCGCGGCGCTCGAGGGCGGGGTCGCCTTCGAGACGGACTTCGGCACGATCTACTCCACCAACATCACGCCCGACCGCGGCGCCGGCATCGGCGCGTGGACCGAAGCGCAGTTCATCCGCGCGATGCGCGAAGGCCTCGACGCCGAAGGCAACCACCTCTACCCGGTGTTCCCGTACACCTCGTTCAACAAGGTCAGCAACGCCGACCTCACGGCGATCCTCGCGTACCTCAAGTCGGTGCCGCCCTCGAAATACGCGCCACCGGCCAATGCGCTGCGTTTCCCCTACAACCAGCGGGCGTTGATGGCCGCCTGGAAGGCGCTGTTCTTCGAGCCCGCGCCCTTCGCGCCGCAACGCAACCAGAGCGCGGAATGGAACCGCGGGGCCTATCTGGTCGAGGGGCTGGGCCATTGCGGCACCTGCCATACGCCGCGGAACTTCCTCGGCGCCGAGGACAACGACGAGGCGCTGTCGGGCGGCGTCTACCGGGACAAGATCCCGGGCGGCGAAATCCGCCGCTGGACCGCCGTCAACATCACCCAGGCCGCCAGCGGCCTGAAGGCCTGGTCGGTCAAGGACATCGCGGACTACCTCAAGACGGGGCACGGCGGGCGCGCCGGTTCCTTCGGACCGATGAACGAAGTCGTGACCAACAGCATGATGCGACTGACGGATGGCGACATCCGCGCCATGGCCGTCTATCTGAAGAGCGTTCCGCCGCGCGAGTCGAGCTCGAAGCAGACCCTCTCCGCGGAGCGCCTCAACGCCGGCGAAACGCTCTACACCATCCACTGCGGAACCTGTCACCTGCCCACCGGCCTCGGCTCCACGCCCGGCTCGGAACTGGGCCCGCCGCTGGTCGGCAGCGCGGTGGTCCAGGCCGCCGATCCCGCCACCCTGATCAACGTGATCCTCTACGAGAGCAAGACCGTCGTGCCGGCGCCGCAGCGGGCCTGGAACGACATGAAGGGCTTCGGCGACCTGCTGGACGACGACGAGGTGGCCACGCTGGCCAACTACCTGCGCGCGAGCTGGGGCAACCTCGGCGGCGAAGTCACCGCCGAGGATGTCGCGAAGCAGCGCTGACTCAGGCGGGCAGCGCGGCGGCCCGCGCCGCCCAGGAAGTGCAGTAGCCCAGGCTGTTGGCGGCTCCGGTCAGGATCTTGCAGTCGCCGCAGGCCGACCCGCTGGCGTCCGCGGTGAAGAACTCGCAGCCGCCGCAGACCTTGGCCGGGTCGGCGGACTGCTCCACATACTTGAACGAAGCGCGCAGGCTCTGTTCGGATGCGTTGAGGTTGCTCGCGTCGGCACAGGCCGTCGAGGACGCCGCAGGCTGCTTCGCGCACGCCCCCAGGCCCAGCGCAGCCGCACCGACCACCGACACCTTCAGCCCGAGGCCGAAGAACGAACGTCGCGTCACATTGCTCATGTTTCCCTTCCCTGTGTAGCAGTTGAACCGGCGACGGCTCGCGTCACTTCGCGGCCGGCAGGTATCGAGCGTGTATGGCGAGGATCTTCTTGACGCCTTCGGCCACGTGCACCGTCGAGAGCGTCGTTCCCGAGATGTTCGGCACCACGTCGGCGGGATTCCACTTGCCGTGGGTCCTGCCGACCAGGGTCGCGCGCCATTCAGGCAGCGCGATGCCGCAGTAGCCCTCGGCACAGACCAGGATCTCGATGCCGCGGACCTTGCCGGCCGCGTCCACGGCGACCAGATAGGTGACGATGTCGTTGAGCCCGTAGACCTGGTCGAGGAAGAGCCAGCCGCCGCCCGCCACGCGCCAGGCCTTCACCTTCGGACGCAGCGCGGGCACACGGTATTCGTCCTGGAGGCGCTCGAACTGATCGAGACTCAGGGCGAAATCCGCGGGCACCAGCGTGGCGCCGGGCCAGAGGCGCTGCTGCGCGGCCTCCAGGGTCTGGATGTCGATGGCTCGTGCCGACGGGCTGGCGGCCATGACAATGGCCGCGGGCACCAGGAGAAATCTTGAATGCATCCGGAATCGATGGCGGATCGCCGGCCCGCGGGGACCGGCGATATCCCCGCCTCAGGCGCGGATGGCGTGACGGACGCCGAATCCCGGCAGCGCCGCCTGCGCGTTCTTGACGATCGTGAAGCCGCGCTGGCCGATCTCGGAGGTGAAGTCCATGGCGTGGTATTCGAAGCTCCAGACTTCGTTGTTCCAGCGATGGTCCCACCAGCGGCCGTACATCATGCGCGGCAGCGACTTGGTTCCGCCGCTGTTGAAGTCGACGGGATAGTAGACACCGCCCGGGCGCGTGACGCGCTGCGCCTCAGCGATCACCTTGCGGGTCACGTCCGCCGGCAGTTCGTGATGCATGATGTAGCTGGTCACGAGGTCGAAGTAGCCGTCCGGGAACTTCGTGTCCTCGGCGAGCCGCTGCGCGAAATTCGCGCCGATGCCGAGGTCGCGGGCGCGCATGTGCGCATAGCGCACCATCGGCCCACCGACGTCGATGCCCCAGACTTCCGCATCGGGGAAGCGCTCCTTGAGGGCTACCGTCATCTGCCCCGAACCGCAGCCCATGTCGAGGATGCGACGGACCTTGCCGTCCTCCGGGATCGGCAGCCGCTCGGCGGTGCGCTTGTGCACCTGGTCCTGCTCGTTGTGGCCGATCACGCTGATGTAGAAGCTGTTCGTGCCGTAGTGGTAGATGTGCCCCGCGAACGGGTCACCGACGTAGCCGCCGGGCTGGATGTGAATCTCGTGCCGGGCGTAATCCGGGATCAGCATCTTCGGGTTGAGTTCCAGCGTGCCGGGACCCGAGCGGTCCGCCGCTTCCATCTCCGAGAGATAGACGTCGGCGTTCGCGTGGAAGTAGTCCTGCAGCGTCTTCCAGGTGACCTGCTGGTTGGCCAGCCAGGTGCGGGCCGCGATGTTGATCGTCGGCTCGTTCTCGACCAGCTTGATGAGTTCCTGCCGCGAGATCGGCGTCGTCGGGTCCATGCCGTTGCGGGCCAGCACCCGGTCGAAGGACTTGAAGGAAGACTCGCGGATCTTCTTGCTGTGCATCAGCCGGAAGCCGAGGGTGAAATCCTGCTGGCTCTCGAGGTCAAGGGTGCCGAGGCGCTCGAGGCGACCATCGGCGCCGCGCAGTTCGACGTCACCGGGGGCCGGGGCGGCCCGGGCGGCGGCACGGACTGCGGCCTCCGCGGCTTCTGTGTTGAGAACGCTGGCGAGCGCGACCGACGCGGTGGCGGCTCCGAACAAGGTACGACGACCGATCATGGGGTAGTGCTCCTGTGGAGGATTCGGGCGTCAGCCAGGAAAATCCGAGCCGATGCCGCGGGTGCCGGCATTGGCCAGCGACCCGAGAGTGAGTTCGATGAAACGGTCCCGATCCCGTTCCCAGTCGGCCCGTTCCTGGTCGGTGGGCGCGTATTTCTCGATCATCTCCGGGGTGACGCCGGTCTTGGCCATCACGGCCTCGATGACCTTGAGGCGCCGTTTGGTCGCCCACAGCTCGGTGCCCATGGCGATCATGCAGGACACGAGGTTGTCGACCGCGGGGTTGCCGAGGAAGACGCTGGTCTTCACGTCCGAAGGAATCGCCTCGGCAGCAAAGGTCTCGCGTTTGGTATCAGGATTACTCATGCTTTCCGGCCCTCGACTGAATGGACGCCCGACACTGGATGCGTGCCCCCCCAATACAGCATGCCGCAGGCGCGGCCGCAAGCTTCCCGCGCGCCGTGACCGTGGTGCAGCGCGCGCACCGGCGGCCATGATCGAGCGGGCGCGACCCCTGCTGGGCACCACGGTGCGGATCATGGTTGAGGGCGCCGCGCCCGCGCGTGCCCACGCCGCCATCGAGGCCGGTTTCGCGGCGATCGAGCAGGTGCAGCGCCTGATGAGCTTCCACGACCCGGACAGCGACCTCGGCCGCATCCACCGCGCGGGGCCCGCCGTCCC
>CAJACZ010000054.1 GCA_903938365.1 uncultured Pseudomonadota bacterium | reverse complement strand
GGCGGCCTCGTGGCCGCTGGCGGCTCAGTGATCGGCGTCGATCACGGGGCGCAGCAGATCCAGCAGGCGCCCGAGTGCGCCGCGATTGCGCTCCACGACCCTGAGCCCGGCCTCGCCCCGCCGGCGGCGCTCCGCAGGATCAGACAGCAACCTCAGCACCGCCTCGCCCAGGGCATCGGCGTCGGCGACCAGTTCGACCGCACCCTCATCGACGAGCAGCCCCGCAATGTCCTGGGCATTGAACACCTGGGGCCCGCTCAGGGTGGCGAGCGCCAGGGCGGCAGGCTCGAGCAGGTTGTGCCCCCCGACGGGAACCAGGCTGCCGCCCACGAAAGCCAGGTCGGCCGCCGCATAGAACGCCACGAGTTCGCCCAGCGTATCGACCAGCAGCACCTCGGTGTCCGCTCGGACGGGCTCGTCCGTCGAGCGTCGCACGAAGGGAACCCCTGCCTGCCGCAGCAGCGCCGCGACATCCTGGAAGCGCCCCGGATGGCGCGGCACCAGCACCAGCAGGACATCGAGCCCCGCGGCGCGCAGGCGCCGCTGCACGAGGATCATGGCGGCCTCTTCACCGTCATGCGTGCTCCCAGCGACCCAGACGAGGCGCTCACCGGGTGCGTAGCGCTCGCGCAGTGCGGCGCCCTGGGCGCGGATGTCATCGGGCAGTGCCAGGTCGAACTTGATGTTGCCCGTGACATGGGTTCGCGCCGGGTTGGCGCCGATCGAACGGAACCGCTCAGCGTCGCCCTCGCCCTGCGCCGCGATCACGATGCCGTGGGAGAGCGTCTCGCGGAACAGACTCGCGAGCAACCGGTAGCGGCCGACGGACCGCGGCGAGATGCGGGCGCTCGCCAGCACCAGCGGCACCTTGCGCTGTCCGCAGAAGTGATACAGGTTGGGCCAGAGTTCGGTTTCCAGGATCACCGCCACACGGGGCCGCACACGATTGAAGAACCGCCGGACACTGCCGGGCAGGTCGTAGGGGATGTAGCGCACCTGCACGGCGTCGCCGAACAGGGCGCGAGCCCGTTGGGCGCCCGTCGGCGTCACGGTGGTCACCACCAGCGGGACGTCCGGATAGCGCCGCCGCAGCGCGAGCACCAGCGACGCGGCGGCCTGTACCTCGCCCACCGAGACGGCATGCACCCAGATCGCGGGCCGGCTCGACCGGGGTCCGAAACCAAAGCGCTGGCTGAAGTTTTCCCACTGGCTGCGGTCCCGTATGCCGCGCAGGAGCATCGTGCCGCACACCAGGGGCGCCAGCAGGTAAGCCACCGCGAGATACAGGAATCGCATGGTTCAGTCTCCGCCGCCCTGACCTGCAGACGCGGGCTGCGACGCGGCGACCTGCGGCGCAGCCGGGGGAGGCGGACCCTGCGCATAGCCGGCGAGCAGCGACTGCCAGTCCGTCTCGCTGAATCGTCCTGCCGGGAGAGGGTCGGTGACCTTCAGCAACGAGCGGCGCAGGCGCACGAGGTTGGCATCCTGCCAGAGGCCCGGCGAGCGCAGCGAGCCGCGATCGAAGTCGATCAACCAGACCTTGTCGGCCGCATCGATCAGCACGTTGTGGGCATTCAGATCCGCGTGGCAGACACGCGCATCATGGAAGCGGCGGATACAACGCCCGACGGCGATCCATGCAGAGAGCGGCACGTCGCCGGCCGCGACGATCTCCGCCAGCGTGCGCGCGTCCCTGATGCGCTCGGTGAGCATCTCGCCGGTGTACCAGGCGCCCTCCCGCCGGAACCGCGCGGCGACGGGCGCCGGAACAGGCAACCCGAGCCGGTGCAGGCTGTAGGTGAGGCACCACTCGCGGATCGGCCGGGTGCGCTCCGCGCCGAGGTACAGGTAGCGATCGCGGGAAAGCCGGGCCACCAGTCCGCCGCGCCGGTAGCGACGCAGGGCCATGCGCAGCGGACCGGCTGCGACGAACACCGTGCTGCCGCGTCCGCGCGCCTCGCCCTCGACGGCACCCCGCCTGCGCCAGAATTCCGGGTCGAACCAAACGGCCTTCAAATTGCGGGCGCGCGACGCGTCATATAGCATGGTCTGACGGTCACCCTCGACGCGTCGCGTTTCAGGGCCAAGCGCCCACCATTCGCCCATCATCGCTCCACTGCCGAACGCGCCATGATGCCGCTCAAAGCGCCGCCAGAGAACGTCTGCATCCTGCGTCTCTCGGCCATCGGCGACACCTGCCACGTGGTTCCACTGCTGCGCGTCCTGCAGCGGGCCTGGCCCGCGACACGATTCACCTGGATCATCGGTCGCATCGAAGCGCGGCTGATGGGGCTGCTGCCCGGGGTCGAGTTTATCACCGTGGACAAGCGCGCCGGGTTCAAGGGCCTGCAGGCCCTGCGACACCGGTTGTCCACGCGCCACTTCGACCTCCTGCTGCACCTGCAGCTGTCCCTGCGGGCCTCGGCGGTGGCAGCCCTGGTGCCCGCGCGGGTCAAGCTCGGGTTCGACCGCGAGCGGGCCCGCGAACTGCAGTGGCTGTTCACCAACGCCCGCATCGCGCCGCGCCAGCGCGAGCACGTGCTCGAGAGCTTCATGGGCTTTGCAGACGCCCTCGGCGTGCCTCGCCCGGCGCTCGACCCGGCTTCGTCCGCCGAGCCCGACTGGCAACTGCCCCTGCCGGTGGATGCCCTGGACTACGCGCGGAGCCTGGTGCCTGAGGACCCCCGCTCGAACGCGGGCATCCGCACCCTGGTGATCAGTCCCTGCTCCAGTCATCCACTGCGCAACTGGTTGCCCGAACGCTACGCCGCAGTGGCCAGCCATGCCGTGCGCCGTCACGGCATGCGGGTGATCCTGGCCGGGGGGCCCGCCGCCCTGGAGCGCTCGATGGCCGATGCGATCCGGTCCGCATGCCCGTCGCCCGTGATCGACCAGGTCGGCAAGGACACGCTGCCCCAGTTGCTCGCACTGCTGGCACGCGCCACGGTACTGCTCTCGCCCGATTCGGGCCCTGCACACATGGCAACCCTCGCGGGAACGCCCGTCATCGGCCTGTATGCGGCAACCAATCCGGCGCGCAGCGGCCCCTACCTCTCCCGGCAGTGGTGCATCGACGCCTACCCGCGGGCGGCGGCCAGCCTGCTGGGCTCGACCCCAGAGCGCCTGCCCTGGACCACCAAGATCGAGCGGCCCGGGGCTATGGAGCTCATCACCGTGGACGAAGTCTGCGCACGGCTCGACGCCTTGATAGCATCACGCCCATGAAAGACATCCTCGTACCGATCTCGCCCGGCGAGCTTTTCGACAAGATCACCATCCTGCGGATCAAGTCGGCGCGCATGACCGATCCGGCCAAGCTGCTCAACGTCCGGACGGAACTGGAGCTTCTGGAAGCCACCTGGAGGGACAGCGGCTGCGGGGTCCCCGAAATCGCGGACGATGAAGCCGGGTTGCAGCGCGTCAACGAAGAGCTCTGGGACATCGAGGACCGGATCCGTGACCAGGAGCGCGCCGGGCAGTTCGACGCGCAGTTCATCGCACTGGCCCGTGCGGTCTACGTCACGAACGACCAGCGCGCCGCCTTCAAGAAGCGCATCAACCTCGCGCTGGGTTCGCGGATCGTGGAAGAGAAGTCCTACCAGCCGTACTAGCGGGCCAGCGTGTACTCGGCGCCGCAGTAGGGGCACTTCGCCCAGCCGGTCTTCTCGATCGGCAGATAGACGCGCGGGTGCGAGTTCCACAGCTCCATCTGCGGCATCGGGCACGAGAGCGGCAGGTCTTCCTGCGCAACCTGGTACTTGTTCTGTGCGTTGGGCTGGATCAGCGGCGGATTGGGCATGGCGGGATTATATCCCTGTCGCGAATGTCTGGCTCCAGATGGCGCGCACCGCTTCGCGCTCGACGGTGAACTCGGAATCCGGAACCACCGTGCCAGCGTCGCGCAGTGACCGGTGGTGGCCCCGGCCTCGGTAGGCCCGGTACGCTGCGGTCAGCACATCCACCGTTTCCTGGGGCACCAGCGCCCCCGAGGCAAGCGTCTCCAGCTGGCGGATGGTGTCCGAGAACATCGCAACCGCCGGATACCGCCCCGCCCACTCCAGCGCCCAGTACTGGGCGAGGAATTCGATGTCGGCGATGCCGCCGGGGTCCTGCTTCATGTCGAACTCGCCTGCAGCGGCCTTCGAGAGTTCACGACGCATCCGCTCGCGCATCGAACGAACCTCCTCGCGCAGCGTGTCACGGCGGACATGCGCCGTCAGGATCTCGAGCCTGACAGCCTCGAAGCGCTGCCTGAGCCGCGGAGAGCCCGCTACCGCGCGTGCATGCAGCAGCGCCTGGTGCTCCCACGTCCAGGCCTCGGTGCGCTGGTAAGCCGCGAACGCGTCCACCTGCGTGATCAGCATGCCGCCCTTGCCACTGGGCCGGAGCCTCACGTCGACCTCGTACAGGCGGCCCGCCGCCGAGTGCACCGTCAGGATGTGCACGGCACGCTGCGCGAACCGCACGAAGAACACCTGGTTGTCCAGCGGCCGCGCGCCATCGGTCTCCTGACGCTCGCCCGCCGAATCGTGCAGGAACACCAGATCCAGGTCGGAGGCGTAGCCGAGCTCCATGCCGCCGAGCTTGCCGTATCCGATCGCGCAGATCCGCACCGGACGCGATCCAGCGGCGTCGTCGATGCACCTGGGCGTCCCGAACTGCGCCGTCATCTGCGACCAGGCCTGCGCCAGCGCCTGCTCGACGATGAGCTCGGCGATGTCCGTGAGCCGGTCCGACACCTTCATCACAGGCAGCCGGCCCGAGAGATCGGCGATCGCGATGCGGAACACGGCGGCGCGCTTGAACTGGACCAGTGCCTCCACCTGCCGCTCGGGATCTTCGTCTCCGATGCGGGCGAGCCGATCGGCGAGTTCCGCGGCCAGTTCAGCCCGGGTCGGCGGCTCCGCGAAGATCCGCTCGTCCATCAGCTCGTCCAGCAGCAGAGGATGTGCGGCAATCTGCGAGGACAGGAAGTCACCGCCACGACAGACATCGACGAAGCGCCGCCGCGCCGCGGGGTTCTCGTTCAGCAGGGCGAAATAGGCCGAACGCGCGCCGATCGCCTCGATGACCCGGACCATGCGACGCACCAGCGACAGGTGGTCCTCGTCGGGCGTCAGCGCGCCGAGCAGTTCGGGCAGCAGACGCTGCAGGCGGCCGAGCGAAGGCGTGTCCAGCCGCCGCACCAGCGAACCCGCGCGGAAATCCACCAGCAGCTGCGCGAGCTCCTCGGTGTTGCCGAAACCGCGCGCCACCAGCAGTTCGCGCAGCATCGCCGGCGTCGTGCTCTCGTCCCACATCTGGCCCAGCGCAACGCCTTCGGCGACCGCGCTCGGAATCGGCGCGCCGCCGGGAGCATCCTCGCGCTCGCCGACGGGCTTGAACACCAGCGACTGGAAGTGCGCCTGCACGCGCATCCGGTGCCCGTCGAGGGTGGCGAGCAGGGAGGCCCAGGAGGGCTCGCCCATGGCGCGGGCCAGCCGCCCGCGCGACGCTTCGTCCTCGGGCAACTGGTGCGTCTGCTCGTCACGCAGCATCTGCAGCCGGTTCTCGAGGATGCGCAGGTGGCGGTAAGCCGCCTCCAGCTCTTCGACCACCTGTTCGCGCAACAGCCGCCCCCGCCCCAGCAGCGGCAGGATTTCGAGCAGGCGGGGATTCTGCAGCCGCCGATCCTGCCCTCCCCGGATCAGCTGGAAGGCCTGCACGATGAACTCGATCTCGCGTATGCCACCCGGTCCGAGCTTCACGTGGTCGGCGAGCTCGCGCCGCAGTACCTGCTTCTCGATCAGCTGCTTCATCTCGCGCAGGCTCTCGAACACCCCGAAATCGAGGTAACGGCGGTAGACGAAGGGCCGGACCGCGTCGCCATACAGCCCCGCGTAGGCCTCCGGCGCGGTCAGTGGCCTGGCCTTCACCCAGGCGTATCGCTCCCAGTCGCGCCCGTGCTGGGCCAGGTAGTCCTCGAATGCCGAAAATCCGCAGGCCAGCGGGCCGGAGTCGCCGAAGGGCCGAAGGCGCATGTCGACGCGGAACACCATGCCATCCGCGGTGGCCGCGGACAGCAGGCGCAGCAAGGACTGGCCCAGACGGATGAAGAACTCGTCGTGGCTGACCGGCGCGGCGTGGTCGGTATCGCCATAGCCGGGGAACAGGAACACCAGGTCGATGTCGGACGAATAGTTCAGCTCGCGGCCCCCGAGCTTGCCCATGCCGACGACCACCATGGGCATCGGGCCGCCGCCCTCTTCGGCAGGTCTGCGCGGGGTACCGTAGCGACCCGTCACCGCCTCCCAGGCGCACGCATACGCGAAGGCGACGGCGTCGTCGGCGAACGCCGAGAGGTCCTCCATCGTTTCTTCCAGCGAAGCCAGTCCAGCCAGGTCGCGCCAGGCGATGCGCACCATCTCGCGACGCCTCCAGCGCCGCAACCACGACTGCAGGGCCGCCTCGCCCGCAGCGGGCTCGGGCCGTTCGCCAGCCGGCCAGCAGCCCCGCCCGCCCGCCGAACGCAGGTGCAGAAGGGTTGCGGACCGCTGCAGGTCCGGGAGGAGTTCGGGGTCGCGCCGGAAGGCCTCCGCGACGAACTCGCTGCAGGCGAAGACGTGCGGCGCGTGGCCGGCCAGTTCCGGCGGGAAATCGGTTGGGGATGTCACCCTGCAAGACTGCCAAATCGCGGCCGGTTCCGCGAGGCGTAGTCTCCTTTGGCAAGGTCCGCGAATATGCGTACCCTGCGCCCATGCCCACAGTAATGATCACCGGCGCCAGCCGCGGAATCGGCCTCGAGTTCGTTCGCCAGTACGCCACTGCGGGCTGGGATGTCATCGCCTGCGCCCGCGATCCGGTCCGCGCGACCGACCTCGCAGACCTGAGACGCCGCTCCGGAGGCACTGTCGCCATCGAGCCGCTGGATGTCACCCACACGCAGCAGATCGAGTGGATCGCGGGCAAGTACGCCGAGACCGCGATCGACGTGCTGCTCAACAACGCGGGCGACATCGGGCCGCGTGGCGCCAGCCGGGAGAACCTGCACCGTCAGTTCTTCGGCAGCCTCGATTACGAGGCATGGCGCCGCGTCATCGAGGTGAACGTGCTGGCGCCCGTGCGCATCGCCGAGACCTTCGCCGAACACGTCGCACGCAGCACCCAGAAGAAGATGATCTTCCTCTCCAGCACAGTGGGCTCCATCGCCGAGGGCAAGCCGCCGGTCTTCGCCTACGCCTCGTCCAAGGCGATGCTGAACAAATGCGTCTCGATGATCGCATCGGCGACCGGGGCCCAGGGAATCATCGCCGCAGCGGTATGCCCGGGGCACGTAAAGACCGATCTGGGCGGAGCTGGAGCCACCCTCGAAGCACGCGACAGCGTACATGCCCTGCGCAAGCTCATCGCGCAGATGGGTCCCGCGGACTCGGGCAGTTTCACGCGCTACGACGGCACGCGCATCGCCTGGTAGCCGCGGGCGGCGTCCGCGGGCCTGAAGGCCCCGGGACGCTGTGGTGCCTGAAACGCGCGCTGGACCCTCGCGGCATCCTGAATCCCGGTAACCTTGGATGGGACTGACCCGGAGACTCGGATGACCCCATCGCCCACCCCCCACACGACCACCATCAGCGCCGCGGAATTCCGCGACGCGATCGGCCGCTTCCTGACCGGCGTCACGGTCGTCACCAGCCGCCATGACGGTGTTCCGCAAGGCATCACGGCCAGCGCAGTGTGCTCGGTGTCGCTCGAGCCGCCCCTGCTGCTGGTCTGCCTGAACAAGCAGTCCTCGACGCGGCAGGCGGTGGCGGCCTCCGGTCGCTTCGCCGTGAACGTGCTGGCCGAAGGACAGCACGACCTGGCCATGCGCTTCGCGACCAAGTCGGCCGACAAGTTCGCGGGCCTCGCCCTCGAGATCAGCGCCAACGACCTGCCCCTGCTCCAGGACACCCTGGCCACGCTCGAGTGCCGGGTGACCGAGGAAGCCGACGGCGGCACTCACAGCATATTCATTGGCAAGGTCGAACGCGCGGCCGTGCGGGACGGCAGCCCGCTTGCCTACGTGCGTGGCCAGTTCGCCCGGGTTCAGCCCCCGCCTGCAGCCTGAAGCCTGCGCCGCTCGTGGGCGGCGCCCACGCGGAACAGCAGCGCCTCCGCGAACGGACGACCCACCAGCTGCACGCTGGACGGCAGGCCGTTGCGCGTCGGCAGCGCGGGGACCGCCAGGGCAGGCAGGCCGAGATAATTGATCGGCGCCGTGCAATGCACGAGCCGCCCCAGGATGGACCACAGGGCCGCGCCGCTCCCGGCGTCCACCTCTGACCGCAGCGGCACCGGGATCGGCAAAGTCGGCGTATGCAGCACATCGCAGACGTCGAACACCTCGGTCACGAAAGACTCGAGCAAGGGCATCCGCAGCAGCAGCGCCTCCAGGTAGATGGGCGCAGGGATCGCAAGCCCGGTGCTGGCGCGGACCCGGACCTGGGGGGTGTAGCCTTCCCCATGCGAACGCAGCCACGCGCCGTGCAGGGCGGTGGCCTCGGAATAGACGACGGCGCGACTGAGCTCCGACATCGATTCGACCGCAGGCACCGCGACCTCGACCAGGCGTGCGCCCTCGCGCTCGAGGCCCTCAAGACTGGCCTCCATCGCGGCGCGCACGTCATCGGTGGCGACATCATTGAAATAATTCCGCGGGATGCCGATGCGCAGGCCCTCGATGCCGCGCGCGGCCTCGACCTCGTAATCCGGGACCGGCAGTTTCGAGGATTGCGGATCGAGCGCGTCATGCCCGGCCAGCACGGTCAGCAGCCGCGCACAGTCGCGTACCGAACGCGCCAGCGGACCGATGACGTCGATGGAAGGCGACAGCTTCATGCTGCCCCCGCGCGGTATGCGGCCGTAGGTGGGCTTGAGACCGACGACGCCGTTGGCTGCAGCGGGGATCCGCACCGAGCCACCCGTATCGGAACCCAGGCTGCCGAACGCGGCCCGCAAAGCCACGGCAGCGCCCGAGCCGCTCGACGAGCCGCCCGCCATGCAGGATGGGTCGATCGCGTTGCGGCAGTCGCCCCAGGCCGCGTTGTGGCCGGTGGCGCCGAGCGCGAATTCCGCCATGTTGAGCGACCCGATGGAAAACGCCCCGGCCGCCGCGAGTCGCTGCACCACCGCGGCTGAGTCGGCGGGCACGTGACCGGCCCGCAGCTTCGACCCCCAGCGGATGACGCGGCCCGCGACGTTGAACATGTCCTTGTGGGCCAAAGGCACGCCGTGCAGCGCGCCCAGGGGGCCGCCACGCGCGCGGTGCAGGTCAGCGGCTGCCGCAGCCGCACGCGCGCCGTCCGCATCGATCTCGAGGAAGCAGTTGCTGCGCTCCTGCGCGGCGAGCGCACGCGCCAGCACCGCCTCGGTCGCCTCGATGCTCGACAGGCGGCCGGCGCGGATGTGCTCGGCGACCTCCACCAGCCCCAGCAGGCTCGGGTCCGTCACGACTCGCCGCCTTCGGCCACACGCGGCGTCGCCAGTCGCTCGAGCAGGGGCAGGTAATCGGCAGGCTCGTGCTCGAACAGCGACCCGTGCAGGCACGCACGAACCGCTGCAATGGCGCTGCCCGCGCCGCCCGCAATGCGTTCGGCCATCGCGGTGTCGTCTACCGGGATGCCGGTGATGCGTGAAAGCGCCAGCACGAGTTGGGGGTCGAGCGTGTCGTCACTCATGGAGTGCCTGCCTGGGGGGAGGGCCGGGAAACCCCATTGTACGTCGCACCGCCCGGCGGTTGCCTTGCCCCACGGCCGACCATCCGTGCAGACCGGCTTCTGATGTAACCTTGCGGCACCAGAACAGGATGCCCCCAAGAGGGCACGGCGGGAGCGGCAATGGGCACGATCCTGAAATCTCGATGGTTCAGACTGGCCGCGGCACTGGCGGGACTGCTTGCCCTCTATGCGTGGGTCGGGTTCAAGCTGGTTCCCGGGCTGCTGCGCTCGCAGGCCACGGATTACGTCCGCGAAACCTACGGACGCGAACTCGCGCTGGGCGAGATCAGGACCCACCCGTTCAAGCTCCAGCTCGAAGTGACAGACTTCGCGCTGCCCGATGCCGATGGCCAGACCATGCTGGGCCTGCGGCGCCTGTTCGTGGACTTCGACGTCTCTTCGATCTGGCGTCGCGCGCTGGTGTTCAGTGAAGTGAGCCTGGACGCTCCGGTGATTCGCGCCGTGATCCGGCCCGACGGCGCCATGAACCTGGCGGATCTTGCGCCTGCAGAGGCCGGGGCGGCGGAATCAGCGGCGCAGGAAGACGACAGCGCGCTGCCCAGGATCTGGATCGAATCACTGGACGTGAGCGAGGGGCGCGTCGGTTACGCCGACCTCTCGGCACGCCGCAAGCCGTTCACGCGCGAGTTTGCTCCGGTCGCCTTCTCGCTCAAGGACTTCAAGACCACGCCCGAGGGCGGCGACTTCAATCTGTCGGCACGCAGCGGCTCGGGCGAACAGTTCGACTGGAGGGGTCGCTTCGCGCTGGCTCCCGCCGTGAAGTCCGAAGGCGAGTTCTCGATCACCGGCCTGGAAGCTCCCGGCGTCGCGGACTTCCTCGGCGATGCGCTGCCCTTCGAGGTCAGCTCGGGATCGATCGATCTCGCCGGCAGTTACCGGGTGGCGCTGGGCAAGACCACCGAACTGGACCTCACGATTCCGAAGCTGGCGCTGTCGCGAGCGGGCCTGCGCGCAGCGGGCGTCGCGGAGGACTGGATCAGCCTGCCGAGTCTGGTCGTGTCGGGCACCACCGTGTCACTGCCCGCCAATACCGTAGCGATATCCCGCATCGACCTGGCAGGCCCTCAGGTGCGCGGCTGGCTCTCCGCGGACGGATCGCTCAACCTCGCCCGCTTCGCAGGGCCCTCGACGCCGGCGCAGCCCGCGACCGCAGTACCCCAGGTCGCCGCCCGGGTCGCCACCCCCGTCGCAGGCGCGGCGGCTGCGCCCGCGGCCGCCGGGCGCCCCTGGTCAGTAAGCCTCGCGGAAATCGCCGTCACCGATGCCACGCTCGACTTCGAGGATCGCAGCAAGCCGCCCGTCAAAAAATTCAGGGTTGCTCCGCTCGCCTTGAACATCAGCAACGCGAGCCTCGATCTGGCGAAACCCCTGCGCGTCTCGGCAAGCGCCGGCATCAACGACCGTGCGCGGGTCGCGACCTCCGGCAGCGTGACGCCACAGCCGCTGGCGGCCGAGCTCGAGGTGTCGGTGGCCGATGCGCGACTGCAGATCCTCCAACCCTACATTCTGCCGCTGGCGGACCTGACCGTGCGCTCCGGCACGCTCGGCTCCGTCGGCAAGCTCCGGATCGCGCCCCCCTCGAGCGGAGCGCCCGAACTGAGCTTCGAGGGCGACATCACCGTGGACGGATTCCGCTCCACCGACAACACGCTGGGTGAAGACCTCGTCAACCTCGGGCGCCTGCGCGTGCAGAAAATGCGCTACACGATGGGGCCCGACGCGCTCAGCATCGACCGGATCGCACTCACGAGGCCCTATGCCCGCCTGATCATCGGTCCGGAGGGCGTAACGAACCTCGCCACCGTGCTTGATCCTGCCGGCAGTGCCGCCCTCATCGGGGAACGCCGCCGCGCTGCGGCAGCAGAAGCCGAAACAAAGACCAGGGCGGGCACCACCCGCAAGGCCACGCGCGCCAAACGCGGGCCCAAGGCCCCAGCGCGGGGAAAACCTGCTCCGGCGCCCCCGCCGGCAGAGCCCGGCACGCCCGCCACGGAAGGCATGCCGATACGCATACGCGAGGTCCAGATCGAGGAGGGGCGCCTGAACTTCGCCGACCAGAACGTGCGCCCCAGCTTTGCAGCAGACATCCTCGGGCTCAACGGACGGCTCAAGGATCTCTCGTCGGCTTTTGCCTCGCGCGCCAGCGTGGATCTCAAGGGCAACCTGGGCGAGTTTTCTCCCGTCGTGATCAGCGGCACCATCCAGCCCTTCGCCTTCGATCGCCACACCGATGTATCGCTTGATTTCCGCAATATCTCGCTGCCCCTGTTCAACCCCTATTCCGGGCGTTTCGCGGGTTACAGCATCGCGAAGGGCAAGCTGGAAACGCAGTTGCGTTATCGGATCGACCAGCGCCAGCTCAAGGCGGATCACAAGATCCGCATCGATCAGCTCGAGTGGGGCGAGGCCTCGGCCCAGCGCGGCGAGGCCACTCTACCGGTAAAGTTCGCGACCGCCCTGCTCCGCGACCGCAAAGGCGTGATCGCACTCGACATCCCGGTCGGCGGCACGCTGGATGACCCCAAGCTGCGGGTCGGCCCCATCATCTGGCAGGTCATCAAGAACCTGATCGTCAAGGCCGTGACCGCACCCTTCGCCCTCATCGGCTCTTTGTTCAAGGGCGCGGAACAAGCCCAGTTCGTCGAATTCGTGCCCGGCGAGTCCGCTCTCGAGGCTGCCGCTGCCGAACGGCTGGCGGCGCTCGCGAAGGGGCTCGTCGAAAAGAGCGGCATCAGCCTCGATGTGCCGATCGGCGCCGCCCCGGAGCTCGACCGCCCGGCCCTGGCGGAGCGCGCCTACCGGGCTGGCCTCGCCGCCGCCACCCGCAGCGTGCTCCGGCTCGACGCGGCCGCGACCGAGGTGCCGGCTTTCGACACACTGCCCGTGACGCGCCGCATGGAGGTCCTGACGGCGCTGATCCTGGCCAGGACGGGCAGCGCGCCCCGCGTGCCCGAACCGCCGCAACCTGCCGAAGGCCTCTCGCGCGAGGAAATCCGCGAGGCCGGGGACCGCGCGGCGATGGCGTTCCTGGACGAGGCGGCACGTGGCGCGATCATCGTGACCGACGCCGAACTGTCCGCTCTGGGCCAGGCTCGCGGTGTCGCCATTGAGCGTGCGCTGCTCGGCGGCAGCGAACTCGAACCGTCCCGCGTATTCCTGAGCCGCAACGGCAAGGTGGCGGCCAGCGACGGCAAGGTGAGGTTCGAGCTCGGCCTGAAGTGATCCAGCCTCAGCGGAAGTGAGGAATGACCTCGGTCGCGAACAGGCGGGCCTGATGGACCATCGCCTCCTGGCGGGGCCCATGCGGATGCGCCACGGGAGATCCCCCCAGCTGGTACACATGGTCCAGGCCCAGCTCGACCAGCTGCTGCAGCCGATCGCGGCACTTGGCCGGCGGGCCGCAGATCGAAAACCAGTCGACGAAGTCGTCGGGCACCACCGACAGATGCTCGCCCTCCTCCTGCGCATGCCGCTTCATGTCGTAGCCGGACTGCATGTGCGCGGCGATCGACTTGAGCTGCGGCGGCAGGTGGTCCAGCGGCGCGTCCTTCATGCCCGCGAAATGGGCCACCATCCCAGTGATCATGCGGCCCATCGCGATCGCGCGCTGCTCGTCGGGATCGCATACAAGATTCACATAGGCGCCGATGCGGAGGCTGTCGCGGGATCGCCCGGTCTCGGCAAGGCGGGCGAGCGCAGTATCCATGGCCCACTTGATGCGCTCGGGCGCACTGCCGACCGCGAAGCTGATCCGGTCACCCACGTCGACGGCCATCCGGATCGTCTGCGGCCCGGTGCAGGCGACATCGATGGGCACGGGAGCGACCGGCAACGAATCGAACCAGCGCAGGCGCGAAGGCGTGCCGTCACGATCGATCGTTTCGCCACGCGTGTAGGCCTGCAGGCGCTGCACGAAGGTGCGCAGCTGCGCCGTGGTGCCGTTCTTGATGCCGATGTGGGCGGCAGAGGAATCCCCACGGCCGATGCCGCAGAGGACGCGACCGTTGGATTCAGCCTGCAGCGTCGCGAGCGCGCAGGCCGTCACGGCAGCGTCCCGCGTCACCGGATTGGTTACCCCGGTGCCGAGCTTGAGCCGGCTGGTCGTCTGCGCGGCGAGCGCAAGCTGGCCGAAGGGGTCGGGGCTCAGGTTCTGGGTATCGGGGCACAGCAGTGCGTCGAATCCCAGTGCCTCGATTTCACGCGCGAGCTTCGCCGTGTAGCCCGGCGACGCCTCCATCACGATGCCGAATTCAGTCATCTTCCACCCACGGGAGCACCGGGGTCGGGCTCGCTAAATCTCGATGACGATATTACCAACTCGGTCCGGACTGGAGTCGAAATAGTGGAAGGCTTCCTTCGCCTGATCGAAGCTGAAGCTGCGCCCCACCAGCGGCTTGAGGCCGTTGGCGTCGATGGCCCGCACGAAGTCTTCCATCATGCGCCGGCTTGCGTTGCTCATCGACGAAATGCTGAGGTTGCGCATCATCATCTGTGGCAGTGCGGCAGTCTGGGCGAACCCGCCCACCATCCCGATGAACACGACCCGTGCCGCGGAAGCGCAGGCGGCGAGGGTCTGGTCCAGTGACGCAGGACCCGCGTTGTCCATGACGACGTCCACGCCGCCGGTGCGCTCCAGCACTTCGCTGCCCCACTTCGGGTTGCTGCGATAGTTGAACGTGAAGTCGGCACCGAGTGCGCGCATGCGCTCGAGCTTCTCGTCGCTGGATGAGGTGATCGCCACGCGCGCGCCGAGCATCTTCGCGATCTGCAATCCGAACACGGACACGCCCCCCGTCCCGAGCGTGAGCATCGTCTCGCCCGGGGCAAGATTGGCGATCTCGCGCAACGCACGCCATGCGGTGACGCCCGCGACCGGCAACGTGCAGGCCTCCAGCCAGCCCAGACTGGCCGG
This sequence comes from uncultured Pseudomonadota bacterium, assembly GCA_903938365.1. Lineage (GTDB taxonomy): Bacteria > Pseudomonadota > Gammaproteobacteria > Steroidobacterales > Steroidobacteraceae > UBA964. The sequence continues at coordinate 1,113 of CAJACZ010000054.1, read as the reverse complement.
AATCCGCGTCACCCCGGAAGCGGGAACCACCGCATAGTCGCGCAGGAACCCCGAGGCGCTCGCGCCCAGGTCCAGGTCCGCCCTGGAGATATGCCAGCGCCCGTCTTCCCAGCGTGGGTAGTGGATGCAGAGCACACGATCACCGGGCACCACGTGCGTGACACCCTCGCCTACGGCAACCACCTCACCCGCGTTGTCGGCCAGCGGCACGAACCCTGGCGGCACCTGCTTCTGCCGGAAGCTGCCCTTGACGATGGTGCGATCGCGGGCGTTGAGGCCTGTCGCGCGCACGCGCATCAGCACCTCGCCGGCAGACGGCTGCGGAACCTCGACCTGCACCAGGCGTAACGAGTCGATGCCGTAGGGCGGCGCAAGCTCCCATGCGCGGCCCGTCAGGGCAGTCGTCCTGCGTTCGCGCACCGGTGGGACGGCCGCGGCGAGCGTCGCCGCGCCCGCTGCCGCCACGCCGGCGGTGGCGGCCGCCGCAACGCGGAGGAGGTTGCGACGGCTCAGGTCTCCGAAGTCGGTCATGTCGGGTTCCTGCAGGATTCAGGGGCCGGAGCCTGCCGCGCGCAGGAACTCCACGGCATCACGCACGGATGCGTCGGGCTGCTCGAGCATCGGCAGGTGGCCCGCGTTGCGATAGATCTTGAGCGTCACGGGCGCGCCGGTGAACAGCGCAGCGACCTCGCCGCCGATCACCTGCGGCAGCACCACGCCATCGCCGCCCCATTGGATCAGTATCGGCCGCTGCAGGCGCGCGTAGTAAGCCTTGACGTCCAGCGTGTCCCACAGCGTGTACTGCGACTGGACATAGGCGTCTACCCAGGCCTTGGCGCCTTCACGGTTGTTGATCTCGAAATAGCGATCCACGAGCGAGGACGTGATGACCGCATCATTGGCCATGATGTCCTCGAGGAACGCGGACCAGAACTCGCGGGGCTGGAATGGCGCCTGCCGGCGCACTTCGGCAAATGCCGCAACGAGGCTCGCACTGGGCGCACGCTTCGGCGGCCGCCCGGCGGGCAGCGTGGAGACCACGAGGCGATCGACCCGGGTGGGGTTCTCGATCGCATAGAACAGGGCAACCAGCGCACCGTTCGAGGTGCCGCC
>CAJACZ010000053.1 GCA_903938365.1 uncultured Pseudomonadota bacterium | reverse complement strand
GCAGCACCAGCCAGAGCGCAGCCAGGATGCTCGTCCTCAAGCGGGGCTCCCGGGGATCACGAGGGCCCGCAGGCGTTCGGGGGCGATCGCCAGCGGATGGTGGACCGCGGCCACTACCAGGCCGCCGCTCCCGAGCCGCTCCTCGATCAGGCCGGCGACCAGCCCCTGCCCTTCGGTATCGAGGTTGGTCGTCGGTTCATCGAGGATCCACAGCGGCACGCCGAACAGCCAGAGCGCCGCGAGGGCAATCCGCCGGCGCTGGCCCGCCGAGAGCGTGCGCACCGGCCGGTCGGCGAACGCTGTTGCGGCGACCCGGGCCAGGGCCGCGTCGATCTCGCCGGCCGCCAGCGTGCGGCGGATACCCGCCGAGAAACGCAGGTTCTCGCGTGCGCTGAGGTCCGCCTTCAACGGCGCCTCGTGGCCGAGATAGGCCAGGTTGGCGTGGAGTTCAGGGCTCCTGCGCCCCACTGGGCGGCCTTCCCAGGCCACCCCGCCCGCCTCGATTTCCACCAGTCCGCAGAGGGCCCGCAGCAGGGTGGTCTTGCCCGCGCCATTCTGGCCCGTCACCTGCAGGCAACAACCCCGGTCGAGTTCGAACGAGACCCCGCGCAGCACATGGCGCTCGCCCCGGAAGACATGGAAGTTGCAGACACTCAGAGCAGACATGTATTTAAAAAACAATGCCTTGGGAGTTAAATCTCATGTGCTCCCCAGAACCTTCGGGCCAGCGCATGAACACTCCTTGAGTATAAACAATGGCTTAGAAGTCGGGTGAGCCGCTCGCGGCCAAGGTTGTGCGACACTTGCTCGCGCGGGCCCCGGTGGCGAAACCGGTAGACGCAACGGACTTAAAATCCGTCGGCCGCAAGGCCATGCCGGTTCGAGTCCGGCCCGGGGCACCAGCGCGGGCTGCCCCGCAAGGCCTGTGAGCCGGTCGGCAGTATCCCGGAGCGCGTTCCGGCATCGTGAAAAATCGACTCCGGGATCCTTGGCCTTACGTGGCGTCCAGACGCGAACACCGTTCATGAAGAGACAGCCCGAATCGCTTGCCCGTGACCACTTCGATGTACTCGTCGTGGGCGGCGGCATCACCGGCGCTTTCATCGCCTGGGACGCCGCCCTGCGGGGATTGCGGACCGCCCTCATCGAAAAGGGCGACTTCGGCGGAGCCACCTCGGCGGCGTCCTCCAAATTGCTGCATGGCGGAGTGCGCTACCTGCAGCAGGCGCAGCTGCACAAGGTGCGCGAATCTGCCATGGAGCGCGCCCACCTCCAGCATATCGCGCCGCATCACAGCCACTACGTGCCGTTCCTGGTCCCCGCCTATCGCAGCCTGGCGAAGAGCCGGTTGGCGCTCAACGTCGCCATGGCCGCGTACGAAGCCCTGTGCATCGGCGAGAAACGCATCATCGGCAACGCCGAAAAACTGCCGCCCTCCTTCCAGCGCCTCTCACGCGCGGAAGTGCTCGAATCCGCACCCTACCTGGACAAACCTTCGCTGACCGGCGCGGTGGTGCTGTTCGAGAGCCACATGCACAGCAGCGAGCGGATGACGCTGAGCATCATCAAATCTGCCGCTGCCCGGGGCGCCGAGGTCTGCAACTACCTCAGGGCGGATTCCTTCCTGCGCGAGGGCGGCGCGGTCACGGGCGTCCACGCCACCGACCTCGACAGCGGCGGGTCGCTGGACATCCGCGCGCGCGTCACGATCAACGCAGCCGGACCCTGGATACCCCTGCTGCAGGATCGCGACCAGAAGCGCTCGACCACGACGGGCTATGCGCGCGGCGCGCACCTCGTGCTCGAAGGATTCGCGCTCAGCCACGCCGTGGCCCTCCCCACGGGCAAGGGCGCGCAGTCGGTGGTGGACCGCGGCGGACGGCACGTGTTCCTCATCCCATGGCGCAATCGCGCCCTGGTGGGAACGAGCTATGCATCCTATTCCGGCAACCTCGACGAACTGCGCGTCGAGCCCGAAGACGTGCACGAACTGCTCGATGCCGTGAACGACGCCGCCCCGGGGCTGCGCCTCGACGAGTCGCACATCGCGCACAGCTTCTGCGGTCTCTACCCCCTGCAGGCGCAGGACATCCGGACGGGCGTCTATCAGGGGACAGGCGAATACCTCGTGATCGACCATGCCACCCACGGTGAGGCCAGGGGCCTCATCACGGCGCTCGGCGCGAAGTACACCACGGCACGCAAGGTCGCCGAACTGGCGGTGAACGCCGCCCAGCGCCACCTCGGCGGCACGCCGGCCCCGGCCGGGACGCGCGGTCAGCGCTGCGTCGGCGGCGACATCGCGGACATCCATGCGCTCACGCGCTCGGTGACCGCGGCAACGGGGGACAAGGACTGCGCGGAGCATCTGGTGCAGAGCCACGGCACCGATGCACTGCGGATCGCCGGCCGCGTCGCGGCGGGCGCCGCCACGCCGCTCTCGGCGAACCAGCCTGTGACGCTCGCGGAAATCGATCACATCCTCGAGGAAGAAATGGTCCAGCACCTCGATGACGTCGTGTTCCGCCGCACCGGCCTGGGTACCGTGGGCCACCCCGGCGTTGCCTGCCTCGAGGCCATCGCCGCCCGCATGTCCGGCAGATTCGGCTGGTCCGACGCGCGCCGCGAGCGCGAGATCCGCGGCGTCACGGCGCGCTTCACCCGGCCCGGGGCCACGTCGTGACGGACTCCACCCGCGCCCGGCAACGGGTGCTGCACATCGCACCCACGCCGTTCTTCGCGGATCGCGGCTGCCACATGCGTATCGCGGGAGTCGTGCGCAGCCTCGAGGCCCAGGGCTTCAGCAACCGCGTCTGCACCTACCACCTCGGCCGCGACGTCGCCGGCATCGAGACCGTCAGGACGTGGCGCATTCCGGGCTACACCCAGACCAGCGCCGGGCACTCCGGCTACAAGTACATCGCGGACATCCTGCTGGCCGTGCTGGTCTGCTACCAGGTGATCCGCTACAAGCCGACGGTGATCCACGGCCACCTGCACGAGGGCGCGCTGCTGGGCCACGTGGCGCGGCTGCTGGTGTTCTGGCGCCGCACGCCCCTCGTGTTCGACGTGCAGGGCAGCCTGGTGGGTGAGCTCATCGCCTACGGGAAAGTTCGCCCGGGCTCGATGGCGCATCGCGTCTTCCGTCTCGTTGAATCCCTGGTCTGCCGGCTGCCCGACGTTTTCATGTGTTCCTCGCAGAACAGCCTGGAGATCCTGCGCGACGAGTATGGCGTGGTTCCGGCAAGGCTCATGGTCACGGCCGACGGGACGGACGTGGAGGCTTTCGCTGCTCCGGAATCGCCGACCCTGCGCAAGGCTCTTGGACTGCCTGAGGACCGGCCGGTGGCCGTCTTTTCAGGATCGCTGCTGGCCGCCAAGGGTATCGAGGAGCTCCGGCAGCTCATCCAGGATGCGCGGCGCTCATCCCTGAAAGTGCATTTCCTCGTGATCGGTTATCCCGACACGGAATTCCGCGGCTGGCTTGCCGAGCAAGGGCTTGACGAATTCGTGACGCCGACCGGACAGCTCGCCTTCGAGAAGCTGCCGGACTATCTCGCGCTCGCCGCCGTGGCCATCGAACCCAAGGCGGTGTTTGCCGGCGAGGCCAGCGGCAAGCTGATCAACTACATGGCGGCGGGGCTGCCGGTCGTGTGCTTCGAATCGGGTCACAACCGCGCCGTGCTGGCCGACGGCGGCTTCTACGCCCCGCTGCCGGGACAGGGACTCCTCCCGGCGCTGCGTGAAGCGCTGGACGAGGGCGCCGCGCCCCTCGCCCTGCGCGGCGCCGCCAACCGCGCGCGCGCCGCGGCGCTCTACTCCTGGGACGCCATGGCACGGCTGATGAGCGACCGGTACCGCGAACTGCTCGAAGCGCGACGCTGATCGCGCCGAAGGGTCAGGCGATCAGGCCCTGCTCCCGGTACCAGCGTGCGGTCTCCGCGAGGCCCTGCAGGTTGTCGACCTGCGGCACATAGCCCAGCTCGCGCTGCGCCTTCGCGGTCGTGAACGAGCGCTGCATCACGAAGAACTCGACACGCCGCGGGTAGAGCGGCGGCGGAATGCCGAAGGGCTTGCAGAGCGCCTCGCAGGCGACCGCAGCCACATGCACTGGCCAGTGCGGCACCCGCAGCCGCGGACGGGCACAACCGAGCGTATCGGCCACCTGGTCAACCAGGTCACGGACCATGACCGAGCGGGGCCCCGCGATGATGTAGACCTGGCCGATCGCCTCGGGCCGCGTGGCCGCGCGCAGGAAGCCCTCGACGAGGTCGTCGATGTAGACCAGGTGATAGTGCGGCGTGCCGTCCCCCACCATCACGAAGAGCCCCTTCTGGACCGCCTTGAACAGCTTCAGGAAGCGCAGGTCCCCGGGTCCGTAGATGGCGGCAGGACGGATCACGGCGCCGGGCAGGCCCTCCGCGAAGTAACGGCGCGCGAGCTGCTCCCCCTCCCATTTGCTGACCTGGTAGTGGTCATTGGGCTGGGTCCGATAGTCCTCGTCCGCGGGCGGATGCTCGATGTGGCCATGCACGCCACCCGTCGAACAATGGACGAAGCGACCGACGCCCTTGGCGCGCGCAGCATCCAGCAGGTTGCGGGTCGCATCGACGTTGATCCGGGTGAAGGCCGAGCGGTCCGGCGTCTCGGTGCGGTACTGCGCCGCGACGTGGAATACCGCGTCGACAGGCTGGTAGGCACGCATGACCTGCTCCGGGTCACCGATATCGACCTCGAGGCATTCCACGCCCATCCGACGCAGCGATTCCACGCGCGACGACGCGCGCACGAAACTCGAGACGGACCAGCCGTCCCGCAGCAGCCGCGCACAGAGCGCCTGCCCCGTGAATCCCGTTCCGCCCGTGACCAGCGCTTTCTGCATACCTTCAACCCCATGGCATGGGCCGCCGGCACCCCGGCGGCTCGCTTGCTACTTTGGGCTCATGGCGCCGGCGGAGTCGCCGACCCAGTTCCCAGCTTGCGCATCTGGATGCGATACACCACGCCCGCGTAGTCATCGGACACGTAGATCGCTCCGTCCGGCCCCTCGGCCACATCGACCGGCCGCCCGATCAGCCCGGCCGCACCGCGGAAGCCGGTCAGGAACGGGCGCTCGACGATCCGTCCGGCCTCGTCCCAGTGCAGCGACACCACCGCGTAGCCGTCCGGCGTGCTGCGGTTCCAGGAACCATGCAGCGCCACCAGCGCCGCCCGCTCGTAGCCCGGCGGGCGCTGCGGGTGCCGCAGGAAACGGATGCCCAGCGGGGCGTTGTGGGCGCGGAAGGCGTGTGCGGGAGGCAGGGAGCTCTCGAGCAGCGACTCCTGCCCTGCCCCCATGTCGGGGTCGAGCAGCCGGTTGCCATGCACATAGGGCCAGCCATAGAAGCCGCCCTCGACGATCCGGTTCAGTTCGTCCGGCGGCAGATCGTCGGAGATCAGGTCACGGCCGTTCTCGGTCGCGTGGAGCGCGCCATCCCAGGGCGCCCAGTCGAAGCCGTAGGGGTTGCGCAGTCCGGTCGCGTAGATGCGGCCCTCGGTGCCGTCGGCGTTGAACCGCATGAGGGTCGCGCGCCGGGGATCCTTCTCGACGCAGACGTTGCAGGTCGAGCCCAGGCCGAGGAACAGCTTGCCGTCGGGACTGAAGCGCAGCGATTTGCGCCAGTGACCGCCATCGGCCGTGAGCCCCGTGACGATGTGCTCATAGGGACCGGTCAGTTCACCGCTCGCCTCGTCGAAGCGCGCGCGCCCGATCGCAGTGGCCTCGGCCACGTACAGCCAGCCGTCGTGCAGGTCCACGCCATTCGGGCGGTCGAGTTTGGCGAGCAGCACCCGACGCGCGTCGGAGGCTCCGTCGCCGTTGCGGTCCGCAGCGAGCCAGAGCACCTGGCCACCGCGCGGCTGCGTGGCGATCAGGTCGCCTGCGGCAGTCGGTCGCAGCAGCCGAACGCTGGGCAG
>CAJACZ010000052.1 GCA_903938365.1 uncultured Pseudomonadota bacterium | reverse complement strand
TTCCCGGTCGATGCGGCGGGACGCTACGCCCAGGAGCCGGACTTCCAGGAGTTCCGCGAACGGCTGCAGGTGTTTGGCCTGGACCTGCGGCACACGCCCAGCGTCGAGGCCTTCGCGCGCGCGCTGGCGGCGCGCCTGCCGCGGCTAGACTACGTGCTCAACAACGCCTGCCAGACGGTGCGGCGCCCGGCCGGCTTCTTCCGCCACCTGCTCGAGCAGGAGGAGCGGGCCTTCGCGGATCTTCCGGACGACCAGCAACCGCTGCTCGCCGGGCACGCGGAGCTCTGCCGCAGCCTGGGCGACACCACGCCGGGCCGCATCGGCGCCCCGGCCGCCGGGTCCGGCGGGGTCGCCGGAGCCGGCACTGCGGAAGGCGCCGGGGAGCCCGCCGCGCCGCTGCCTGCGGTGCGTGACCGCCCGGCCTTCGAGGGGCTGCTGCACAGCGCCGCGCTCTCGCAGCGGCGCTATCTGGACGAGGATTTCCGCGACGGCGAGGCGCTGTTCCCGGCGGGACGCTACGACGAGGACCTGCAGCAGCTGGACCTGCGCGAGGTCAACAGCTGGCGACTGCGCCTGCACGAGGTCGAGACCGCCGAACTGCTCGAGGTGCAGCTGATCAACGCGATCGCGCCCTACACGCTCAACGCACGGCTGCGGCCACTGATGATGCGCACGCCCGGGCGGCACAAGCACATCGTCAACGTCAGCGCGATGGAAGGCCAGTTCTACCGCACCACCAAGACCGACCGGCATCCGCACACCAACATGGCGAAAGCCGCGCTCAACATGATGACGCGCACCAGTGCGCCGGACTATGTGCGCGACGGCATCCACATGAATGCGGTGGATACCGGCTGGGTCACGGACGAAGACCCGGCGCAGCACGCGGCACGCAAGGCGGAGCTGGGGTTCGCGCCGCCGCTCGACATCATCGACGGCGCGGCACGCATCGTGGATCCGATCTTCGAGGGCCAGCGCAGCGGCGGACACCTCTGGGGTCAGTTCCTCAAGGACTACCGTCCGGCGCCGTGGTGACCGGACTGCGCCGGAAGGGTGGTCTTGGAATGCCCCTCCGCAGACATTGTCTGTTACAGGCAGAACAGCTATTCTGTCCGTTATGAAAAGCGTCACTGCCCTCGAAGCCAAGAACCGCTTCGGCGAAGTGCTCGAAGCCGCCCAGCGCCAGCCCGTCAGCATCACCCGCAACGGGCGTCCTTCGGTGGTGATGATCTCTGCCGAGAGCTACGCCCGCCGGCAGAAGATGGCGCGCGAACGCCTGCGGCAAGCCATGGGTCGCGCGGGCGAACGTGCGGCTGCCCAGGGCATGACCGAGGACGTGCTGGACCAGCTGCTCGCGGATGAAAGCTGAACGGCTGGTCATCGACACCAATGTCTGGATTGCTGCGCTGATCTCTCCCGCCGGAACAGCGCGCAAGCTGGTGGAAGCTGCCCTGGATCTCGAGATCGAGATCCTGATGTCGGAGTCGACATTCGCGGAACTGGTGTCGCGCCTGGATCGACCCAAGTTCGACCGTTACCGCGAGCCCGAGAGCTGGAACTCGTTCCTCGCCGCGCTGGTGGAGCTGGCCTCGTGGCACGAAGATGCTGGAACGGCAGCCGGCACTTCACGTGATGTGGATGACGACAAGTTCCTGGCGCTGGCGGTGACGGGGCAAGCGGACGCGGTCGTCAGCGGTGACCGCGACCTGCTGGACCTGGTCTCCCATGAAGGCATTCCAGTCCTCACGCCAGCCCAGTTGCTGCAGCGCTTGCGCGAGTCCTGACCCGTCAGTGATGCGCCGTGGTAGCGGGCGGCGCGTCCGCCACGACCGGGACCGGCACAGGCACAGGTTCCGGCGGCAGGCGCCGTGCCTGGACGATCTGCACGGGCCTGGCGAGCATCTGGCCCTTCATGCCCGACTCGGCACCCGCCTCGGGATCGTGCGGCTGGGCGAGGATCTGCCGCACGACGTCCATGCCCTCGGCCACGCGCCCGAACACCGCGTAACCCGGATCGCCCGCCGCTGCGTTGCCGTCGAGCGAGGTGAGGCCGCCGAGCACGATGAAGAAGTCGCCGGTGGCGCTGCCCGGCGCCATGCGCGCCATCGAGATCGCACCGTCCACATGGCTGAGCCCCGTCTGCGCCGGAGACTCGTGCGCGATCGGCTTCAGCACGCGCTTCGGGTCACCCTTCGCGCCACCCTGCACGAGGCCGTAGCGCCCATCGTCGCCGATCGGCAGCGCGCGGTAGAACCCGATGCCGTCGAAGCGCTTCTGGTCGACGTAACGCAGAAAGTTGGCGGTCGTGACCGGGGCACGCTCCGCGTCGAGCGCGAGGGTGATGTTGCCGAGCGTGGTCATTAGCAGCACCCGCACCGGCGGCACAGGCAAAGGCGCAGGCGCGACCACTGGTGCGGGTGCGGGTGCGGCGGCAGGATCAGCCTGCGCCGCCCCCGCCGCGCTGACCGCGCCAGCCGCGCCGGCCACGCCGGCCGCGCCGACGGCTCCGGCCGTCAGGCAGGCCAGCAGCAACGCCGGCAGGAACCGCCGCGGGGGCGCCAGGGGCCGGTCATCGCTGCGCAGCATCGCCCGCGGCTACTTCGGGCGATCGGTCGCCTTGCTCGGGTCGATCGGACCCGCGCCGATCGGCAGCGCGCTGGTCGTGACGAAGCTCGACGCCTCGGTCACGTCCCAGCCGTGCATCAGGCCCGCGACCTCGCGCAGGAAGTCCCCGGCGGTCACCTCGAACTGCCGTCCGTCCTGGGTGAACTGCATCGGGCCCGAGGTCACGTAGATCAGGGAGTCGGTCTTCGCGGTGTTGGGCGAGGTCTTCAGGCCCTTGGCCAGGCCGACGGCGCGGACCGAGTTGCCGCTGAACTCGTAGCGACGGATGGTCAACTGGCCGGCCTTGCCGGAGGGCACCTGCTCCGCACGCACCAGGGCCGGCGTGGCCCCGGGGATCAGGCTGGCGGCCGTCCAGGCCAGCACCACCGCATCGGCGGGCGCGCCCGGGTTCGTGAGCGCGCCGCTGGGCAGGCTGAGCACGTCGCCTGCGCCGAGCGTCACCGGCTTGCCCTCGAAGCTGGCCTGCACCGAGCCCTGCAGCACGTAGAGCAGGGTCTCGTCGGTGATCGGGTGGAGCACGCCGCCGCCCGCCTTGCTGAAGCTCAGGACCTTGACGGTCGCGGTGGGCCAGGCGACGACCTTGCCCTCGTAGCGAACCGCCTTGCGGGGCGCCTTGCGCACCGCGGCGCCCGAGGCCGAGCGGATCACGCCGCGCTTGTCCCAGGCCGCCATCGGGGTGGGCGCCAGTTCCGCGCCCTTCACCACGAAGGTGGAGTCGCTGACGGGCGTCGCGGCAGCGAAAGCCGGTGCGGCGGCAGCCAGCAGGCCGCAGAGCAGGGGAGCAAGTTTCAAGCGCATGGTCGGAATCCTCGAGGTGGAGTCAGTGGGGCTGAGGGAATCATCACCGAAAACGACGCGCGGGACGCGGCCGGGCGTCGGGAAGTCCGCAGGGAAGACAACGCCTGCCGCGACGCAGGTCGCGGACTGACCACACCACGACTTGGGCCGGATCCACTCCAGCGGCTATACTCTGCATCTGAACACAGGCTTCCCTCGGACATCATCGTGAGCAGCAACCAGGACTCCAAGTTCTTCAACGTTTTCAGCCTCGTGCTGGGCATCCTGATCGCCATCGCGATCGTGCTGTTCGCGTTCGCCCGCAGCGTCGGCGCCAACACCCAGGCGCAGCACGTGCTCGCCGACCCGGAATACGTTGCGCAGGTGAATGACAACGTGCGCCCGCTGGTGCGGGTCGCGGTGGCCGGCCAGGACAACTCGGCGCTCACGATCGCTGCCGCAGCCGGCTCGGCCGCTCCGGCAGGCGCCCTTGAGCTGCCGGCGGACGGCGCGGGCGTCTACGAGGCGGTCTGCACGGCCTGCCACAGCGCCGGTATCGCCGGCGCCCCGAAGGCGGGCGATGCCGCAGCCTGGGCGCCGCGCATCGCGCAGGGCAAGCCCACGCTCTACAAGCATTCGATCGAGGGCTACACCGGCCAGGCGGGCGTGATGCCGGCCAAGGGCGGCCGCGCTGACCTGACCGACGAACTCGTCCAGCAGGCCGTCGACCACATGCTGGAAATCAAGCTGTAAAAGCCCTCCTGAGCTGAAGGGCCTCGGCGGCGTGCAGCGCCGTCACGGGGCCTTCAGACCCCTCCCCCGCTTCCAGATCCGCCAGGCTGCGCGCCACGCGCACCGTCCGGTGCAGGCCACGCAGGCTCAGCCCCAGCTGCACCCGCGCCCGCGACATCAGGTTCCAGGCCTCGTCCGTCACCCCGGCGTGCCGCTCCAGCGCCTCGGGCCCCAGGGCCGCGTTCAGGCAACCCTGGCGGGCCTGCTGGCGCCGCTGCGCCGCGGCGACCTTCGCGGACAGACCGGAGCCGTTCGCGGCGCCACTGCCGCGCCGCCGGTGCTCCGCGAGTTCCGCCTCCGAGACAGGCTGCAGCGCGACCCGCAGGTCCACCCGGTCCAGCAGCGGCCCTGACAGCCTGGCCCGGTAGCGCTCGAGCTGCGCGGGCGGACAGCGACAGGCCCGCGTAGGGTCGCCCAGATGGCCGCAGGGGCAGGGATTCATGGCCGCCACCAGCTGGAACCGCGCGGGGTACTCGGCCTGCAGGCCGGCGCGCGATATCGCCACCTGGCCGCTTTCGAGCGGTTCGCGCAGGGCCTCGAGCACGCGGCGGTCGAATTCCGGGAGTTCGTCGAGGAACAGCACGCCCCGATGCGCCAGCGTGACCTCGCCCGCCCGCGCCCGCGCGCCACCCCCGACGATCGCGCCCGCCGAGGCGCTGTGGTGCGGCGCCCGGAACGGCCGCGGCACGGGCCACGGCGCGGCGGCGCTGCCGGCGGCGTGGGAGACCGAGGCGATCATGGCGACCTCGAGCGCCTCGTGTGCCGGCAGCGGCGGGAGCAGCGCGGGCAGGCGCTGCGCCAGCAAGGTCTTGCCACACCCGGGCGGTCCGACGAACAGCAGGCTGTGACCCCCCGCGGCCGCCACGAGCAGCGCTCGCTTGCCCTGCGCCTGGCCGCAGATATCGGCGAGTTCCGGCCCTGCGGCCAGCGGCGCGCCGGGGCCGGACTCACCCTGCAGGGCGGCGGCCGGTGGAGCATCGGGGATGATCGTCAGGGGTTCCCGCCCCTCCAGCGCGCGGCAGACCTGCAGCAGGTCGGCGGCGGCGCAGGCACGCAACCCGGGCAGCAGGCGCAGCTCGGCGGCATTGCCCGCCGGCAGCACCAGTCCACGCCCGGCCGCCGCCGCCGCAGCGGCCGTCGGCAGCGCACCCCGCACGGGGCGCAGTTCGCCGCCCAGCCCGAGTTCACCGAGGAACTCGAGGCCGGCCAGCTCGACCCGCGGCTGCAGTTGTCCCGCGGCCACGAGGATGCCGAGCGCAATGGCCAGGTCGAAGCGCCCGCCGTCCTTGGGGAGGTCGGCCGGTGCGAGATTGACGGTGATGCGGCCTGCGGGCAGCTCGAAGCCGGAATTGACGAGAGCGGCGCGGACGCGCTCCTTGCTCTCCTTCACCTCGGGGCCGGCGAGGCCGACGATGCTGAAGCTGGGCAGCCCGCTGCCCAGATGCACCTCGACCGAGACCGGCGGCGCCTGCAGCGCAACCTGCGCCCGGCAGGCGACCCGTGCCACGGACACCGGACTGCGCCGCCGACGGCTGCCGCGTCGCGGCGCCTAGATGCCGGGGCCGGAAGAGTGACGGGCCTCAAGCTCGGCGAGCCGGCGCTCGAGCGCCTCGAGCTGGGCGCGGGTGCGTTCGAGGACCTTGGCCTGGGCGTCGAATTCGTCGCGCGCGACGAGGTCGAGGCGCGCGAGGTTGGAACGCAGCACCGCGCGGAAGTTGGACTCCAGGTCCTGCTGCATGCCGCGCAGCGCGGGGGGAACGGTCTCGAACAACCGGCGTGCCATGTCGTCTATCCGGAAATCTGCCATGTGGACCTCGACTTGCCCTGAATTAACGCAAACACCGCGGGACCAGGCGCCAAAACGGTGCGCAGCGAGTCGCCCGGGCCCGAAAATCACACACTTGGCCACGCCGACGCGCTGGCACGGAAGCTGCAAAAGCCTTCGGGCCTTCCCTGCGCGAAGCATAGCGCGCGCGGCGGCAGGACTGACGCGTGCCTTTGGCAGGCGTTCGCATCGAAATGAATCCGGACCGACGAGGACGACGATGAAGCTGATCACCGCGATCATCCGTCCTTACAAGCTCGACGACCTGGAACTGGCGGTCGCGAAGCTCGGCGTGCAGGGCATGACCGTGACCGAGGTGCAGGGTTACGGCCACCAGCGGAGTCACGCCGAGTACTACCGCGGCGCTGAATACCGCATCGACTTCGTGCCCAAGACGCAGGTCGAGATCGCGGTCGATGAGTCGATCGTCGAGCCGGTGGTCGAGGCCATCGCCAACGTGGCCCGGACCGGCAAGATCGGCGACGGGAAGATTTTTGTATCTGAGATCGAACAGGCCATCCGCATCCGCACCGGTGAAACGGGCGTGGCGGCAACCTGAACAACAGGGGAGCTGGGAGACACAACCATGACAAATGAGTACCGACAGGAATCCACGGCGCGCCGCTGGCTCGCGCGGGCGGCCGCTACCGGCCTGGCACTGGCGGCGCCGGCGCTCGCGCTGGCGCAGGACGCGCCCGTGCCGAACAAGGGCGACGTCGCCTGGCTGATGGTGGCGACACTGCTGGTCGTCCTGATGACGATCCCGGGCCTCGCCCTGTTCTACGGCGGCCTGGTCCGCTCCAAGAACATGCTGTCGGTCCTGATGCAGGTCATGGTCGGTTTCTCGCTGATCGTCGTGCTGTGGTGCATCTACGGCTACTCGCTGGCCTTCACCGAAGGCAATGCCTTCATCGGCGGGCTGGGGCGGCTGTTCCTGAACGGCACGCTCGACGCCAGCACCGGCACCTTCGCGATGGCCGCCACCTTCAGCAAGGGCGTGGTCATCCCCGAACTGCTGTTCGTCGCCTTCCAGGCCACCTTCGCGGGCATCACCTGCTGCCTGATCGTCGGCGCCTTCGCGGAGCGCATGAAGTTCTCCGCCGTGCTGATCTTCATGGTCATCTGGTTCACGATCAGCTACCTGCCGATGGCGCACATGGTCTGGTTCTGGATGGGCCCCGACGCGTACACCAGCGCGGAGCTGGTCGGCGAACTGAACAGCAAGGCGGGCCTGCTCTGGCAGTGGGGCGCCCTCGACTACGCCGGTGGCAACGTGGTGCACATCAACGCCGGCATCGCAGGCCTGGTCGGTGCCTACATGGTCGGCAAGCGCGTGGGCTACGGCCGCGAGGCGATGCCGCCGCACAACCTGGTGCTCACCATGGTCGGCGCCTCGCTGCTGTGGGTCGGCTGGTTCGGCTTCAACGCGGGCTCCGCCCTCGAAGCCGGCAACTCGGCCGTGCTGGCCTTCCTCAACACGCTGCTCGCCACGGCCGCGGCCGTGGTGGCCTGGACGATCGCGGAGTGGGCTCTCAAGGGTCACCCGTCGATGCTGGGGGCGGCCTCCGGCGCCGTCGCCGGCCTCGTCGCGATCACCCCGGCGGCCGGCAACGTCGGCATGATGGGAGCGCTGGTCATCGGACTGGCGGGCGGTACGATCTGCCTCTGGGGCGTCACGGGCCTCAAGAAGCTGCTCAAGGCCGATGACTCGCTGGACGTGTTCGGCGTGCACGGTATCGGCGGCATCGTGGGCGCGCTGCTGACGGGCGTGTTCAACACGCAGTCGCTGGGCGGGCCCGGCCTCGTCACCGACTGGGTCACCGCTTCGGTCGGCTCGAACCCGATCGGCACGCAGGTGCTGATCCAGGCCCAGGCGGTGCTGGTCACGGTCGTCTGGTCGGCCGTCGCGGCATTCATCGCCTTCAAGGCCGCCGACCTGATCGTCGGACTGCGCGTGCCCGAAGACGTGGAGCGCGAGGGCCTCGACACCAACGAGCACAACGAGCGCGCCTACACCCACTGAGGGTTTCCGGCACTCACCCAGGGGCGGGTTGTCGCGAGGCAGCCCGCCCCTTGTCATTGCGGGACATTCCGGATGCGACCCCGGCAAACGCGGTGCTATCGTCGAACCCTCCACCGCTGCGAGGTATCGCGCATGAACACCCGGCCCGTCGCCGTCCTGGTCCTCTCGGCCATCCTGTCCGCCGCCCTGGCCGGTTGCGCCACGGGGCTGCCACGCAAGGACGAAGGGAAACTCAACTACGTGGACTACGCCGGCGAACCGGTCGAGGGGTTCACCGCGATGCGCATCCAGGGCTGGACCCCCGTCGCGCGCGAAAAACTGCTGGTGTGGACCGGCATCAACGAGGCCTGGCTGGTCAAGGTATGGGACGGCTGCGAGGACCTGCTGTTCGCCAACCTCATCAGCGTGACCCGCACCGGCAGCCGGGTCAGCCGCTTCGACACCGTCCGGGTCGGCAACGACCGGTGCCCGATCACGGAAATCCGGCCGGTGGACATCCGTCACATGAAGGCCGATCGCGCCGCGGCGAAGCCACCGACCTGACCCCGGATGTGACGCGTTTCAGGTGCCGGCCGCCCCGCTTCCGTGGATACTTGTGTTTGAAGGAGAACTCCAGACATGAGTCATCGCATCGCCCCGCTTCTCGCCCTGTTCGGCCTGCTGTTCGCAGCCGGCCTCGCTCATGCCGACGTATGGGGCTGGCAGGACGCCGAGGGGAAATGGCACTACAGCGACCGGCCCCGTGAAGGCGCCAAGCTCATCCGCAGCGGCGGCAGCGGCAGCGGCGGCAGCAGCGCGGCGGCCGCGCCGGGCGCGGCGAACGACACGTCAGCCCAGGGTGCGGCCA
The DNA here is from genome assembly GCA_903938365.1 of uncultured Pseudomonadota bacterium. GTDB lineage: Bacteria > Pseudomonadota > Gammaproteobacteria > Steroidobacterales > Steroidobacteraceae > UBA964. Next base: position 454 of record CAJACZ010000052.1, on the reverse strand, counting down.
TCGCCGAGCGGCTGGAGTCCGAGTCGGCCGCCCGCGCGGTTGCCGCGGATCTGGACAAGAAGCGCGCCGAGCAGTGCAAGGAAGCCACCGAGCGCTACGACAAGATGATCGCCACGCGGCGACTGTTCCGCGAGAAGACAGCAGGCGAGCGCGAATACCTGACCGAGGCCGAACTCTCGCAGGCCCGGGTCGACGCCCGGAAGGAGCGCGACGCCGCCTGCGCCGCGCCGCGCCGCTGATGCGGGTCGGCTTCCTCGGCCTCGGCGCCATGGGCGCGTCCATGGCGCGCAACCTGCACAAGGCCGGACTGCTGGCGGGCGTCTGGAACCGCAGCGCCGGCAAGGCCGCCGCGCTGGCCGCGGAAACCGGCTGCGCGCAGGCCGCCAGCCCGGCTGAACTCGCGCTGGCCTGCGATGCGCTGGTGCTGTGCGTCTCGGCGGACGCCGATGTGCTC
>CAJACZ010000051.1 GCA_903938365.1 uncultured Pseudomonadota bacterium | reverse complement strand
CGCAGGAACCGGCACCGGGGCAGCCGCCGCAGCGGGCGCCGGCGTCGCAGCGGGTTCGTTCTTCTGCCGGTCGAGATGCCCGACCACGTCACCCTTGGTCAGGCGACCGTCGCGGCCGGAGGCCGGAACCTGTGCGGGATCGAGCCGGTTTTCCTCCACCAGGCGGCGTACCGACGGGCTGAGCTTCGCCGCCTCGGCGGGCGCGGTTGTTGCGGCGGGGCTCGCCGCAACGGGAGCCGCGACGGCCGCCGCAGCCGCAGGGGCGGTCGCCGCGGCGACGCCCTCTTCGATCAGCGCGAGCAGGTCGCCACTCTTCACGGTGGCACCCGCATGGACCTTGATTTCCTTGAGGATGCCGTTGGCCGGCGCCGGCACCTCGAGGACCACCTTGTCGGTCTCGAGGTCGGCGAGGTTCTCGTCGCGGCTGATGGCTTCCCCGGGGCGACGGCGCCAGGCCACCAGGGTGGCGTCCGCCACGGACTCGGGAAGCTGGGGAACGCGGATTTCCATGGTCATGGGAGGGTCTTCCTCGATTAGCTCTTGCGGACACCGGCCGTCGCGGCCGGTTCGATGGATGGCGCGAGGCGCGTGGTTTCGCGCGCGGCTTCCTCGCGGGTCGTTGCGGTCAGGGCCGCCTTGATGAGGGCCGCCTGCTCCGCGTCATGGAATTTCGAGATACCGGTCGCCGGGGCCGCAGCGGGCGCGCGCCCGGCGTACAGCAGTTCGCGCTTTCCGGCCAGCGGACGGTCGAGCTGGTGCCGGATCTGGTACCAGGCCCCCTGGTTCTGGGGCTCTTCCTGGCACCACACGACCTCGCGCGCATTCGGGTAGCGACGCAGCACCGCCTCGTATTCCTCGACCGGAAAGGGATAGATCTGCTCGAGGCGCACGAGGGCCACATCAGCCTGCGCCGAGGCACGACGCGCCTTGAGCAGGTCGAAGTACACCTTGCCGCTGGAAAACACGATCCGGCGGACCTTCGCGGGTTCCAGTTCCTCGACCTCGTCGATGACGTTCTGGAAGGAGCCGCGCGAGAGTTCTTCGAGCGAGGAAACCGACATGTCGTGGCGCAGCAGGCTCTTCGGCGTCATGACGATCAGCGGCTTGCGCAAGGTGCGCAGCATCTGCCGGCGCAGCATGTGGAACATCTGGGCAGGAGTGGAAGGCACACAGACCTGCATGTTCATCTCGGCGCAGAGCTGCAGGAAGCGCTCCAGCCGCGCCGAGGAATGTTCGGGCCCCTGGCCTTCGTATCCGTGCGGCAGGAACAGGGTGAGACCGCACAGGCGCCCCCACTTCGATTCGCCGGAGCTGATGAACTGGTCGATGATCACCTGCGCACCGTTGGCGAAGTCGCCGAACTGGCCTTCCCAGATCACGAGCGCGCTCGGCTCAGTCTGCGAGTAGCCGTATTCGAAGGCCATCACCGCCTCTTCGGAGAGCACGGAATCGATGACCTGGAACCGCGGCTGCCGCTCGGCAACGTGCTGCAGCGGGATGTGCACCTCGCCGGTGTCCTGGTGGTGCCAGACGGCATGCCGATGGAAGAAGGTGCCGCGACCGCAGTCCTGGCCGGAAATGCGGACGCTGTAGCCTTCCTCGAGCAGGCTCGCGTAGGCGAGGGTCTCGGCGCAGCCCCAGTCGAGCGGCAGTTCGCCCGCCGTCATCCTGATTCGGTTGTTCACCACCTGCTGCACGCGCGAGTGCAGCGGGAAACCCTCCGGAACCGCGGTGATGCGCGCGCCCAGGGCGCGCAGCCGCGCCGGCTCGACGCCGGACTGGATGCGGGTGCCCCACTCGGCATCCAGGTAAGGGCTCCAGTCGACCGTGAACTTGTTGCCGATCATGCCCAGCGATGCGCGCGCCTGCGGCCGCCCTTCATCGAGGCCGTTGCGGTATTCCTCGACCATGGCTGCCACATCGGCCTCGGCCAGGACCTTGTCGGCCACCAGGCGATCCGCGTAGATCCGGCGGGCGGTCGGGTGCTTGCGGATGACCGCGTACATCACCGGCTGCGTGGCCGCCGGCTCGTCGGCTTCGTTGTGGCCGAGGCGCCGGTAGCACACGAGGTCGATGACCACGTCCTTGTGGAAGCGCATTCGGTACTGCAGCGCGAGACGGGTGACGTAGACCACCGCCTCCGGATCGTCGGCGTTGACGTGGAACACCGGGGCTTCGAGGATCTTCGCGACGTCCGAGCAGTAGATGGTCGAACGCGCATCCTCGGGCTTCGAGGTGGTGAAGCCGACCTGGTTGTTGATGACGATATGGACCGAGCCGCCGGTGTAGTACCCGCGCGCCTGCGACAGCTGCAGGGTCTCCATCACCACGCCCTGGCCCGCGAAGGCCGCGTCGCCGTGGATCAGGATCGGCACGACACGATCGCCTCGGGCGTCGCCACGGCGCTCCTGGCGGGCGCTTCCCT
>CAJACZ010000050.1 GCA_903938365.1 uncultured Pseudomonadota bacterium | reverse complement strand
TCGCTGAGTTCGGGCTTCTCGCGGGACCGGTACCACCGGGCGTACTCGGGCAGGTCGCTCGCGTAGGCCTTGAAATGGGTCGAATAGGTGCGCACCTGCAGCCGTGCGACCGGCCCCGTGAAATCGAAGTTCAGAAGACGCATCCAGCCGTCGCCGAGGCCCGCAGGCGCGAGCGCTCCCGGGAGCTTTCCGTCGCCGACGACGTGGCGCAGCGCCTGGTTGCGGTCCTGGTAATCGGCCAGCAACTGCCAGACCTTGCCACCCTCGGCGCCGGCATCGACCCGCCGCGACTGGCCATGCTGGTGGCCGGAGAGCACGAGGAAGACCTGCCGGTGCCTGGACAGGAACTTCCGCCAGACGTCCTCCGGGTTGTTGTGCTCCGAATGCACCGCCTGCATGTCAACGACGGGATTCGGCTTGCGTTCGGCGCGTGGGTTGAGGTGGTCGTGAATGGTCACGAGCGTCGGCAACCCCGGGTGGCGACGGATCATCTCCGCCGCCCACTGCAGAACGTCGTCATGCGGGGCGAATTCGAGGCCGAGGTGCAGGAAGCGATAGCCCGAGGCCGCGAACACGGTGGCGGAGTTCGCGCCGCCGTTGTAGCTGCCCGCGCGCCAGGGCCGATCCGCGAACAACGATGAACGCTCGCCGAAGACCGCGTTGAAGTTGTCGAGGCCGCCATAGTGCAGCATCCCGTAGGGACTGCCCTGACGCGCCGGGTCGCGCGGGTCCCGCCCACCGGCGAAACGGCTGTCGGCCCAGAAGCCGTCGTAGTCGTGATTGCCCGGCACCACCGAGAATGGCACCCGGTCTGCCAGCTTCGTGAAGACGTCGCGCGCGGCACGCGCTTCGACCGTGAGGGCGCGAGGATCGGGGGCGTAGTAACGGACCACGATGCTCTCGGGGTCTTCCCGCAGGCCCATGGCGAGGTGCGCGGCATCGATGCCCTGCGTCGCGTGCTGCCAGACGTCACCGACGTGCGTCACGAAGGCGATCTCGCCGCCGGCGGACTCGACGTTGCGGGCGATGTAGTCCACCTGGTCGTGGAACATCTCGGCTGCGTCGATCGGGAACCCGGTTGCGCGCTGGTGCTTGTAGTCCAGGTAGTTCTGCGAGTCCGGTATCACCGCGACGGTAAAACGCCCGTCGGCGGCCGGAGGGACATCGGCGACTGCCGGACCGGCGAGCAGCCAGAGCGCGCAGAGAACGACCGCCCGAAGCGGATATGTGACAAGCGTCATCGGTGGATCCTCGAGCACGGGTATTCAGAAATCGTATCTGGCACCGAGACCGTAGGTCCGCGGCGCAGCGACGAGGCGCGCACCGCCGTTGCGGTCGACGTAGTAGGTCTCGTCCGTCAGGTTCCGCCCGAACACGTAGGCCGACCAGCCGCGGTCGGACGCCCTGAGCTCGACGCGCAAGTCGACCGTCGTGAAGCCCTCGACCTGGGAACGCAGGTTGTTGTTGAGTCGCTTGAACTCGCTGCTCTTGCGGCGGGCGTCGAGCGTGGTGGCGAGCGTCAGCGCGTTGCCCATGCGCCACTCATGCGCCAGCGTAGCGTTGCCCGAGAAGCGCGGCGCGGCAGGCAGGTCGTTGCCCAGGTTGGCCGCGACCTGGGCGGGCGTGCCGTCGAACTCCTGGATCTCGCTCCTCAGCCAGGTGCCGGAGACGTCGAACCGGAGCGCCTGCGAGTCGCTGCGCAGCAGATCGATACCGAAGCTCGCTTCGAGGCCCTTGAACTCGGACTTGCCGACGTTGGTGCGGACGTTGGCGGTGACCGGCGGGATCACCGTGAAAGCCTGGAGCTCCGAAAAGTCGTACAGGAACGCGTCAAGCGATACATAGAGGCCCGAGGCGCCGGAGTACTTGATACCCGCCTCGATGGCCTCTACGGTCTCGGGCTTGAAGGGCTTCGCCTCCGGCAGCGTGAAGATGGTCGAGCCGTCGAAGCCGCCGGCCTTGTAGCCCGTGCCGGCCGATCCGTAGATCGTCAGCGACGAGGTGGGCTGGTACTTCAGGGTGAGGCGCCCGGAGGTGTCGGCATCGTCGGTGGGCTCGTTGAAGACGACGGGCAGCGCGGGAAATGCGAGACCAGCAAGGGTGGTGCCGTAGGGATTCGTGTCGACGGTCGACCCGCGGTATCGCCCTTCGTCCGCCGTGTAGCGCAACCCTGCGCTGAGCGTAAGCGTGTCGGTGAAGCGCCAGTCCAGCTGGCCGACGGCCGCGAGGCTCTCGCGGCTCTGGAAGTAGTCGGACACGACCTTGGTGGCGACCTGGTCCGTGAAGTCGAGCAGCGTCACGAATGCCACCTCATCGCGGATGGCATAGCCGCCGATCACCCAGTCGATGCTATCGTCGGCCGCCGTTCCGGCGAGCCGCAGCTCGAGCGAGCGCTGGTCGACGTCGTCGGTGAAGTCGTAATCGGAGATGCGCCGCGGCACGCCGAGGCCGCCCGCCCAGCTGCGG
>CAJACZ010000049.1 GCA_903938365.1 uncultured Pseudomonadota bacterium | reverse complement strand
CGGCATGCCAGCGCGTGGCGCAGCGCCAGTTTCAGTTCGCTGACGCGCCGGCTGGAGCCGCCCGTGCGCCGGACGGTTGCCCCCACCGAAGCCGATGAACGCTACAGCGACTCGCTGACCGACAACCCGCCCGAGACCCGCGATGCCGGGGTGGGCTTGCGGACGGACGGGATCGCCACGAATCCTTACGCCGCGTTCCCCCGCGGGGCCCGGTATGGCGACCTGCTGCACGTGCTGCTCGAGTGGCAGGTGCAGCAGCGCTGGCCGATCCTCGATCCGACCGCGACCGCAACTGTCCCGGTCTGGGACTCGCTGCTGCGCCGCCGCTGCGATGCGCTGGGCATCACGCCTGAGCACCGTGCGCTGCTCACGGAATGGATCATCGCCATCGGTCGCTGCCCGCTGGGGATCGGCGTCACGCTCCACTCGCTTGACCCGGCGCGCACCTGGGCGGAGATGGGCTTCCTGCTCACCACGCACGGCGCCACCGCGCGTGCCATCGACGCGCTGATCAGCCGCCATGTGCTGCCGGGACAGTCGCGGAACGCGCTGCAGCCGCAGGCCCTCGAGGGACTGCTCACCGGGTTCCTCGACCTGGTGTTCGAGCACGACGGGCGCTATTACGTTCTCGACTACAAGTCGAATTACCTCCCGGCCGGCTATGCGCAGGAGCAGCTGGCCGAGGCGATCCTGGGCCACCGTTACGACCTGCAGTACACGCTCTACCTGCTTGCGCTGCATCGACTGCTCAAGGCGCGCCTGGCCACGTACGATTACGACCGCCACATGGGTGGCGCCCTGTACCTGTTCGTACGCGGCATCGACGAGCCCGGCCACGGCATGCACCACGACCTGCCGCCGCGCGCACTCATCGAGCGACTCGACGATCTCCTGGCCGGTCGCGCCGCACCGGTGCCCGCATGACGCTGCCATCGCTGCCCACGATGCTCGACGCGCCGCACGTTCCGTTCACGGCGCTCGATCGCGCGCTGGTGCGCGCCCTGCTGCAGGTTTCGCCGCTGCCGGAGCCGCCGAACCCCCGCCATCTCTGGCTTGCGGCGCTCGCCAGCCACCAGCTGGGCCGCGGCCATGCCTGCCTCGATCTGCGCGCACTCGAGGCGGAGCCCCAGGCGCTGCTGGGCTGGGATGCCGCTGCGGTAGCAGCGCTGCCCACCGGCCTGGCCGCCGCGGCTGCCGATCTGTGCTGGGCGCAGGGCGAGGGCAGTCCGCTGCTGCTGGTTGCCGACGCCGGCGACCCGCCCGCGTCGCAACGGTTGTACCTGCGGCGCGCCTGGTCAGCGGAGCAGCGCATCCTCGCGAATCTCGCCGCCCGCCGTGCCGCACCGCTGGCCACGCCCGTGGACCTGACGGCGGCGCTCGACGAACTCTTCACTGCTCCCGCCCCCGACGGCGGCGTGGACTGGCAGCGCCGCGCCTGCGAGGTGGCGGCCCTGGAACATTTCTCGGTGATCACCGGCGGGCCGGGCACCGGCAAGACTACGACGGTGGCCCGCCTGCTTGCGCTGCTGCTGCGCGATGCGCGCGCGCAGGGCCGCAGCCTGCGCGTGCACCTTGCCGCGCCCACCGGCAAGGCTGCGGCGCGACTCAGCCAGTCGATCGCGGCGCGGCGCGCCGATCTCCCGCCGGATGTCCGCGACCAGGTCCCCACCGAAGCCGCGACGCTGCACAAGCTGCTGGGGCTGCGGACCGGCGCGTCGGCCGCGACCCGGCGCACGCTCGCCACCGACCTCGTGATCGTCGACGAGGCGTCCATGGTCGATCTCGAGATGATGGCGACGCTGCTCGAGGCCGTGCCGGTGTCCGCGCGCCTGGTGCTGCTCGGCGACAAGGACCAGCTCGCCTCCGTCGAAGCCGGCGCGGTGCTCGCGCAGCTCTGCGAAAACCCCGGACTCGCGCCGCATATCGTCACGCTGCGCTACAGTCACCGCTTCGCCGCCGACAGCGGGATCGGTCGCTGGGCGCGGCAGGTCAACGCCGGCGAGGCGGAGGCGGTCGCGGCATTGCTGGCCGGTTGTCCGCCCTGGCGTGCCAGCGTCCCGGAACCCACGGCGCCTCCGCCTGCATCCGACGCTGCGTCCGACGTTGGGCCGGCGGTGCAGTGCCTGCACGCCGGCGGCGGCTTCGGGCCCTCCGGGTCCGCCTGGGACGAAGCCCTGCGCGAGGGCTGGCAGGACTGGCTCGAGGGCCTCGCACAGCTCGAGCGGAGCGGCGATCCCTGCAGCAACGAGCAGGCGGCTGCGCTGCTCGATTCCTTCGCGGCCTTCCAGGTGCTGTGCGCGCTGCGCCAGGGTCCCTGGGGCGTGGAGACCCTGAATCCGCGCATCCAGCGCAGCCTCGGCTTCCCGCGTGACGAGTGGTACGCGGGCCGCCCGGTGATGGTCACGCGCAACGACTATGCGCTGCGTCTGATGAACGGCGACGTGGGGCTGTGCCTGCCGCAGGCCGACGGCCTGCGGGTCGTGTTCCGCGACGCCGACGGCGCGCTGCGCTGGGTCGTGCCCTCGAGGCTCGAAGATGTCGAGACCGTGTTCGCGATGACCGTGCACAAGTCGCAGGGTTCCGAGTTCCGGCACGTGCTGCTTGTGCTGCCCGACAAGCCCTCGCCGGTGCTCACCCGCGAACTGCTCTATACGGGCATCACCCGAGCCATGCGCCGCCTCACCCTGCTTGCTCCGGCGCGCGGTGTCGTCCTGCACAGCGTGCGCGAGCGCGTACGCCGCAGCGGCGGGCTCGCCGGACCCGGGCTCACAACAGCGGCGCGATGATCCGCAGGGCGCCCGCGAGCGCCGTCTTCGCGAAGCGCTCCGGCGCCACGTCCGCGACGCACTGCGCGGCCCAGTCCTCGACGATGGCCGCGACCGACTCTATATCGCTCGGCGTGTACAGCACCGCCGCCACTTCGTGGTTCGTGAACAGGCTGCGCATGTCGAGGTTCTGCGAGCCGACCATGGCGACCCGGTCGTCCAGGACCAGGACCTTGGCGTGCAGCACCGAGCGCTCGAAGAACAGCACGCGGGCACCCGCCGCAGCCAGTTCCGCCAGGTAGCTCGTGCGCACGAAGTCCGCAAGCCGCATGTTCGAGCGCCGCGGCACGATGACCCGCACGTCCAGCCCGCGCCGGCAGGCCAGCCGCAGCACCGACTGGAGCGCGTCGTCGGGGACGAAGAACGGCGAGACCACCCAGACTCTCTGCTGCGCGCCGGCGATGCCCGCGATCAGCAGGGCATGCAGCGTGTCGTCCTCGAGGTCCGGTCCGGCTGCGAGCACCTGGATGCAGGAGTTTCCGGAGACGCTGTCGAAAGTGGCCGGGCTCTGGACCTCGATCGATTCTCCGCTGGCCGTCAGCCAGTCCGAGCAGAAGACGGATTCGAACACCGCCGCAGCCGACCCCTCCACGAGCAGCGAAAGGTCTGCCCAGTGCGAGCCGTCCGGTGAGCTCGCGAGGTACTTGAGCGCCATGTTGCGCCCACCGACCCAGGCCTCCCGGCCATCCGCGACGACGATCTTGCGATGATTGCGGTAGTTGAAGGCGCCCCGCAGCGACCCCGCCGCGACCAGCGGCCGGTACCGCGCGAAGCGGCCACCCGCCGCAGCCAGTGCCTGGAGCGCCGGTGACGAAAGGTTGAGCGAGCCATAGCCGTCGACCAGCATGCGCACCTGGACACCCGCCGCGGCGCGCTCCGTCATGGCCGCGATCACCTCGAGGCCCGCAGCATCCGCCTCGAACGAGAACACGGACAGCAGCAGTCGCTCCTGTGCAGAGCGGATCAGGGCCAGCAGTGCGTCGTGCGCATCCTCGTTGCGGCTGCAGAAGCGGAGGCGGTTTCCCAGTGTTGCGCCGGGCAGGCGCAGCGCGCGCAGCAGCCGTTCCGTGTCGTGGCAGAACGCGGTGGCGTCGGCCGGCGGCGCGTGCACATGCCGCGCCAGGAATTCCGCAAGCGACGCCGAGCGCTTGCGGGGCGTACCCGTGAACACATAGAGCAGGAGCCCCAAGTAGGGCAGCAGCAGCAGGATCGCCATCCACGCGATGGTGGCGCCCGTCGAGCGGTGCTGGCGCAGCAGGTCCAGCACCACGGCGCCGGCGAGGGCGAGATGCAGCAGCGTCGCACCGATCAGCAGGAAGTCTTGCAGCGTCACGCACGCAGTCTAGTGCCCGCTTGCAGCAAGCGCTGCTGCGGAGTTCCGCAATCGCGGGCAACCGCGTGGGGTTGCGGCGGTATGGCGCAGGAGCGGACGAGGTCCGCCCCCGCGCTTTCGGTCAGTTCAAGGCTTGAGCGCTGCCGAGAGCGGTGCCTTTTGCAGGGATGCGAGTTGCTGCACCTGCAGCATCGCCCCTTCGGTGGCCATCTCTCTGCACTGCCGCACTCCGTTGAGGCGCTGGAGGTCACGGGTGTCTTCGCGCGGACAGACAGCGTAGACGGCTGACCTGATGCGCGTGTTCAGGGTGCTCATGCCCTGCGGGCTGGACAGATCGAGATCCCCGTAGGAGACGAGCTTGTGCAACTGGTCACGGTTCAGCGAGACCGTGACCGTGGTGCCGGTGGCGGCAGCCGCGGTCGCATCGGCAGTCTCTGCGACGACAGGTTGGGACGCAGCAAGCAGCAGGCCTGCGGCGAGCAAGGGCGCACGTTTGAGGTGGTACATGGAACTTCCCCCGACATCTCTGATGGAATGAACGGAGTAAAGTGTTTCACGGCGTGCACGTTATGTCGGTCCGCTACCGCGCCGATCGGAACAGTCGTTGGTGTTCCCGGGTCACCACTCGATAGCATTCGCAGCAGCGTGCTTCGATGGCGGCTCGATCCAGCACGGTGATGTGTCCGCGCGAGCACTGGATGAGGCCAGAGCTCTCCAGGTGCGCCACGGCGCTGGTGACGCTCATGCGGCGGACGCCGAGCATCTGCGAGATCAGATCCTGCGTCATCTCAACTGTAGTGTCGGCCTGGCGGTCAAGACGCAACAGCAGCCAGCGGCATAGTTTCTGGTCTGCATCGTGATAGCTGTTGCACACCCCGATCTGCCCGACCTGCGTCAGCAGCGACTGCGTGTAGACCAGCAGCACCTGCATCAGCGCACCGGCGCGGTTGAATTCCTCGAGCAGCAGGGCGGCGCTGATGCGCAGGGCATGGCCCTTGCGCTGCACGACAGCACGTCCCTGCGCGGATCCGCCACCCATGAACAAAGAGACCCCGATGAAGCCTTCGTTGCCCACGACGGCGACCTCGACACACTTCCCGTCCTCGAGCAGCTGCAGGCAGGAGACGATGGCCGTCGTCATGAAGTAGCCGAAGGGCATCGGTCTGCCGGACTCGAACAGCACTCTGCCTGCGGGCAGTTCAACCAGCTCAAGGTGTGGGAGCAGGCGCAGTCGATCGCTTGTGGACAGCAGGGCGATGAGGTGATTGCAGCATGCAGCCGTGTCGCTGGTGCCTGCTTTCGTTTCCATGTCCATCGAAATCCCCCCGGATGCTCGACAGCGGAAACGGTGCGGGATCGCTGCGTCAGGCGCCACGAGTATTTGCCGCAGCCTGATCCGCCCTGGCCGGCCGTCGCGAGATCGGCATCCCGTCACAGGAATCCGTTGTCCATTCCGGCTAAAGTGATGACGATGCCCCGACTCGAGGGCAGGGGATGTATGCATGGACCACGCCCACCTCAAGGCCCGTCACCGCGCGGAGCGCGCCGGCCACGACGAGACGCTGAGCGTGAGGCTGCATCGTGCCCTCAGCTGGCTGAACCGCGCCGAACAGCTTGCCGATGACCCGGACAGTCAGTTCGTTTTCCTGTGGATTGCCTTCAACGCCGCCTATGCCACCGACATCGACGACTCGGTGCGGCTCGCGGAACAGAGCCTGTTCCGAAGTTTCCTGCGGCGGCTCGATGCGCTCGACAGAGGCAGGCAACGCATCGAACGCCTGGTCTGGGAGGAGTTCGCGCAGAGCATCCGGGCGCTGCTCGACAATCCGTATGTCTCGCCCGACTTCTGGAAATGGCATAACGGCGAAATCGACGAGACGGAATGGAAGCTCCGTTTCGCGACGGACCGCAGGCGTGCGAACCGTGCGCTCGCTCGCGAGGCGACACTGCAGGTGCTCGGTATCGCCCTCAGCCGTGTCTATACGCTGCGCAACCAGTTGCTGCACGGAGGCGCGACCTGGAACGGCAAAGTCAACCGTCACCAGGTGCGTGACTGCACGCGCATGATGGCCAGGCTCGTGCCGCTGGTGATCGAGATCATGCTCGACCATCCGCAAGCGAAATGGCCGAAGCCCTCGTACCCTGTAATAGTAGGAACATGAATCTTCCGCCCGCTCCGTTCCCGATCGTCACTGAAGCCCCGGCCAATCCCGGACTTCGTCGCGCCTGCCGCCTGCTGGCCATGGTCCATGAGCTGCACAAGGCGGGCTACCAGCGCCTGCGCATCTCCGCAGGCATGTCACCGTCGGGCTGCGACTGGCGCTGTGACATCACACCCGCCGACAACATCCGTGCGAACGGCTGGGAACTGCTCGAGCCCGGCGCGGGGGTCGCCACCTACCAGACCGGGGACGAGGACCGGTTCTTCGGCTGGAAGGACGCGCGCGGCAAGACCGCGCGCGAGCTGGGACAGTTGTTCGTGGAACGCCACCCCGACATCGTCGCCCGTGCGCTCGGCCGGGATCGCCCGTACATCGGCTGGTTCGTCGAGATGCTGGGCGCCGCCGAGCATGGCGAGCTCCCGGTGTTCTTCTCCGGCGAGGAGCCCGAAGGCGCTGCGGCGCAGTGGCCTCCTTCGCCGTTGCGCGCGCAGCCCGTTGCGCCGGGCAAGTGGATCGCCCACGCCGATCTGGTGCCCGACCTGCTCCCCAGCGCTGCCGCCAGCTGGGAAGACCTCGAGGCCTTCTGCCTCTCCTTCGACGGTGACGCGGCGACCGGGGGGGACATCGAGGTCGGGGTCCGCACCATCGACCAGGTGGCAACGGGGCTCACGGTGGCGTCGCTGGACCAGTTGCGCACCGCCCTCTATTTCATACAGCGTGGCGCACGCTGGAACAGTGACCTGCCCATTCCGCCTGAACACTTCCGCATCGCCCAGCAGATCATCGAGGAAATACGCGCGCGGCTCACCGGTCGGCCGCGGGTCGTGATCCAGGTGGGAGGCGAGGGCGGCAGCGTCGAGATCGTGGGCAGGAAGTCCGGAAAGAACTGGCAGTACAGGCTGGTCACCAACGAGGACCTGCACGACGAGTCGCCGTCCAGCCCAGGGTGGATCCGCACCTGGCACGGCGTGCTGCAGCAGTTCGACCGTTATCCCTGGGCGGAACTCTTCCCGCTGGAAGTTCATCCCGAGTTCCGCACCAAGGTTTCGGTGGCACTCAAGACTCGTCTGCCCGCGGACGACCGGTCGGGCTGGGAAAACTGGAAGCGGGTGCTCGGTTAGCCGGGCCGCTGCACGCGAATGAGCAGCACGAGGGGCAGCGCGGCGATCGTCACCGCGGCCAGCAGGTTGAAGTCGTTGGCGTAGGCGATCGAGGCGGCCTGCCTGCCGATCTCGCCGACGATGGCCGCGGTACCGGCTGGATCGCCCGGTTGTGCGCCGAGCTCCGCCCAGCGCATCGCCGAGTACGGTGTCAGGTGCTCGGCGAGGTAGCTGCGATTGGTCTGCGTCGAGCGTGCGAGCAGCGCGACCGCCAGCGAAATGCCCACCGATGCCCCGATGTTGCGAGACAGGGTGAGCAGTGCGCCCGCCTCGGTACGCTGCGCTCCCGACAGGGTGCCGAACGCGGCGAAGCTGAGCGGCACGAAAGACAGTGGGGCACCCAGGCCCTGCAGCAGGCCTGCCGAGACGACCATGTGGGCGGGCGTGTCGAGGCTGAACCTGCCCATCATCCACAGCGAGACGGCCGATGCCGTGACCCCTGCCGCGATGAGCAGGCGCAGGTCGACCATCCTGACGAGCCGGCCAGCGAGCAGCATCCCCAGCATGGACGACACGCCACGCGCCGCGGTGAGCACGCCTGCCTGGGTGGGGCTGTAGCCCTGCAGCTGCTGCAGGAACCCCGGCATCAGCACCGTCGGGCTGAACACCGCGATGCCGATCGCGAACATCACCGCGAGCGAGGCGCTGAAGTTTCGATCCAGGAACAGCTGCAGGTCGACGAAAGGACGGTCCCGCGTCAGCGAATGCGTGACGAACATGTACAGGAAGATCGCAGCGAAGAACGCCTCCGCGACGATTTCAGTCGATTCGAACCAGTCGTTGGTCTGGCCCCGGTCGAGCATCAGCTGGAACAGCCCGAGGGCGAGGGACAGGAACACGAAGCCCGTGAGGTCGAACGGGCGCGTTTCATCGCCCCGGGTCTTCGGGATGGTCGCGAACAGCCCGAAGTACGCCAGCAGGCCGATCGGCAGGTTGATGTAGAAGGCCCAGCGCCAGGACCACTCGTCGGTGAGCCAGCCGCCGAGCGTGGGGCCGATGACCGGTCCGATCAGCACGCCCATGCCCCACAGCGCGGTGACGCGAGCGTGCTGCTCGCGCGGGAACTGCTGCAGGAGCAGTACCTGTGACAGCGGGACCAGTGCCGCGCCCGCTGCACCCTGCACGATGCGGAAGAGCACGATCTCGCCGAGGCCCGTGGCCAGGCCGCACAGCATGGAGCTGGCCGTGAACACTCCGACGCTCCACAGCATGATGGGCCGCAGGCCGAAGCGCGTGCCCAGCCAGCCCGCGAGTGGCGTCGCGATGGCGCTGACGACGATATAGGAGGTGATGATCCAGGCGGCCTGGTCCTGGGTCGCCTGCAGGCTGCCCTGCATGTGAGGCAGGGCCACGTTCACGATCGTCGAGTCGACCGTGTACATCATCGTGGCGAGGATGGTGGCCGCCGTCAGCAGCCGCCGTGGGACGGGGGCGGTCGCGCTCACTTCAGCGCGCCTGCTGCGCGCCCCGCGCGAACCACCGATCGAAGCGGGTGTGAGGACCGGTGTCGATGCTGACGTGTGCACTCATCCCGTCGCGCAGGGGTGGATCGTCGGTTCCCGGCTGCAGTGCGACCCGGACGGCTATGCGTTGCACCACCTTGACCCAGTTGCCGGAGGCATTCTGCGCGGGCAGCACCGAAAACTCGGCGCCCGTGGCCTGCGCGATGCTCTCGACGCGTGCTTTCCAGCGATGCTCCCCGTAGGTGTCGATGTCCACGGTGACGTCCTGGCCGGGCCGCACCCACTCCAGGTCGGTCTCCTTGAAGTTCGCTTCGACCCAGACCGCGCCATCCGAGACGATGGCGAACGCCGGTCGGCCGATGTCGGCGCGGCTCCCCACCCGAGGCAGGTGACTCACGATGCCCGGCTGCGGTGCGCGCACCACGGTGCGCGAGAGGTCGAGTCTTG
>CAJACZ010000048.1 GCA_903938365.1 uncultured Pseudomonadota bacterium | reverse complement strand
GGTCGATACAGCTTGGTCGCCGCGTTCTTGGACGCATAGCGTTCGCCGACCAGCGTCAGCAACAGGCGGTAGGTCGTCGGTGGCGACAGGTCCAGTGCGCGCGACACCTCGAGGTTGGTCGCCTGGCCCATTGTGTTCAGCACTTCGAGCACGCGAAGCAGGCGCAGGCCGGTGCGGATGGGCTTCATGATGGCCTAAGGATGCTGCCTGGCCACCGGGAGCGCTAGCGGAGACTCTCGGCAAGGCCAGGGCCGGCTACCGACCGACCGCGGGTGAGGGCCAGCAGTCCGATCGACACCAGGCCGGCGCAGGCGAAACCGGCACCGATCCCGAAGTGGCGCGCGATGAAGCCCCAGACGGGGCCGCCCAGTGCCAGGCCGGCCATGCCCACGGCGTAGACCACCGACAACCCGCGGCCGCGGGAAGCCTCCGGCAGCTGCAGCTGCGCCGCCGTCATCAGGCTGTTGGACACGGCGAACCACGAGCCACCACACAGCAGCAGCGCCGCTGCCGCCAGCCACGTGGACGAGGTCAGACCGATGAGCACCAGGCCGACGGCGTGGCAGAGCTGCGCCACCACGGCGCGCCGCTCGATCGCGGCGCCCGACAGGGGACGCCCCAGCAACAGCAGTGTGACGAGAGCGCCGGCGCCGTAGACGGCCAGCATCGTCCCGTACATGCCGCCCGAGGAGAATTCCACCGGCAGGAGCGCCGGGACCGCGGCGGTGCAGGCGAAGAACGCGCCCATTCTCAGGAGCAGGTTGCGCTTCCATGCGGCGCGCGCCAGGAACGCCCGCTCTTCGCGGGCGTCGCTGGCAAACCGCCGCCACGTCAGTGATGCCGACTGTCGGTGCCCGTCCGACACGACCGAGGCCAGTACCGCTCCGGCGATGACCAGGACCCCTGCGGCCAGCGCCAGCGTGGAGATCGTGCCACCGACCCCGATCAGCATGCCGGCAATGGCAGGCCCGAGGATGCGCGACCCGTTCTGGCCGAGCGCGTTGAGCGCAACCGCCGAACCCAGGTCCTTGCGCTCGACCGTCTCGACCAGCAGCGAGCCGATCACCGGCATGCGGAAGGCCTGCGCCACCGCCAGCAGCGGCAGCAATGCGAGCAGCAGCCAGGGCGTCAGTCTGCCGGCCGCCAGCAGCCCTGCGATCACGCCCAGCATCATCGCGAGCCAGATGTGGCTGGCCAGGATGAGTCGCCGCCGGTCCACGATGTCGGCGATCACGCCGGCGGGGATGACGACGGCCATCACGGTGAACTGCATGGTGCCGGTGACGAGCGACACCAGGAAGGGATCCGAGCCACTGAGCAGCCGCATCTGCCATGCGCAGGCCGCCTCGACCATCCAGTAACAGCTCAGCGAGAGCGCTCCTGCGAACCAGACGCTGCGAAAGCGGGCCTGCCCCAACGGCGCCCAGGTGCCGCGCCAGCGACCGCTGCTCTTACTCGCGTCGTCGTCGGGTTTCATCACGCGATGATTCTCGGGTGTGATGGCGGCGGCCACTAGGCATGGTGCCGTCAACGGCCGGGGATTTCGCGAGGTGAAATCGGGGAATCCGCTTCGGCGGTCGTGCACCACGGCGGGTATAGGCTCGGATGGGTCGAATCGAATCAATGCACTCGGGGGAGAAGCATGAGCAGAATCATCATCGCGCGGGCGTTCGCCTGCGCCGGGCTCGTCGTCGCGGGCGCGGACACAGCGGCGGCGCAGAACGCCCCGGTTGCCCGTACCGCCACGCTCGACGAGATCACCGTCACCGCGCGGCGTCGTGAAGAGTCCCTGCAGGACACGCCGCTGTCCATGACCGCGTTCTCCGCGGAACAGATCCAGCGCGGCGGCCTCTCGAACTTCAGCGACGTCGCCAAGCTCACGCCGGGCCTGGTCTTCGACCAGGATTTCGGCGCCAACGACACGCGCCCCTCGATCCGCGGCCTTCCGGCCACCCGTGGCCGCCCGCCCGTCGGCATCCTGATCGACGGCATCGACGTCTCGTCCGAGGCCATTGCCACGGCAGGCGGCGGCAACCTGATGAACCTGCGCCTGCTCGACCTCGAGCGGATCGAGGTCGTGAAGGGTCCGCAGAGCGCCCTGTACGGCCGCGTGGCTTTCGGCGGCGCCGTCAATTACATCACTGCGCGCCCGACCGAAACCCTCAAGGGGCGGGTCAACGCCACCATCGCCTCCGATGAAACCTACGAAGTCGGTGCCGCCGTCGGCGGGCCCGTCGGTGACAGCGGCCTGCTGGCGCGGGTCTCGGCCGGCTACTCCCGTTCCGACGGCTATTACCGCAACACCGTTTCGGGCGAGAACATCGGGGGCTACGAAGCGGCGCAGCTGTCGCTGTCGTTCGATTATTCGCCCAGCGACACCTTCTCGCTGACCGGCTTCCTGTCGTACGGCGACCAGGAAAACGAACAGCAGCCCTACTACCAGTATTCGACTGTTGATCGCTCGACGGTGCCGCTCCCCTTGCCGGCGAACGTCGCCGGGCAGACCCTGGGCAACCTCCGGCTTCCGGTTTCCATCCAGTCGCTGCTGCCGGGACCGCTGCTGGCCCGTGACGTGGTGCAGGTCAGCGTCGACCCGCGCACCGGGCGCGACTACGCCGGTTCGTCGCTCGAGTCCGCGTTCGGCGTGGTTCGCGCCAACTGGAAACTGGGCAGCGCGACGCTGAGCGCGACGCTCGGCGTCCTCGATGCCACCGCGGGCAACCTGCAGGACATCGAAGGCTACGGTCTGGCCGATGCGGCCGTGCCGCTGCCGGCGCCGGGTGGCGTGGCCGAACCGCTGGGCTCGGCCTTCGAGTTCAACACCCTCGACGACGTGCGACAGCTCAGCCAGGACATCCGTCTGGGTGACCTCGAGTCCGAGGGCACCCGCTGGGCGGTGGGCGTGCTGCACTGGTCCGAGGAGGCCAAGCAGTCCAACCAGACCTTTGCGACGATCCTGACGGCGCCGCGCGCGTCCGCAGCCCTCAACACCCGCCTGATCAACTCGAACGTCTCGGCGGCCAATTCGCGCCGCGATACCGAGCACTTGTCCGTCTATGGCCTGGTGGAGCGCGACTTCACCGACAAGCTTTCGGTGAGCGTCGAGGCGCGCTACTACTGGGAGGACTTCGAGTATGACTTCCCGACCAGCATCCTCGTGCTCGGCGCCGGCGCCACGCCGCTGGCTGCGCCGGCGCGGCCGCCGCAGGTCAAGGGAGTCAAGATCGACGCGACGTATTTCGCACCGAAAATGACGGTGGAATACCGCGCAAGCGACGACGCGCTGGTCTATTTCAGCGCCGGCAAGGGCGTGAAGCCCGCCGGCATCTCGACGGTCGGCGTGTTCAACAGCATCGCTGACAACACCTACAAGGCCGAGTCGCTCTGGAACTACGAGCTCGGCGCCAAGACCTCATGGATGGACAACCGCCTGGTGCTCAATGGCGCCGTGTTCTTCATGGACTACAAGGACAAGCAGGTCTCGACGCTCGTCGTCGACACCACGCAGCCGACCGGCCTGCGGGGTGTCGTCTCGAACGCCAGCGGCGCAGAGGTGCGTGGACTGGAGCTCGAGGCCAGCCTCATGGTGACCCCGCAGTTCCGGGTGACGGCTGCCTACACTCTGCTCGACACGGAGTACACCAACTTCGTGGAGTTCAGCCGCAACTCCTCGAACATCGCCCTTGCCGGGCGCTGCGAGCCGGTCGTGATCGGCAGCGGCAGCCAGAGCAACCAGTGCAAGCTGGACCTGTCCGGGAACGCGCTCGAGCGCGCGCCGCGGCATGCGGGCAACGTCACGCTGGCCTACACCTTCCCGCTGGCCGGTGAGTCGAGCCTGATCGCGGAGCTGGCCACCCAGTACCAGTCGAAGCGCTACTTCGACCAGTACAACGCGCAGTTCTTCGACTCGTTCGTCAACACCGATGCGCGCCTGACCTGGGACCGCGGCAACCTGTCGGTCACGGCCTATGTCGACAACGTGTTCGACGACGACACCGTGCGCAGCGGCTTCACTCAGGGCGATTTCTTCGGGCTCTTCAGCAGCCCGGGAAGCCGCTCCTACGTCGTGATCGCACCGGAGCCGGTCCGCGGCGGTATTCGCGCCTCGTACCGTTTCTGAGCACACCGGGCGCCCCGCGGGGGCGCCCGGCCCGCTCCGTCCGGATCAGTTCTCGAGCTCGGCCTCGCGCCAGCTCACCGTGCTGCCGCTGGCGGTGCCGCTGACTTCAATCAGGCGGTTGCCGCCGGACAGGGCGGAGAAGAACTGGGCGCGGGTGATCGGGAGGTCCGCGGCGTCGCGGAACTGGGTCACGCCAGCGAGGCTGATCGTCTGGCCGAGCAGCGTGACGTTGGGGTCGCCCGGGTTGCGGGCGATGGCCCGGATCTCCCGACGTGTCTCCGAGTCGTCGCGCTCCAGCAGGTTCGCCGTGAGCGTGCCTGCGGTGGCGCCTTCGATGCCGCGCACTTCCACGTAGTCGCCCACCCGAAGCGCAGAGAACCCCAGGGTGCGCACGGGGTTCGCGGCCTTGTCCTCGTACTGGGTGCCGGCGTCAACGGTGACCGAGACGCCGAGCAGTCGCAGGGTGGCCGGGGCTGTGAGGCTTTCGATGGTCGCGACGATGCGGGTCGAGGCGTCACGCTTGATCTCGACCTTGCGCGCCACCAGCACCCCTGAGGCATTGACGGTGCCTTCGACTTCCACCTTCACGTTGACCGCGAGCGACTGGCCGTTGAGCTCGAAGCGGGTTGTGGAGTCGGTGGATACCCGCTGGCCGTTGATGTCGAAATCGGCGTTGGACGCGTAGCGGGTGAGGTAGCCCTCGAGTTCCGCGAGGTCGCCGGAGCGAGCCCCGAGGCCGGTCTTGAGCTCGACCGAGGTCGCGCGCAGCGCACCGTTGCCGAGCAGGGTCGCGCCCTTGACCTCGACCAGGGCGCCTGCTGAAAGCGTGCCGTTGGAGATCGTCGCCGCCGAGTAGTCCACGGTCAGTGCGTTGATCGAAAAGGTCGAGCTGCCCGTGTTCAGGTTCGACACCGCACCGGTGATCTCGAAAGCAGCGGTGGAGACTTTCTTTTCGACGTAGGAAGCCACTATCGCGCCGGTTGCGTCGGTGAAGCCCGAGACTTCCACCCGGTCACCCACCGCGATGCCCTCGAGTGAGCGTGGCGTGATGTTGTCGTCGAAGCGCGTGACCCCGGTGATCCTGACCGTCTGGCCGAGCACGGTCAGCGTTCCTGCCGCCAGGTTGCGGGCGCTCACCGGTCCTTCGAGGCTGTCGGAGTAGTCGACCGTGGTGGCGGAGCCGGCCGTGCCGCTTGAGTCCAGCGTGCCGCGCACGGTGACGACCTTGCCGATCCGCAGCTGGTCCTCTCGACCGCCGGATTGACCATCGATGGTGAACTGCGCTGACGTGGTGCGCCATTCGATGCCGTTCACGAAGATGCTGCCGAACCCGGTGATGCTGCCCAGCGCGATGCCGGAGCCCTGGATACCGCTGACGTTACCGCCGCCGGTTGCCGCAGGCGCGGGCGTGCTGCTGCCAGAGTCGCCGCCGCCGCCGCAGGCGCCGAGCAGCAGGGCGATTGCAAGTGCCAGTGTATTTTTCTTTGGGATCATGTTCGTTCTCTCTGGGTTCCTGACCGTTCAGTCCTGTACGTGGTAGACGCCGACCCCGAGACGGATTCCACCGTCGGGGGCGTCGTCGGGAAGTGAGTGGGCGGTGAGCCAGGCATCGGCGCGCTCGAGGAAAGCCTGGCCTTCCTGTTCAAGAAACGCGCGGAATGCCGGGAGCGCCGCGGGGTCGATGCGATCGTTCACGGCGGCGCGCTCGAATCGCGGCGGGCTGCCCTGCTCCCGCAGGAGGTTGTGTTCGTAGGTGTGCCCGATGTCGCTGAGCACCGATCCCCAGAGGCGGATCAGGTTCGCGTCCAGCGACTTCGGAATGAAGTTCCGGGCGAGCGGGCGCAGGCGGCCGTCGGCGTCTTCATGGATGGCGCCCGCCGACTTGAGCTCCTTGAGCAGCGTTGCGGGCGACACATCGGAGGCGCCGATGAACCGCGCGAGCGCCACGAAGCTCTGCCCGTCCCCGTCTAAGCTCAGCGCCGCCGGCAGACCGTCGCGGTCGAGGAACGCGGGCTCCTGGTGCCAGGCCGACAGGGCGAGCGAACCCTTGCTCGTGAATCCGCCCGCAAGCGCCGGGTCTTCGATGGGCGTCTCGCGCTCTCGGCGCACGTCGCGGCGTGGCAGGCCGGTGAGCAGCGCGACCCGCGACACGTTGGTTGGCCGCCCGCGACGCCCGAAGCGTTCGGTGGCGACCTGCACGTAGCTGTTGCGGGTGAGTTCGGCGAATTCCTTGTACGTCACGCCGCAGCGCAGCAGCACGTGGACGAGCGGCGCAAGCCAGCCGCGGGTGGCGCTGAAGACCTGAGTTTTGGTTGTTTCCATCACAAGTGAGACAAATAGTCCCATATACGGGGAATGTTCGCAAGTACCCCGTCCACCCGGGTGGCAAACTGAGACTTGGCTAACCCTTGAATGCAGAGGACTCCCATGGCGACACCCCTCCAGCCGGCCGCCCTCGAGCAGCTGTTCTCGGCCGCCCGCACCCGCAACGCGTGGACGGACCGGCCGGTGTCGGAGCAGCAGCTGCGCCAGATCCACGAGTTGATGAAGTTCGCGCCGACCGCAGCCAACAGCTGCCCGGCCCGCTTCGTCTGGGTCTGCAGTGCCGCAGGCAAGGCCCGGCTTGCCGCCCTGGCCGCCGAGGCCAACCGCAGCAAGATCCTCGGCGCGCCGGTCACCGTGATCATCGGCCACGACCTGGCTTTCGCCGACCGACTCGAGCAGCTGAACCCTGGACGGGGCGAGGGCATGAAGCCGTGGTTCGCCGACCCGGCTGCAGCCGAGGTCAGTGCCTTCCGCAACGGCTCGCTGCAGGGAGCCTTCATGATGCTGGCTGCCCGCGCCCTCGGGCTCGATTGCGGGCCGATGTCCGGTTTCGACAACGCCGCGGTCGATGCAGCGTTCTTCGCCGGCACGCGCATCCGCGCCAATTTCATCTGCGGGCTGGGTTACGGCTCCGACGAGCGGCTGTTCCCGCGCCTGCCGCGCCTGTCGTTCGACGAGGCGGGCTGGCTCGCCTGAGTCGTACGGCAGCCTCGCCGTCTGCGCTCAGTGGTGCCTGGGCGGGGTCGGCGGTGCGGGCGCCTTGTCTGCGGGAACCAGGGTGTAGCCGATCTGCCGGAACATGCTGACCAGATCGGCGTTGCCCCAGCGCTCGACGACCTTGTCGTCCTTGAAG
>CAJACZ010000047.1 GCA_903938365.1 uncultured Pseudomonadota bacterium | reverse complement strand
GCCGTGCCCGCGGGCTTTATCCCGACGCAGGACAAGCAGTACCTGTTCGCCGGCGCGCTGCTGCCCGAAGGGGCCTCCCTCGACCGCACCGAGGACATGATCCGCCGCATGGGCGAGATCGCACTGGCCACGCCGGGTGTCGACAACGTCATCGCCTTCCCCGGCCTCAATGCGCTGCAGAGCGCCAACACGCCCAACGTCGGAACCGTCTTCATCGGTCTCAAGCCGCCCGAAGAGCGCGAGGCCTCCGCGGCCGAGATCGCCCAGACCCTCAGCATCGCCTACGGCGGCATCCGGGAAGGCCTCGGGTTCGCGCTGATGCCGCCGGCGGTGCTGGGGCTGGGCAACGCCGCCGGCTTGGAGATGTACGTGCAGGACCGCGCGGGGCTCGGCTTCGGCGAGCTCAACACCCAGGTGCAGGCGCTGTCGGGGCAGCTGCGCCAGACGCCGGGCTTCGACCCGTTCTCCGTGCTCTCGTCCTATCAGGCCAACGTGCCGCAGCTCGACGCCGTGGTGGACCGCACCCGCGCCAAGCAGCAGGGCGTGGCGCTCACCGACCTGTTCGAGACCCTGCAGGTCTATCTCGGCTCCGCCTACGTCAATGATTTCAACCTGCTCGGCCGCACCTTCACCGTCTACCTGCAGGGCGATGCGCAGTTCCGCGACGAAGCCGCCGACATCGGTCGTCTCAAGGTGCGCAACGCTGCGGGGCAGATGGTGCCGCTCGCGGGTCTCGTGGATGTACGCGAGGGATTCGGTCCCGACCCGGTGATCCGCTTCAACGGCTATCCCGCGGCCGACATCTCGGCGGCCGCGGATCCTGCGCTGATGTCCTCGGCCGAGGCGCTGGCGACCGCCGCGCGCATCGCGGGGGACGCCCTGCCCAGCGGCATGAGTTTCGAGTGGTCCGGCCTGTCCTACCAGCAGGCCACCCAGGGCAGTGCCGCGCTGCTGGTGCTGCCGCTCTGCATCCTGCTCGTGTACCTCGTGCTGTCCGCGCTGTACGAGAGCTGGTCGCTGCCGCTGGCGGTCATCCTGATCGTGCCGCTGTGCCTGCTGTCGGCGCTCGGCGGCCTCTGGCTCGTGAACCTGGTGCACGGCCTGTGGCTGGGCGTGGTCGGCGCGACGGCGCCCCCGAGCTTCCTCGACAACAACATCTTCACGCAGGTCGGGCTCGTGGTGCTGATGGGGCTCGCCTGCAAGAACGCGATCCTGATCGTCGAGTTCGCACGCGAGCTCGAGTCGCAGGGGCATGACCCGCGCAGCGCGGCGATCGAGGCGAGCCGGCTGCGCCTGCGACCGATCCTGATGACCAGTGCCGCCTTCATCATGGGCGTCATTCCCCTCGTGTTCGCGAGCGGCGCAGGGTCCGAGATCCGCCACGTGATGGGCGTGACCGTGTTCGCCGGCATGATCGGCGTGACCCTGTTCGGCCTGTTCCTGACTCCCGTGTTTTATTACCTGCTGCGCCTCGCGGCCACCCGGGGGACGCGTCATGCGTAGCGTCGGGCTGCGCGGTGCGCTGCTGCCGCTGCTGCCGGTGCTGCCGGTGCTGCCGGTGGTGGCGCTGCTCGCCTCCTGCGCGGTGGGTCCGCGGTATGTGCCGCCGCAGGCCGGGGTCCCGGCGGGGTTCGATGCGGCGCGCGGCGCGTACTTCGCGCAGGACACGGTGGCGCCCGGGCTCTGGCGCAGCTTCGGCGACCCCGGGCTCGAGGCGCTGATCGAGCGGGCGCTGCTCGAGAACCGCGGGCTCGGGCAGGCGCAGGCACGCCTGGCAGAAGCGCGCGCGCTGCGCGGTCTCACGGTCTACGGCCTCTTTCCCACCGTCACGGCCGCGGCGGATCGCGAACGCAACCAGCCCAGCCGCTTCGATCCGTTCCTGCCGGCCGACCAGCCCTCGACGACCGTCTATCGCGCCGGTTTCGACGCGGCGTGGGAGCTCGATCTCTTCGGCGCGTCGCGCAGCGCGGCAAAGGCCGCGTTCGGCGAGGCCGATGCCGCCGAGGCAGACCTGCAGGCGCTGCGCATCTCGACCGCGGCAGAGGTCGCCCAGGCCTGGTTCTCGCTGCGGGGCGCACGGCAGCGCCGCACGGTCCTCGCGCGGACCCTTGCGAACGCGGAGGACGACGCGCGGATCCTGCAGGCGAGCATGGAAGCAGGGCGGGGCACCGAACTCGACGTCGCGCGTTCGCGCACGCTGGGCGCGACCATCGCGGCGCAGCTGCCGGAGGTCGAGGCCCAGATCATCCGTCACGAGCAGCGGCTGGCGGTGCTGGCCGCGCTGCCGGTCGAGGACGTGCGCGCCCGCCTGCCCGATCCGGGCCTCCCGCTGCCCGCGCCGGGCAGCGTGGTGGCCATCGGCACGCCCGCCGAATGGCTGGCCCGTCGGCCCGACGTGCGGGCCGCCGAGCGGCGCCTGGCGGTGGCCACCGCGCGCGTCGGCGTCGAGACCGCGGATTTCTTCCCGCGCGTCTCGCTGCTCGGCAGCTTCGGCTACACGGCGCAGGCGCGCGGCTCGCTGTTCGATTCGTCCGCCCAGCGCTGGAGCTACGGTCCGTCGCTGAGCTGGAGCTTCCTCGATGTCGGGCGGGTGCGGCAGCGGGTCCGGGCCGCCGAGGCCCGCAACGCGGGCGCGCTGGCCGCCTTCGACGAGACCGTGCTGCGCGCGCTCGAGGAAACCGAGAACGCCCTGGCGGCCTACCGCTCCGCCAGCGAAGCACTGGCGGCTTCCGAGGCGGGCCTGGCCGCCAGCGGTCGCGCCCTGGAGCTGGCGCAGGCGCGCCACGCCGCCGGTGCCAGCGACTATCTCGTCGTGCTCGACACCGAACGGACCCGGCTCGACTTCGAGTTGCGCTGCATCGAACTGCGCGTGGCCCGGGCGACCGCGCTCGCGGCCCTGCACAAGGCGCTGGCCGGGGATTTCACCATCGCTGCCGAAGCGCGCTGACGCACTGATTTGGTGCGCCGAGGCGACGATCGCACCAACGCAGCGCCTCAGGCGCTATGATTTGCGCTTGCGCCGTCTCTAAGTCCGCGTTTTTGCTGTAAACCGGTGCGGCGGCACGTTTCCTGCACTATCCATCGGCACTCATTGGGCCATCCACCTGGAGCGATCATGACCCCGAACGACGTCATCAAGCTGATCAAGGACAAAGAAGTGAAGTGGGCCGACCTGCGCTTCACCGACACCCGCGGCAAGGAACAGCACGTCACCGTGCCTGCCAAGGTCGTCGATGAAGGTCTGTTCCGCGACGGCAAGATGTTCGACGGCTCGTCAATCGCTGGCTGGAAGGGCATCAACGAGTCCGACATGATCCTCATGCCGGAACCCGGCACGACGGTACTCGACCCCTTCTTCGAGGAAGCCACGGTCAACATCCGCTGCGACGTCATCGAACCGGCGACCATGCAGGGCTACGAGCGTTGCCCGCGTTCGCTCGGCAAGCGTGCCGAGGCCTACCTCAAGAGCACCGGCATCGCCGATGGCGCCACCTTCGGCCCCGAGAACGAGTTCTTCATCTTCGACAGCGTCCGCTGGAAGAATGAACTGAACGGTTCCTCGTACCACATCGACTCCGTGCAGGGCGCCTGGAACAGCGACACCGACTACCCCGAAGGCAACAAGGGCCATCGTCCGGGCGTGAAGGGCGGTTATTTCCCGGTACCGCCGGTCGATGCCTTCCAGGACATCCGCAACTCCATGTGCGGCGCGCTCGAAGAAATGGGCGTCACGGTTGAAGTGCACCATCACGAAGTCGCCACCGGCGGCCAGTGCGAGATCGGCGCGGGCCCGGGCGGCCTGGTCAAGAAGGCCGACGAAGTGCAGATCCTCAAGTACGCCGTGCACAACGTCGCGCACGGCTACGGCAAGACCGCCACCTTCATGCCGAAGCCGCTGGTCGGCGACAACGGCTCGGGCATGCACGTCCACCAGTCACTGCAGAAGGCGGGCGTGGCGCTGTTCGCCGGCGACAAATACGGCGGTCTCTCCGAGACGGCGCTGTACTACATCGGCGGCATCATCAAGCACGCCAAGGCGCTGAACGCCCTCACCAACCCGGGCACCAACAGCTACAAGCGCCTGGTTCCGGGCTTCGAGGCGCCGGTCATGCTGGCGTACTCGGCGCGCAATCGTTCCGCGTCGATCCGCATTCCCTGGGTGGCGAACCCGAAGGCGCGCCGCATCGAAGTGCGCTTCCCGGACTCTGCCGCCAACCCGTACCTCGCCTTCGCGGCGATGATGATGGCGGGCCTCGACGGTATCCAGAACAAGATCCACCCCGGCGACCCGGCCGACAAGGACCTGTACGACCTGGAGCCCGAGGAAGCCAAGCACATCCCGACCGTGTGCCACTCGCTGGACATGGCACTGGAGCACCTCGACAAGGATCGCGAGTTCCTGACCCGCGGTGGTGTGTTCACCAACGACCTGATCGACGCCTACATCAACCTCAAGATGCAGGAAGTCACCCGGTTCCGGATGAGCACGCACCCCGTCGAACTCGACATGTACTACAGCGTGTGACGACCCGGACGTGAACCGGGCACCCGGCACGTCCAACAGAAAGCCGGCGGCGGGCAACTGCCGCCGGCATTCTTTTGTCCGGGTGTCGGGCGGCTGTATGCTGGTCGCCCATGAGCCCAGCGCGATCCCGGACCGGCTTCCTTTTCCTGGCACTGCTGCTGTGCCTCGGGCTGCAGTCGCCTGCCTGGACCCAGGGCGTCTATCGCTGGGTCGACAAGAAAGGGGTGGTCCACTACTCCGACCAGTCGCAACCCGGTGCCGAGCGGGTGGAGATCCTCCGCTCACCGGCTCCCCCGGCGGCGCCGCCTGCGCCCGCCGCCCCAGGCACGCGTCCTGCCCCCGCGGCTCCGATCGCCCCCGAGGCGCCGATGAGTTGTGCGGTGATCGCGCCGACCCAGGACCAGGCCTTCATCAACGTGACTTCGGTGACGGTGTCCTTTTCCGGGCCGAGCGGCGGCACCACGCGGCTGCTGCTGAACGGCCAGGAAGTCCAGCGCGGCGCGGCCGGCTCGGCTTTCACGGTCTCGCCCATCTACCGCGGCAGCTACTCCGCGGTGGTGGCCATCGATGGCGCCGGGGCTTCCGGTCTCGTCAGCTGCCGCACGCCTGCCGTCACCTTCCATATCCGGCAGGCGTCGGTCATCGCGCCGGGGCCCGCGAATCCGCCGCGGCCCACTCCGAGACCCGCAGGGCGCTGACGCCACGCCGCCCGGGGGTGGCCCATGGCGGCTGAACGCGCTCTGCCTTCGCCGCTGGCGCATTACGATCCTGCCGACCTGCTCGATGCGCTGGCCACCGGCATCGTGGTGCTCGATGCGCAGCTGTGCGTGATCTACGCCAACGTGGCGGCCCAGCACCTGCTGGCCATGAGCTTCAACCTGGCGCGCGGCCGGCCTTATGCGGACCTGTTCGCCGAGTCCAACGGCATGATCGCCACCCTGAAGCGCGCGCGCGACGAGGGTGACATCTTCTCCGAGCGTGAGGTGACGGTGCGGCCGCAGGCCACGCCGCGCGAGTCGCGCGTGCTGGATATCACCATCACGCCGCTCGAGGGCCAGATGACCGGCACGCACCTGCTGGTGGAGCTTTCGGACGAGACCCAGCGCACCCGCCTCACCCGCGAGAGCGAGCAGCGCGCGAGGCTCGAAGGCAGCCGGATGATGACCCGGCAGCTGGCGCACGAGATCAAGAACCCGCTCGGGGGCCTCCGGGGTGCTGCGCAGCTGCTGGAGCGACAGCTCGCCGATCCCGCGCAGCGCGAATACACGACCGTGATCATCAACGAGGCGGATCGACTCACGGCGCTGGTCGACACCATGGCCGGTCCGATGCGCGCGCCGCAGCGGCTGCCCATGAACGTGCACGAGATCTGCGAGCACGTGTACCACCTGCTGCGCGCCGAGGCGCGTTCTGCCGTCGTCGTCGACCGCGACTACGATCCGAGCGTCCCCGAGGGTCCCTTCGACCGCAACCAGGTGGTGCAGGCGCTGCTCAACATCGCGCGCAACGCGCTGCAGGCGGTCGGCGACCGCGGGCACATCACGCTGCGCACCCGTGTGCTGGGCAACGCGCACATCGGCCTCGAGCGGCATCGCCTCGCGGTGCGCATCGACGTCGAGGACGACGGCCCCGGCGTGCCCGAGACGATCCGCGGCAGTCTTTTCTATCCGCTGGTCACCGGCCGTGCGAACGGCACGGGGCTCGGCCTCGCCGTCGCCCAGGAGATCATCACGCGCAACGGCGGGGCGATCGAGTTCCGCAGCGAGCCGGGGCGCACGGTCTTTTCCATCCTGCTGCCGCTCGAGTCCGGGGAGTCTCAACCTTGAACGCTACGCCGCTGAGAGTCTGGCTCGTCGACGACGATGCCTCGATCCGCTGGGTGCTGGAACGCGCGCTGAAGAACGGCGGCATGCTGCCCAAGGTCTTCGACTCCGCAGAGGCTGCGCTCGAAGCGCTGCGCACCGACACCCCCGACGTGCTGCTGACCGATATCCGCATGCCGGGCCAGAGCGGCCTGGAGCTGGTCAAGAAGATCCACGGCACGCGGCCGCAGCTGCCGATCATCGTGATGACCGCCTATTCCGACCTGGGCAACGCCGTGTCGGCCTATGAAAGCGGCGCCTTCGAGTACCTGCCCAAGCCTTTCGACATCGACCAGGTGCTCGACCTCGTGCGACGTGCGGCCCAGTCGCGCATCAGGTCCACGCCCGATCCGCAGGCCACGCCGCGCATCCCGGAGCTGCTGGGCCGGGCGCCCGCCATGCAGCAGGTGTTCCGGGCCATCGGCCGGCTGTCGCGTTCCAGTGTCACGGTGCTCATCACCGGCGAGTCGGGAACGGGCAAAGAGCTGGTGGCGCGCGCGCTGCACGAGCACAGCCCGCGCTCCAGCAAGCCGTTCATCGCGCTCAACACTTCGGCGATTCCTTCGGAGCTGCTCGAGTCAGAACTGTTCGGGCATGAAAAGGGCTCGTTCACCGGAGCCGATGCCCTGCGCCGCGGTCGCTTCGAGCAGGCCGACGGCGGGACCCTGTTCCTCGACGAGATCGGCGACATGTCCACGCCGCTGCAGACGCGCCTGCTGCGCGTGCTCGCCGAGGGCGAGTTCTACCGCGTCGGCGGCCAGACGCCGATCAAGGTGGACGTGCGGGTGATCGCCGCCACGCACCAGAACCTCGAGGAGCGTGTCGGCCGCGGCCTGTTCCGCGAGGACCTCTTCCATCGGCTCAACGTCATCCGCATCGAGCTGCCTGCGCTGCGCCAGCGGCGCGAGGACATCGCCGACCTGCTGGACCACTACCTGGAGGTGGCCGCGGGCGAGCTCGGCGTGGAGCGCAAGCGCCTCGCGCCGGACGCGCGCGCCGCGCTCGAGGCCTATGCCTGGCCCGGCAACGTGCGCGAACTCGTCAACCTGTGCCGGCGGCTGTCGGTGCTCGCCCCGGGCAGCGAGGTGCACACCGAGGATCTGCCCGCGGAAATCCTCGGCGTTACCGCCGCGGACGACGGTGCGTCGTGGACCGACGCGCTGTCGCGCTGGGCCGATGCCGAGGCGGTCCGCCAGGCCGCGCCGCCGCTGCTGGATACGGCGCTGCCGGAATTCGAGCGCACGCTGATCCGCTGCGCGCTGAAGCGCACCCAGGGTCACCGGCAGGAGGCCGCGAAGCTGCTCGGCTGGGGCCGCAACACCCTGACGCGCAAGCTCAAGGAACTGGACATGGCCGAGGCGCAGGGCGAGGACGACGCGGCCTGAACGGTCCTGCGGGCGCCCGGCCCGCCGCCTTATAATCCGGCCGTCGCGGCTCCGCGGCGCCGTTCCGTGAGTCCGGATGAACGACTTCCTCGACCAGGTCTACTTCAGCAACGCCGTGCGCACCTGGGCCTGGGCGCTCGCGGTGTTCCTGTTCACCTTCACCGTGCTGCCGCTCTCGCGGCGTTTCGTGCTGTCGCACCGCGTCCGTTTCGAGGGGGTGGATGCACCCGGCGGCGTGGACCTGCTGCTGCTGCTGATCACGCGCACCAAGCGTCTGTTCCTCTGGATCGTCGCTCTGTACCTGGCGGAGCGCCAGCTTGCGCTGCCCGCCCCGATCGAGCGCGCCTTCGATGTCGTGATCGTGCTGGTGGCCTGGACCCAGGTCGCCATCTGGGGCGTGAGCGCCGTGCGCTTCGGCCTGGAGCGCCAGCAGCAACGGGCGATCGCCGCGGGTGACATGACCGCGCGCGGCTCGCTCGGCATCGTGCTGTTCGTGTCGCGCATCGTCATTTTCTCGGTCGCCGCGCTG
>CAJACZ010000046.1 GCA_903938365.1 uncultured Pseudomonadota bacterium | reverse complement strand
TGCGGCCTGGTCCGGACATCGCTCAGCAATTTATTATCCTATAAATACTTATTTTAGGTTTTTTATACCCTCAATAAAGGTAATGGAAAAATAAGCTTCCGGCTTTTGCATCCGCTGCGGTATTTTTGTTCGATAGAAACTCACGAACCCCCTTGACCGTGCATTTCCCCTCGGAGGCCCCATGACCCTATCTCCCCTTCGCGGCCGACTTGGCGCCTGCCTCGTCGCGACCAGTGTCGCCGGCGCTGCCGGTCTCGCAATGCCCGCCCACGCGCAGGGCGGCGCCTCGGCCCTCGAGGAGATCGTCGTCACCGCACGCAAGCGCGAGGAAAGCCTGCAGGACATCCCGATCGCGATCTCCGCGTTCACCGCCGAGCAGATCGAGAACCGCGGCATCACCCGGCTCGAGGACCTCACCCTGCAGGTGGCAGGCGTGCAGTACCACTCCCTGGGCCTGTCGATCCCGGGCCGCGTCAATTCCTCGATCCGCTTCCGCGGCATGGACGTGAACAGCCAGGTGCCGACGTTCCAGCTCGGCACGCTGTTCGTCGATGGCATCTACGTGCTCGGCGGCACGCATTCGATTCCGCTCGACGACGTCGAGCGCGTCGAGGTGGTCAAGGGACCCCAGTCAGCCTATTTCGGTCGCAACACCTTCGGCGGCGCAATCAATTACATCTCGAAGCAGCCCTCCATGGAGGAGTTCGGCGGCGAACTGAAGCTGCTCGGTGCGACCTACGGTGAGTACGATGCCTCGGGCGCCATCAGTGGGCCGATCATCCCCGGCAAGCTCGCCTACCGCATCGGCGGCCGCGCCTATGAAACCGGTGGCATGTGGACCGCGACCGACGGCGGCACGCTGGGCGAGCAGAGCACCCAATCCTTCCAGGTCGCCCTCAAGGCCACGCCGATCGACGGCCTGGCGATCACGCTGCGCTATTTCGAGGGCCGGGACGCAGACGGCCCCGCAGCGGGCGGCGCCATCCCCGGCCGGCTCAACGACACCTGCAACCGCGCTCCGGTGACGATCGGCGGCCAGTCGGTCAGCGTCGGCTGGTTCTGCGGCGACGTGCCGGAACAGGGCCGCGCGATCTCGGTGCTCGGCAATACGAAGATCGTCGACAGCAACACCCTGTCGGTCTCGCCGCGCAGCCTCCCGGCGACCGGCAACCCCGACTACCTGCTCGAGCAGTACATCCGCAGGCCGCTGCCGGCTGCGCTCGCCGGCCAGGTCCCGACCGTCAACGGCATCGAGCTCAAGCGCAAGGTAGAGCGCATCTCGGCGCAGGTCAGTTACGACTTCGGCGACGGCTGGAACATCGAGGCGATGGGCGGCGACAACACGCTGCGCGCGAACTGGGTCCGCGATTTCAACTTCACGGCCTTCGACAACGGGTACTCGCGGGACCCGCAGTACACCAAGGACCAGTCCTGGGAGCTGCGCCTCAGTTCACCGCAGGATCGCCGCCTGCGCTGGCAGGTCGGCTACAACGAATACGAGCAGAGCTTCATCTCCGCAGCGACCGGCGGGGACTCGCTGTTCCTGTGCGTCGACAGCATCATCGGCGTGACGATCGGCACCTGCCGCCCGAATACGCCTGCGCAGCCGGGGTTCTCGTTCTTCCCCAACGCGCTCGGCAATACGGATTCGGTGGAGACGAGCGGCTACTTCGCCGGCGCGACCTTCGACCTGAGCGACCGCTGGTCGCTGAGCGCCGAGGGCCGCTACCAGAAGGACAGCTTCCGCCGCGGCCTCACCACGTTCCAGAACATCGCCGGGAACAAGTTCCTGCCCCGCGTGATCCTGCAGTGGCAACCCAGCGAATCGACCAACCTGTATGCGTCCTATGCCGTCGGCCTGCTGCAGGGCGAGATCAACCAGCTGGTCGTCGACGCGGATGCGCGCGAGCGCGCGCAGTTCGAAGCGCTCGGCTCACCCGGTGCGGTGCCGCCCGAGGAACTCGACAGCTACGAGATCGGCCTCAAGCAGGCCTTCTTCGACAACCGGCTGATGATCAATTCCGCGTTCTACTACGGCCAGTGGACCAACAAGAAAGTGCGGCAGGTCGTCGCAATCAACTTCACCTGCGGTGACTTCCCGGTGCCGGTGGGCGCGACGGGCTGCCGGCCGCAGTTCGGCGAGGCCGCCGCGGGGCAGCCGGCACGGCTCGCCAACGGCACGCTCGTGCTCAGCAACTCGAGCGTGGTGTCGGCCTATGACGCGGACATCTGGGGCGCCGAGATCGAGTGGAGCGCCGCCCCGAGCGAGAACCTGCGTCTCGGCGGCGCGCTGACCTGGGCCCGCAGCGAGATGAAGGAAGGCATCTTCAACACGATCTCGCAGATCGCCGGCACCAACGACATCAAGGGCAAGTCGAATCCGCGCTTCCCCGAGTGGTCCGGTTCAGTGAACGCGGAGTACACCGCACGGCTCAACGACCGCTGGCAGTGGTTCGCGCGCGGCGATGCCTCCTACTTCGGCAAGACCTTCGTCGACCTCGACAACCTCGCGCAGTGCAAGGCCTACACGCTCGCCAACGCCGGCGTCGGCGTGGCGAAGGGCGGAACGCGGGTCGAGCTCTTCGTCAGGAACCTGTTCGACGACAACAGCTGGGCAGCCTGCGCCCGCTTCCTTGAGTTCGACATCCCGCAGGACAGCGCCGGCAATCCGAACACCTACATGACGGTGATCGTCGCGCCGCAGCTGAAGCGCCAGTTCGGCCTGCGCGCCTCGTACAAGTTCTGAGGCCCGCCCGATGACCGGGCCGGCTGACGAGGGGCGCCGCGGCTTCCTGCGGCTCGCCGCAGCAGCGGCGGCCGCAGCCGGCACAGCGCCCGGAGCAGGCGCTGCCGCGACCGCCCCGCGTGGCGTCCCTGCAGCCGTCGCGGGCCGTGCGGCGAGCGGGCCGGGATTCCGCTGGATCGAGGTCGCGCAACTCGCCAACGGCGCGCCGCTGCGCCTGCCGCTGCACGAGGTGCGGGGCAGGCGCCCGGGGCCGACGCTAGGCGTGACGGCGGCGGTGCACGGCTGGGAGATCCTCGGCATCGAGGTCGTCAGGCGCCTGCTGGAACGGGTCGGCGTCGACTTCGCCGGCCGCATCCTCGCCATCCCGGTGGCAAACCCGCCCGCGTTCCAGTCCCAGTCGCGCTACTCGCCGCTCGACTCCCAGGACCTCGATCACGTCTTTCCCGGCGGCACCGGCGGCTGGGTGACGCCGCGGATCGCGCATCACATCACCCGGGAGCTCATCGAGCCCGCGGACATCTTCATCGACATCCATGGCGGCGACCATTCATGCACGGTCAACTACGCCATGGGCAGCAGCCGTGAAGTGGCGCTTGAGACCGGGTTTCCGGTCGTGCGCGTGCTGACGGACGTGTTCCGCGGCGCTGCGAACCTGTCGGGAACGACGATGGGCCACGCGATGAGCCTGGGCAAGCGCACCATGGGCTTCGAGATCGGCGCCGGCTACCAGGCCGATGAAACCTGCATCGAAACGGCCCTGCGCGGCGTCCTCAACGCGATGCGCACGACAGGCATGCTCGAGGGCCCGCCGGAACTGCCCAAGCAGCAATGGCTGGTGCGGAACACGCGCATCCTGCGGGTCGACCACGGCGGGCTGTTCCTGCCCTCGCTGCCCATCGACCGCCTGAACCAGCCCGTGGCCGGCGGCACCGTGCTGGGACGCGTGGTCGATCCCTACACGCTCGAGCCCCTGCAGACGCTGCTCGCACCCTGGGAGCGCGGAGTGCTGATGATGCACAAGGCGGGCATCGCGATGGTCGAGGCCGGTCTCTGGGTATTCAACGTCGGCGACCTGGCGACCGCGGAAGTGCACACCGGCCCACACCGCTCTGCCGACCAAGCCACCCCGCCAGCCTGAAGAAGGCCCGCGGCGAGCGACATTGACCGGGTGGGCCCGGGCGAGCACAGTCGGTCGTCCGCTCCGGCAACGTCCACACGCAGGCACCATGAACATGAATCGACGGGAGATCCTGCTGGGCTCAGCCGCTGCATCGACCCTCACCTTGCGGACGACCGCCGCGAGCCAACCCGGCCTGCCCGGCCCCAACGGGATGACAATGCAACGACACTTCGTGGTCCTGGAAGACGGCACCCAGCTGCACTACCGACGAGCCGGCAGCGGACCTCCCGTGGTGCTGCTGCATTCGTCTCCGCAGTCGGGCGCCGCGTCCGAACCCATGGCACTGCGGCTGGCAGCCCACTTCACCGCCATCTGCCTCGACACACCCGGCTACGGGCTTTCGGACGGGCTGCCCGGCTTGCCGGAACGGCCCGCACTGACCGACTACCTGGAGCCGCTCCGGAAGTTCCTGGACGCCATCGGGATCGAGCGCGTCGCGCTCTATGGCAACGCAACCGGCGCGGAGATCGCACAGCTGTTCGCGCACGCCCATCCGGAGCGGGTCGCGCTGTGCATGCTGGACACGGCCGGGCACAAGGAAGATGCAGCGCTGGACGCCGCGCTGGTGGGCTATTTCCCGGACGTCACGCCGCGACGCGACGGCTCGCACCTGCTCACGCATTGGGACATGGTGCGTTCGCTCTACCTCTTCTCGCTGTGGCACCAGGACCAGGCGGCCAACAGGCTGCGGGGTGATGTGCCGCCCCCCGAGGCGCTCCATCAAACCATGCTCGACTACCTGCGCGCCGGCGAACGTTACGCCGCAGCCTATCGGCCGGCCTTCTATACCGCCAAGCACGCGCTGATCAGCCGGATCCGGGTCCCCGCGACCCTGATGCGCTGGGAGGGCAAGCCCGATCTCTCGGAAGTCGACGCGCTCATCGCGCGCGGCTTGCCCGCGAACTTCACCGTGCTCAGGGCGGGCCCGAGCGTCGAGGAACGCCGTGCGGCCAATGAGCGTTTCCTCCTCGAGCACTGGCTGCCATCGGATGTGCGCACTCCGCCACCGCCCGCGCAGACGTCGGCCCGGTGGCCGCGACTGCAGCGCTCCTTCATCGCCTTGCCTGCGGGCGCGCTGCACACGTACCGCCACGATGGCGGCGAAGGGCCCGTGTTGCTGGGCCTGCACGGGACGGCAGGATCAGCGGGCACGCTCGCCCGCCGTTTCGCGACGCTCGTCGGCCGGCGCCCGCTGCTGCTGCCGGACCTGCCGGGCTTCGGCGAGTCCGCGCGGCGATCCGGGATGCCCCAGACGGTCGAAGCACAGGCCATGTCCATCGCAGGGCTGCTCGATGCCGCAGGGGTCGATTCGGTCGATGTCGTGGGCGAAGATTTCGGCGCTGCAGTCGCCGTCGAACTCGC
Organism: uncultured Pseudomonadota bacterium; assembly: GCA_903938365.1. Taxonomy (GTDB): domain Bacteria; phylum Pseudomonadota; class Gammaproteobacteria; order Steroidobacterales; family Steroidobacteraceae; genus UBA964. The sequence continues at coordinate 161 of CAJACZ010000046.1, read as the reverse complement.
GCTGCTGCGGCCGGGGCGAGTACGCCACCTCACTTCGTTGAACATGCCTGTGATCGACCCGGTCTATCGGGCCGGCTGGCTTGGCCACGGGGATGTTTCACTGGCACCACGCTGGGATGGCTCGCACCTGGCCACTGCCTGGGCGATCGCGCGCGACCGGC
>CAJACZ010000045.1 GCA_903938365.1 uncultured Pseudomonadota bacterium | reverse complement strand
GCGGTGACACGCGAGCAGGTGCGCGAAGCGGCGCAGTCGCTGCTGGTCCGGCGGCAGCGCACCGTCGGGGTGCTGGTCCCGACCCAGGCCGCCGAGCCGGAGACCGCCGATGCGGCCCGCTGAGCGTCGCGCCACGGCCCGGTTCGCGCGGCTGGCCGCGGCGCTGGGCTTTGCGGCGGCGCTGGGCGTTGCGGCGGTGCTGGGTGGTGCCGCAGCGCCGGGGTTTGCCGCGGCGCAGCCCGTCCCCCCGACCTTGCCCGCAGCCGGCGCCGCGGTCGCGGCGGCGCCGACGGTGCGCGTGCCTGCGCACACCCGCACCGTGCTGCGAAACGGCGTCACGCTGATCATCGTGCCGCGGGCTGAAGTGCCGCTGCTCACCTTCGCGGCCGTGCTGCGTGGCGGCGCGCTCGCCGACCCGCCGGGCCAGGCGGGTCTCGCCAACCTCACCGCCAGCCTGCTCGAGAAGGGCGCGGGGCGCCGCGACGCCTTTGCGTTCGCCGACACGGTCGAGGGTGCGGGCGGCAGTTTCAGTGCCGGCGCCGACGCCGAGTCGATCACCGTCCGCGGGCAGTTTCTCGCGCGCGACCGCGACCTCGCGCTCGAACTGCTCGCCGACGCGCTGCTGCGGCCGCGCCTGGACGCCGCCGAGTTCGAGACGCTGCGTGCGCGGCAGATCGAGTTCATCAAGTCGGCCCGGGACTCCCAGCCCTCGTCGCTGATCGGCACCTACGGGCGCGCGCTGCTGTTCGGCGACCATCCCTACGGCGCGGCGACCTTCGGCAGTCCGCGCTCGCTGGCCGCGCTCACGCACGCCGACGTGCAGGCCTTCCAGCGCGCGCAGTTCGGCGCCGACCGGCTGACCCTCGTGTTCGCCGGCGACGTGGAGCCGCGCGCGCTGGAACGCGCGGTGCGGGCGGCCTTCGAGCGCATGCCGGCGGCCCCTGCGGCCCTGCCCGTGCTGCCCGAGCCGGCGCGACAGCAGGGTCGCCGCGTGCTGCTGGTCGATGCGCCGGGCGCGGCGCAGACCTACTTCTGGCTGGGCAACACGGGCGTGCCGCGACGCTACGGCGCGCGGGCCGCGCTCGACGTCGTCAACACGCTCTATGGTGGCCGCTTCACCTCGATCCTGAACACCGAGCTGCGCGTGAAGTCCGGCCTGTCGTACGGCGCGAGCTCTGCGTTCGACCCCGGCCTGGTCGCGGGTCCGTTCGCGATCACCTCGTTCGCGCAGACCGAGAACACCCGGCGCGCGGTGGACCTCGCGCTGAAGACGCTCGACGACCTGCATCGGGGAACGCCGGAGCCCGCGCTGCTGCAGTCCGCGCGGACCTATGTGCTGGGGCAGTTCCCGCTGCGCTTCGAGACCGCATCCCAATGGGCGGGTGCGCTGGCGGACCTCGAGTTCAACGGGCTCGGCCTCGACGACATCGAGGCCTACGGCACGGCGCTGGCGGCGGTCGACGGGTCGGCGGCGCGCGCGGTCATCGCGCAGGCCTTCCCGCATCCGGCGGACCTGGCGATCGTGCTGATCGGCGACGCGGAACGGATCCGTGCCGATGCCCAGTCCTACGGGCCAGTCGTGGAGATTGCGCTCAGCGCCGACGAGTACCTGCCGGCGCTCCCGGCTAGATGAAGCGCTCGAAGTCCCCGAGGTCGGGCCGCGGCGGCCACTGCTCGCTCGCCTGCCCGTCCAGCATCGAGAAGTCGGCGAAGTCGAAGCCCGGGCCGACCGTGCACCCCACCAGCGCGTAGTCGCCCAGCGGCTGTGCCGCCTGCCACCAGTGCGCGGGCACGACATGCGCGTAGCGGCCGGTGCCCGCGCCGAGCCTGATGCGGGTGGCGCCGGTCCCGTCCGGCGCGAACGTCAGCAGTTCGAGCGGACCGCCCTCGTAGTGGTGCCAGGCTTCGTCGGAGCCCACGCGGTGCCAGCGGCTGACCTGGCCTGCTGCGAGCAGGAAGTGGATCGTGGTGAGCGCGGCGCGCGGGGCGCCGTCGGTGTCGCGACGCACGGCCAGCGTTGAGCGGAAGGTCTCGCGATACCAGCCGCCTTCGGGATGCGCGGCGAGGCCGAGTTCCGCGATCAGCGCGCCGACGCGTTCGTTCACTGGCCGAATCGCTCCCCGCCGCCCGCGAGCCAGTCGAGCTCCTCGGGCGTCGATGCGCGACCGAGCACCGCGTTGCGGTGCGGAAAGCGCCCGAAGCGCTCGACGATCTCACGATGCCGCTGGGCGAACTCGACGGTGCCCTCGAATACGGGGCGCAGTTCCGCGGGAGCTTCGCCGGCGAGGCGCCGGAAGGCCAGTACCGATTCCTCCTGGGCCTCGCGCAGTTCGCTGTGCTGCAGCGGCATGCAGAAAAAGATCCGCAGCACCGGGTCGAGCGCGGCATCCGCGCCCTTCTGCAGGCCGTCCAGCGTCAGCTCCAGCGCGCGCGCGTCGCCGGCGAAGGCCTGCGGCGTGCCGCGGTGGATATGGCGCGGGAACTGGTCGAGCAGCAGGATCAGCGCGAGGCGCTGGCGCGGGCTGTCGGCCCAGCCCTGCAGTTCGCCTGCGAGTGCGCGCGCCACCGGCGGGCCGAACTGCAGTTCGATGTCCCGGTCCCGTGCTTCGGCCGCGACCGCATCGCCGGCGCCGAACCAGGTGCGCATGCGTTCGCCCAGCACGGCGGGCGTGAAGGTCTCGCGGCCGAACCAGAAGTCGAGGACCGGGGTGGCGTGATCGAGCATGGTCGCAGCATACTTCAGCCCAGTTACTGGAGGTGCGCATGAGAAACATGAGCCTGGATCGCAGGGCGTTCATCGGGACGTCGGGTCTGCTGGTCGTCGCCGTCGCGTTTCCGGACGGCGCGGGCGCCGCGGTCGCTGCGGCCACCGCACCTGCCGCGGCCGTCACTGTGCGGCCGCAGATCGTCATCTCGCCCTCCGGGGACGTGAAGCTGTGGTCGCCCACCTCCGAGATGGGGCAGGGCACGCACACCGCCCACGCCGCGATCATCGCCGATGAGCTGGGCCTCGACATCGCGCGCGTGACGATCGAGACGGCCGAGCCTGCCGATGCGTTCCGCCGCGCGGGGCCCGGCGGCGCGCCGGGCAGCATGGCCTCGGGCGGCAGCATGGGCGTGCGTTTCTGGGCAGCCCCCCTGCGCAAGGCCGCTGCGCAGGCGCGCGAGATGCTGGTGGCGGTTGCGGCGACGCGGCTGGGCGTCCCCGCGACCGAACTGCGCGCCGAGGCGGGCGCCGTGCTGCATCCGGCGTCCGGGCGTCGCCTCGAGTTCGGCGTCCTGGCGGCTGAGGCCTCGCGGCTTGCGCCGCCCGATGCGCCTGCGCTGCGACCCGCGGCGGAGCGGCGCTACGTGGGCTCCACACGGCTCAAGCGGCTCGACATCCCCGCGAAGGTCGACGGCTCGGCGGTGTTCAGCGCCGACGTGCGTCGTCCCGGCATGCTGTTCGCCGCCGCGCGGCTCGCGCCCGTGCGCGGTGCGGATGTCGCGCGCCTGGACCGTGCTTCCGTGTCAGCCATGCCTGGCGTGCTCGAGACCGTCGCGTTTCCGGGCGGCGCTGCCGTCGTGGCCACCAGCCAGTGGGCCGCGCTGCGCGCCGCAGACGCCCTGCAGCTGGAGTTCACGGCGACGCCCGGCGATACGCTGGATTCGGCGACCATGACGGCCCGCATGCGCGAAGGCCTCGGCGCCGAGAGCCGCGCCGTCCTGAAGGACGACGGTTTCGCGGCCGTGCGTGACGCCGCCGCGCGCGTGATCACGGCCGATTACGAGGTGCCCTATCTCAACCATGCGCCCATGGAGCCCTGGAGCTGCACGGTGGAACGCGACCCGGACGGCGTGTGGCACCTGTGGGCGCCGACGCAGGCGCAGGACCGTGCGCGTAATGCCGCGGCCCGTACCCTGGGCGTGCCGGTCGAGCAGGTCCGCGTGCACACGACGCTGGTGGGCGGCGGTTTCGGCCGTCGCATCATGGATGACGGCGTGGCGGGCGCCGTGCTCGCGTCGCGGGCCATGGGCGGTCGGGCGGTCAAGTTCTTCTGGTCCCGCGAGGGCGAGTTCCTGGCGGGCTACGGCCGCCCCTGCGCGATGGCGCGCCTTACCGCGGCACTCGATGCCGAAGGCAGGGTGGTCGGGCTGCACGTGCGCACGTCGGGACCCGCCACGGGCCGCAGCCTGCAACAGGCGCAGGAGGCCGCGGACCGCGACACCTATGTGGATTCCCAGGCACTGCAGCACCTGGCGGAGTGCCGCTACCGGGTCGGCGCGCGCCGCTTCGACTACGCGATGCGCCACAACCACTTCCCCGTCGGGCCGTGGCGCGCGGTGGGCGCGACGCAGAACGCGTTCTTCCTCGAGGTGTTCATCGACGAGGTGGCGCTCGCCACGGGCAAGGATCCGCTCGCGCTGCGTCGCGAACTGCTCGCGCACGATGCCCGCGCGCTCAGGGTGGTCGACACCGTGGCGGCCCGGGCAGGCTGGGGGCGGCCGCTGCCCGAGGGCCATGCGCTGGGCCTCGCGTATTACGAATCCTATGGCTCGCTGTGCGCGCAGGTGGCCGAGGTGTCGCTGGGCGAGGGCGGGGTGCCGAGGGTGCATCGCATCGTGGCGGCGCTCGACTGCGGTGACGTGTTGACGCCGGACGGCGTGCACTCGCAGATGCAGGGCGGCGTGCTGCAGGGCTTGTCCGCGGCGATGTACGAGGCGGCGACCCTGGCGGGGGGCGCCGCGCAGCAGCGCAACTTCGACAGCTACCGCCTGCTGCGCATCAACGAGGCGCCGCCGGTGGTCGAGACCCACATAGTGGTGTCCGGCGAGCCGCTGGGTGGTGTCGGCGAGCCGCCGCTGCCGCCGACCGCGCCGGCGGTGGCCAATGCGCTGGCGCGCCTGCGCGGCAAGCCCGTGCGCAGCCTGCCGCTGGTCACTGCCTGAGTCAGCGCCGCAGCACCGGCCGGGCGCTGCGCGGCCTCAGCGCAGCAGGTTCTCCACCGCCTGCGTGAACTGCGCCGAATCGGGCGCGACCCCGCTGCCGAAGTACGCGGCGACCTTGCCGTCGGCGGTCACGAGGTACTTGTTGAAGTTCCAGCGCGGTTCGCGGGACTGCCGCGCAAGCTCGGCGAACACGGGGTTGGCGTCGCGGCCCGTGACGGCGCCGGGCTCGACCATCGTGAACGTGACGCCGTAGTTCACGTAGCAGACTTCGGCCGTCTCGGCCTGCGCGTCGGCTTCCTGGCGGAAGTCGTTGGACGGGAACCCGACCACCACCAGCCCGCGCTTGCCGTACTTGTCGTGCAGCGCCTGCAGGCTCTTGAACTGCGGCGTATAGCCGCAGTGGCTCGCGGTGTTGACGATCAGCAGCGGCTTGCCGGCGTGGGCCTTGCAGAGGTTGACCGTGGCACTGCTGTGCAGCTTGCGGAAATCGCGGTCCAGGAACGCCGGGCAGGGCGTGGATGTGGCGGCAGGCGCGGGGGGCGGGGTGGCCGCCGCGGCGGCACCGGCGGCAGGCAGTCGCGCTGCGGCAAGGGAGCTTACGGACAGCGCCAGCGCAGCAATCAGGACCAGAGGTGTGTTCATGTCGCGCAGACTGACCCAGCGCGGCGCGGCGCGTCAACGTCCCGCGACCGACCTCAGGGCAGCAGCACGGCGCCGCTCGTATGCACCACGCCGTTGTCGGCGCTGCGGTCGCGGCTGGCGAGCCGCGCGCCGCCGATCTCGAGGTTGCCGCGCTTGAGTTCCACGCTCAGGGACTTGCCCGACAGTGGCGTGAGCTCACGACGTTTCTTGATGTCGTCGCGACCCAGCCGGCCGGCGATGACGTGGTGCTGCAGCACAGCGCTGAGCTGACCGCGGTTCTCGGGCTTCAGCAGGTTCTCGAGGGCGCCGGCCGGCAGTGCGGCGAAGGCCTCGTTGGTGGGCGCCAGCACGGTGACTTCGTCCGCACCGGAGAGCGCCGCCGCAAGGCCGGCGGCCTCGATGGCTGCCGCCAGCGTCGAGAACTGGGGCTCGCCCTTGATCACGTCCATCACTGTCTTGCCCTGTGCGGCGGCGAGCGAGGGTCCCGTCAGCAGCAGCGCAACAGCGAGAACGAGACGGCGGGAAGGGGACATGGCGGGCTCCTGAAAAACTTCATGCTGCGCGGGGTAGCGCAACAAAGAGATATTACATTTGTTTATTACAAGTGTTTAAAATGGGGAATGCGAGCACGATCCACATGACTGACCGCCTCATGGATGCCGGAAGCCAGGCTCCGGCGGACCTGCCGCCCGGCAGCGACGAGCAGGACGTGCGCCGGCGGCTGCTGGATGCGGCCAGCGAGGAGTTCGCCGCGCGCGGTTTCGAGGCCGCCACGGTGCGCGACATCGTCGCGCGCGCGCGCACCAACCTGAACTCGATCAACTACCACTTCGGCGGCAAGCAGGCGCTCTATGCCGAGGTGTTGCGCCATCAGGTCGCGCTCTCGGAGGCCCGGCACCCGCAGCGCTCCGATGAGCGCGCCGAGGGTGCTCCCGAGGCTGCGCTGCGCGCTGCGGTGCGTCGCCTGGTGCGCTTCCTGCTCGACCCTGATTCGCTGCTGCCGCGCCTCTACGCGCTTGAACTGCTCAATCCCAGCCCGGCGTTCGCCAGCATGGGGCCCGGGGCTTCGCAGCAGAGCGCGCTCGCCAGCGCCGTGCAGGGCCTGCTCGGGCCGCATGCCGACCCGCGCCTCGCCGCGCGCTGCGTCCGCAGTATCTATTCGCAGTGCGCGTATTTCATGTTCGTGCGCAAGGCACTGCCCATGGTGGATCCGCAGTTCCGCCACGACGCGCAGGCGCCGGACGAACTCACCGACCACATCACGGAGTTCGCGCTCGGCGGAATCGAGCGATTGCGTCGCGACCGTTGACCGGTCGCGCGGACGGCGCGCGGTGGCGTATCGTCACTGCGTTCCACGGAGGATCGCCCATGCCCCGAGTCTCGTCCGCCGCCCTTGCGGCCCTGTTCACGCTGGCTGCCGTCGCCACCAGCCCGCCGTCGTCCGCCGCCGGCGCCGACTGGCCCGCCTTCGGGCGCGATCCGGGTGGCAGCCAGCACTCGCCCCTCGCGACCATCAACACGCGCAACGTCGGCCAGCTCAAGCAGGTCTGGGTGCACCGCTCCGGCGACTTCGTCGACGCGCCGCTGCCCAAGGGCACGGTGCTGCAGGCCACGCCGCTGCACGCCAATGGCACGCTGTACTTCTGCACGCCGATGAACCGGGTGATCGCCCTGGATCCCGCGACCGGCAAGGAACGCTGGTCCTTCGATCCGCACCGTGCCGACCCGCGCTCCGGTCGTGCCGCCCTGAGCCCGCCGCTGGCGATGCCCGGGCGCTGCCGCGGCGTGGCCTACTGGGAAGGCGCCGCGAGCGCCGCGACTGCCGCAACCGTCACGCCCGCCGCCCCCGCCGCGAAGCCCGCGGCCTGCGCTCGCCGCATCTTCAAGAACGGCGACGCCGCGCGCATCTATGCGCTCGATGCCGATACCGGCCTGCCCTGCGCGGACTTCGGGGCGGCCAAGGGGCACTCCGGCTACGCCGCCCACACCGACTACGAGAACCACGGCGAGAGCTTCGCGGGCTCGGCCACCTCGCCGCCGGCGGTGCTCGGTGACCTCGTGATCTCCGCCATGTCGGTGAGCGACGGCATCGCCAACGCCAAGGACGGCATGGTGCGCGCCTTCGACGTGCGCACCGGCCAGCTGCGCTGGGAGTTCGATCCCATCCCCGCCGACCGCCGCAATTCGAGCGGAGCGGCCAACGTCTGGTCGACCATCAGCGTCGATCCGCAGCTGAACCTGGTGTTCCTGCCGACCACCAGCCCGTCCACCGACTATTACGGCGGCGGCCGGCTGTTCGACATCCCGCTCGCCAACTCGATCGTCGCGCTGCGCGGTGATACGGGCGAGGTCGTCTGGTCCCGCCAAGTCGTGCGCCACGACCTCTTCGACTACGACCTGGTCGGCCATCCGCTGCTGGTCGACATCCGGCGCGGCGGACGCGTGGTTCCGGCGGCGCTGCTGCAGACCAAGATGGGCTGGCTGTTCGGCTTCGAGCGCGCGACCGGCAAACCGCTGTGGCCCATCGTGGAGCGTCCCGTGCCCGCCTCCGATGTCCCCGGCGAAAAGGCCTCCCCGACCCAGCCCGTGCCTGCCGGCATGGCGCCCTTCGCGCGCCAGACCATGAAGCGCGAGGAACTGTTCGGCCTCACGCCGCTCGACCGCATGGCCTGCCAGCGCAAGTTCGACGAACTGCGTTACGAGGGCATGTATACCCCGCCCTCGGTCCGCGGCTCGCTGCTGTTCCCGTCCGCGCTGGGCGGTGGCAACTGGGGCGGCGCGTCCTACGATCCGCAGAGCAACCTGCTGGTCATCAAGGCCGAGAATCTCGCCACCGTGCTGCGCGTGGTGGCCAAGAAGAACGCGGACACCGAAGACAAGGAACTCCCGCGCGACTACCTCACGCGTCCGCTGATCGGCACTCCATACCGGATCGAGGGCGAGCTCTTCCAATCGCCGCTCGGCATTCCCTGCACGCCGCCGCCCTGGGGCACGCTGGCCGCGCTCGACATGGACACCGGCAAGATGCGCTGGCAGATCCCGCTCGGCCAGATCCGCAAGGCGGGCATCAGCATCCCCAAGGGCGCAGGCCTCGGGTCGCCCAACGTCGCGGGGCCCATCACCACCGCCGGTGGCGTGACCTTCATCGGTGCCACCATGGATTCAAAGCTGCGCGCGATCGAGACCGTCAGCGGCAAGGAACTGTGGTCGGTGGACCTGCCGGTGCCCGGCATGGCGGTGCCTATGACCTATATGGTCAACGGCCGTCAGTTCGTGGTGATCGCCGCGGGCGGCAATGCGCAGGTCGGCACGCCGATCGGCGACTACATGATTGCGTTCGCGCTGCCCGCCGGCAGTCGCTGAGGAGCACGGACCGGCATGGCAGACGAGAAACAGACCGGGATGGTCGGACGGCGGGGATTCCTGTCGGGTGTCGCGCTCGCCAGTGCAGGCTCGGCGCTGCCCGGCGCGGCAGTGCCGGAAGCGTCCGCGGCACCGGCGCCGCCGGCTGCGCCAGGCGCTGCCCCCGCAGCCCCTGCACCGGCGCCCGGGACGCTGGACGGTCGGCCGGGCTCCGACTACATGGTCGACGTCATCAAGTCGCTCGGCATCGAGTACATCGCCTCGAACCCGGGCTCCAGCTTCCGCGGCCTGCACGAATCGATCATCAACTACGGCGGCAACCGCGCCCCGGAGTTCATCACCTGCCTGCACGAGGAAAGCTCGGTGGCGATGGCGCACGGCTACGCCAAGGTGGCGCTGAAGCCGATGGCGTTCATGGCCCACGGCACGGTGGGGCTGCAGCATGCCGCCATGGCGGTCTACAACGCCTGGTGCGATCGCGTGCCGCTGATCGGCATCCTCGGCAACGGGGTGAACGCCACCAAGCGCCGGCCGGGCGTGGAATGGAGCCACACCGCCCAGGACCCGGTGTCGATCGTCCGCGACTACGTGAAATGGGACGACCAGCCGGCGTCGCTGCGGCACTTCGGCGAATCGCTGGTGCGGGCCTGGAAGATCACGATGACGCCGCCGATGGAGCCGGTGATGATCGTCGCCGACTCCGATCTCCAGGAAGAGGCCATGACCGGGCACGAAGCGCCCGGGGTGCCGCGCCTCACCCTGCCGACCGCGCCCGCCGGCGACAGCGGTGCGGTGCGCGAAGCGGCCAAGTGGCTGGTCGGCGCCGAGCTGCCGGTGCTGGTCGCCGATCGTGCGGCGCGCACGCCCGCCGGCGTCGCGCTGCTGGTCGAGCTCGCCGAGACGCTCGGCGCCCCGGTGATCGACCAGGGCGGCCGCATGAACTTCCCCAACACGCACGAACTGTCGCTGACCGAGCGCGGCGGCAGCCTGATCCGCCGCGCCGACGTGATCCTCGGCCTCGAACTCACCGACTACTGGGGCACGGTCAATGAATTCTTCGACAACATCCCGCGGGACTATGGGCCGCGCACCCGGCCGGGTACGCGGCTGATCGGCATCGCCTCCACCGAGCTGTATCTCAAGTCCAACTACCAGGACTTCCAGCGCTATGCCGAGCTGGACCTCGCGATCGCCGGCGATGCCGAGGCGACGCTGCCCGCGCTGATCGAGGCCTGCCGCGCACTGATCGACGCGCGGCGCCGCAGCGCGATCGATACGCGCCGTGCCGCCATGGCCAAGCTGCGTGCCGAGGCGCAGGCGGCTGCGCTCGAGAACGCCACGCTCGGCTGGGACGCGAGCCCGATCTCCACCGCGCGGCTCAGCGCCGAGATCTGGCAGGCGATCAAGGCCGAGGACTGGGCCCTGGTCAGTGCCGACGCCTGGCTCTCGGGCTGGCCGCACCGCATGTGGGACTTCGATGCGCACTACCGCTTCATCGGCCACGCCGGCGGCGCCGGCGTCGGCTACGGGCTGCCGGCGGCGGTGGGCGCCGCGCTCGCCCACCGCGCGCACGGACGCTTGTCGATCAACATCCAGTGCGACGGCGACCTCATGTACGCACCGGGCGCGATCTGGACCGCGGTGCATCACCGGATCCCGCTGCTGAGCGTGATGCACAACAACCGCGCGTATCACCAGGAAGTCATGCACCTGCAGCGCATGGCAAACCGGCGCCAGCGCGGCATCGACCGCGCCTGGATCGGCAACCGCAT
>CAJACZ010000044.1 GCA_903938365.1 uncultured Pseudomonadota bacterium | reverse complement strand
GGGCTCAGTGCGGAACGGTGGACGTGCCGCTCAGCTCGAACGTCAGGCTTCATACAGGGACCTTGTGCACCAGCCCACGTCCCCTATTGATCGCGCCCGCGCAATCCAGCGAGTCAGGCAACGCGTGGTGCGGGAGTCATTGCCCTGTCTTTTCTCCCTCTCGCTCATCTGGCTTCGGACCCGAACGAGCGCCGAAGACTATCTGGACTCGCCCGACATCATGGATCCGGTCCCACGATCCCGGTTTCCGGCCCGTGCGTCAGACTTCAAGGGTGGTGGCGAAGGCGATGTCGCGGGCCGCATCCCGCTGCCGTCGGCTGCGCGCGTGTGTAAACTGATCACCGAGGAGCTACACACATGGCCACCAATCTTGCACTCGATCAGGACCTCCTGGACCGCGCCTTCCGGGTGAGCGGTGAACCGACCAAGAAGGCGGCTGTCACGCGGGCGCTTCAGGAGTTCATCGCTCGTTGCGAGCAGCGACGGATTGCCGAACTGTTTGGCAAGCTCGAGTGGGACTCCACTTTTGACTACAAGGCTGAGCGTGCTCGACGGTCGTGAGCCTGCTCGTCGACACGTCTGTCTGGTCGTTGGCCTTCCGTCGCGACGCTGAGGCTTCGATCCCGGCCGTAGAGGTGCTTCGGCCCGCACTCGAGGGCGCGCAGCCAGCTGATTGAGCGATTCGCCGCGTTGGCTTTTCTTCAGCCGGATCGCGAGGACCACATTGAAGCCGCCGAGGTGCGCAACACCTGCCGAAGAAACGGCATTCAGATCGGAACGATCGACGTAGTACTGGTTCAACTGTGCTTGAGGCATGACCTGGTTCTACTCAGCACTGACAACGACTTTCAATCTGCATCGAAACAGATCAAGTTCCGGCTGTGGAGCGGTGCTGCCTGAGCCCACGATCAAGCGCACGTGCAACAGCGTTCGTCATCTGTCGCCTGGCGTATTCCTGAGGCGTATCCCGCTCAGTCCGGCAGCGCCACCGTGACCGGGTCGTAGGTGAAGATGCCGAGAGTGTCTTCGTTCTTGACCGTGGCGTTGCTGAGCTTCTCCGGGTTCGCGCCCGAGAGCCGCTCGCCGCCCGCGGCGGATTCGCGGTGCACCAGCGTGACGCGCGCGTGGCGCGCGGCCTCGTAGCGACGGAAGCCCTCGGCGATCGAGGTTGAGGCCTGCGCCGCCCGGCCGAGCAGCACGCCGTCCTCGATGGCGCTCGCGGCGCCCTGGCCGAACCACGGCAGCATCGGGTGCGCGGCGTCGCCGAGCAGCGCGACGCGGCCCGCCACCCAGGCCGGCAGCGGCTCGCGCGCGAACAGTCCCCACTTGTGGCAACGGCCGCCGGGCGTGGCGGCGAGGATCGCAAGCACTTCTTCGTGGAAGCCGGCGAGCACCTCGCGTGCCTCGTCGACGCTGCCGCCCTGCGACCAGCCCTCCGGCGCCCAGCTCGACTGCTTCGCGAAAGCGACGTAGTTGACCAGCGCGCCGTGGCGCACGGGGTAGCGCACGAACAGGCGCCCCGGCCCGGCCGCCACGGCGGAACCGGCGCTGAGCACGCGCCCGCCGAGCGCTTCACGCGGCACCAGGCCGCGCCAGGCCACGTAGCCCGAGAAGGTCGGCGCATCGGCGCCGAACACCTCGCGCCGCAGGGCTGACTTCAGGCCGTCGGCGCCGATCACCGCGCTGGCGCGCTCGCTGCGGCCGTCCTCGAAGCGGATCTCGACGGTGTCTGCGCGGGGGTCGTCGGTGAGCGAGCGGAACGCGCAGCCGGTGTGCAGGGCGTCGGGGTCGAGTTCGCGCAGGCGTGCGACCAGCAGCGCGTGCAGGTCGGCACGGTGCATCTGCAGGTAGGGCGCGCCGTAGCGCTGCAGCGTGTCGCTGCGGTCGATGTCCACCAGCACCTGCCCGGTGGCGTAGTGGCAGGTGAGCATGCGCGGCGGCTCGTCGGCGAGTGCGCGCAAGGCTGCGCCGATGCCCAGCCAGTCGAGCCCCTTCACGGCGTTCGGCGTCACCGACAGGCCGGCGCCGACCTCGCCCAGCACCAGCGCCTGCTCGTACACGTGCGCGCGCAAGCCCGCGCGCTGCAGCGCGATGGCCGCGCAGAGGCCGCCGATGCCGCCGCCGATGATCGCGATCGGGGCTGCGCTGCTCATCGGGCCGGCTCCTGGCCCCGCGCGGGCGCGCCGAGGCCGAGGGCGCCCGGGTTGATGAGGTTGCCGGGGTCGGTGGCCTGCTTCAGGGCGTGGACCATCGAGGTGAAGGGCGCGGGGCGCTCGCGGAGGAACGGATAGGCGCGGCCGATCTGCAGGTGCGCGCCGCCGTGCGCCAGCATCAGCTCGATGATCTCGACGCGCAGCGCTTCGACGTAGGCGCGCCCGGCGGGGTTGGCGGCGCCGGGTTGCATCAGCGCCAGCAGCTCGGGCGGCATCGTCGCGCGATGCAGCTCCGGCCATTCGTCTTCCCAGTAGATCACCGGCTCATAGAGCAGCGCCGAGGGACCGACGCCGGCGAACACCACGAAGGCCAGCGCGCGATGCTCCGCCATCCGGGCGGCCTCGCGCTGGCGCAGCGCGTCGAAGGCGGCGTGGAAGGCGTCGACGCGCGAGTGCGGCAGGATCACGTGCAACGGCAGCAGGCGCCGCCCGCCCGGCCCGAGCACCATGGGCGCCGGGAAGGGCGTGGACTGCACGACGGCCGCCATGGTGTTGGCGACCTCGGTGCCGCGCGCGCGCACGATGCGGCGCAGCTGCGCCAGCGTCAGCGCGAGGCGCGGCGCATCGGCGGCCTCGCAGAGGAAATTCGCGATGTAGGTCGAGTCGGCCAGGAAGCGCCGCCCGGCGAGCGCGATGCGCGCAGCCTGCCTGAGCGCGGCGAGCGGACCGGGCTGCGCGCGGGCCACGGCCCACAGCGCGCGCAGGTCGGTCATGAGTGCCGCCTCGCCCGCGGCGAGACGCGCCAGCGCGGTCTCGACGCCGAACACTTCGGTCGCGAGGCCATGCCGCGAGACTTCGGACACCGCGGCGCGCATCGCCTCGAAGCTGCCGAACGCGAACGATGCGCTGCCCTTGGCGCCGGGACGCGGCTCGAGCTGCAGCGACACGGCGGTCTTGATGCCGAGCGCGCCGGCGTCGCCGGTGAAGAGGCCGGTGAGATCCGGTCCGTAGGCGCGGAAGAACGGTGCGTGGTGCGGCGCCCCGGCGGTGCCCGTGGTGAGCACGCTGCCGTCGCCGAGCACCACCTCGAAGGCGAGCGCGGCGCTCGCCGAAGTGCCGTGGATGCCTGAGCCGAAGGTTGCCGCGCCCTGCGACATGCCGCCGCCGAGCGTGGCGCGTGAACCGGACATCGGGCCCCAGAAGCGGGCGCGCAGGCCGTGCGGCGCTACCGCCGCATCGAAGGCCGCCCAGGTGCAGCCCGCCTCGGCGGTCGCGTGCAGGTCCGGCGCCTCGATGGCGCGGATGCGGTCCATGCGGCCCAGGTCGACGATGGCGGCCCGTTCGCGGTCCGGCAGGTAGGCGTCGGTATAAGACATGCCGCCGCCGCGCACGAACAGCGCGATGTCCTCGGCTCGCGCGTGCCGGACCAGGCCGGCCACGGCCGCGGTGGAGTCCGGGCGCAGCACCGCGAGCGGCACGGTGCCGGCGCGGTAGACGTCCTGCGAGAGCAGTTGCCGCTGTGCGGCGGCCGTGACCACATGGTCGGCGCCGAGGATGTCGCGGAAGCCGTCGAGCGGGTCAGCCGCCACGCGCGTCCTTCACGGCCGTCGTGCAGCTCAGGAACGTGGGGGTGGGACCGCGGCTCGCGACGCGCAGGCCTGCCGCCTCGAGCATGCCGGCGAGATCGCTGGCGACGAAAGCGGGTGAGTAGGGCTCGCAGTTGTAGCGTGCGTCGAACTTCAGCCAGAGGCGGTTGCCGGCGCCCAGCGCCGTGTCGTTCGGCGCATCCACCACCGTGAACGTGCCGCCCGGGCGCAGCAGCCGGTGCACTTCGCCGATGATCGTGCGGAAGAGCCGTTCCGGCACTTCGTGGAACAGGATGTAGGCGAGGATGACGTCGTACTGACCGGAAGGCAGCTGGGTGTCTTCGGCCAGCCCCTGGCGGAAGTGCACGTCGATGCCGAGGTCGACCGCGCGCTTGTGGGCGTAGCGCACCATCGGCAGCCCGACATCGAGGCCCGTGACCTCCGCATCCGGAAAGCGCTGCTTGAGCGCGGTGGTGCACTGGCCGATCGAGCAGCCGAGGTCGAGTACCCGCTGGACCTTGCCATCCTCGGGTGCGCGCACGAAGTCCACGACCTGCTGGTGCAGCTGGTCCTGGTCGTTCTCGCCCTGGTAGAAGACCTTGGTGCCGTGGTGGAACACATAACCGGCGAGCGGGTCGCCGACGTAGCCGCCCGGCTGCAGGTGGATATCGAGCGAGGCGTACTTCGGCGTGACGAAGGCCGGGTCGTAATGCAGGCGGCCCGGCCGCGCGACTTCGGCGGCCTTCAGTTCCGCCTCGTAGTGGGCGGCGTCAGCGTGGAAGCTGTCCTGCAGCTTCTGCCAGGTCAGCTGCTGTTGGCTGCGCATCATGCGCTTCCAGGTGCGGACGTAGGCCTGTTCATCGGCTGAACCGCCGCTGGCTTCGGCGGCGCCGGCGAGCTGCGCGATATGCGGGAACATGCCGCGGATGGCATGGTTGCGGTAGCTTTCCATGAAGGCGAGGTAGCTCTCGTCCTCGAGCCGCGGCGTACGCGGCAGCAGCCCGGTGTGTCCTCTGTCCATGGTGGTCGTCTCCCGGAAATCCGCAGGGGTCTATTGCGCGGCTGCCGCGGCTTCCGCCTCGCGCCTGGCCTGGGCGAGGTTCTGGGCGAACACATCATACTCGTTGACGTCGGCGCGCCGGGCGCGGGTCCAGGTGGTGGAGAAGCCGCGCGGGAAGGTCGCGTCGGCATCGTCGCGCCGGCCGTCCTCGGACCACACCAGCGGGCACAGCGCGCCGCCGGGCCGCTCGCCCTGGATCATCTCGTCGTGGCTCACGCCCGCGAGGTTCACGCAGTCCGGGCGCGGATCCCAGCGGATGTCGTCGCCGAAGATGCGCACCGAGACCGCGATGCGCCAGAAGGGTTCCGGGTTGCCGCCCGAGTAGTGCAGGGCCCAGGGGTGCACGATCAGCACGTCGCCGGGTTCCATGTCCCACTTGAGGAAGCGCACCGAAGGATCCTTGCGCAGCGGTTCGCAGTCCGGGTGCGGCACGCGGTCCGGCGGCTTGATCATCTTGCGGGCGTTGGGCGAGAACAGCCAGTAGCGCACGTCCTGCACGTGCGAGCCCGCGATCACCTCAAGGCAGTTGGCCTGCGTGACGCGCGTCAGCGGCATCCACAGTGAGGGCACCATCTTGCCGCTCACCGGCCAGCCCATGCGGTCGGTGTGCCAGATGGTCTTTTCCTGGGACTCGGGCCCCTTCGCGAAGATCTCGTCGAAGAAGAAATGCGCTTCCTTCGAGCCCATGACGCGGCAGGCGGCCTCGGCGAGCGGCGAGTTGAAGGCCAGTTCGCGGAACTCGGGGATGGTGCGCGACATATAGCGGCCGGGGTAGCTCGGCAGCAGGCCGAAGTCCTCCTTGCCGGCCGCGATGCGCAGCGCCAGCGGCATCAGGCGGTCGATCCAGTCCTGGTTGCAGACGCCCCGCAGCACCACCGCGCCGTCGCGCTCGTAGGTGTCGATGTCGTCCTGCGTGATCGGGTTCTGGGGGCTGCGGTTGAGTGCCATGGGCTCGGCTCCGGAATGAGTGACTCAGTAGGTGAGGTTCATTCAACCAACAGCCGCCCGCCCCGACAATCGAATCGACGCGGGTTGCCATAGAGCCGGCGCATGGCAGCGGGGCCACAATGTATTGGCAGCGCGCCCGGTGGCGCCGCGAGAATTCCCCGCATGAACGACACCACCCAGGGCCGGCGGGTTTCCATCGGCCACGCAGAACTCTACGTCGAGGAACATGGCGCGGGCGAGCCCCTGCTGCTGGTCGCCGGGCTCGGCGGCGTCGGCCGTTTCTGGACGCACCAGGTGCCGGCTTTCGCGCGGCATTTCCGCGTGATCCTGCACGACCACCGCGGCGTCGGCCGCTCGGGGCCGGGACCGCTGGTGTCCAATGCGGGCGAGCTGGCGGACGACCTGCTGCGCCTGATGGACGCGCTGGGCCTCGAGAGCGCCCACCTCGTCGGCCACTCGACCGGTGGCGCGATCGGCCAGCACATTGCGCTGCGCGCCCCGGAGCGCCTGAAGTCCCTGGTGCTGAGCGCCAGCTGGGCGGGCCCCACCCCCCTGTTCCTGCAGACTTTCCACACCCGGCGCGACATCCTGGTCAACTCCGGGCCGCTGAACTACCTGATGGTGGGCACGCTGCTGGCCGCGCCGGCGTGGTGGCTGGCCGACCGCTTCCGCGACACGCAGTCCTATTTCCGCGAGCGACTCGCCGAGTTCGCCGGCCTCGAAGTCGAGCTCGGCCGCCTCAACGCCGTGATGGCCCATGACCTGCGGCACCGCGTGGCGGGCATCCGCACGCCCACGCTCGTGATCGGCGCGAAGGACGACCAGCTCACGCCGCCTGGCCTGTCCGAGGAGCTCGCGCAGCGCATTCCCGGGGCTACGCTGGCGGTGCTGCCGTCCGGCGGACACTTCTGCCCGCAGACGGTCACGGAGGAGTACAACGCACGTGTACTCGAGTTCCTCACCGCACGGATCGGGAGATAGCCCCCCCATGAGCATCGGCAACGTCCACCAGCCCACGGCCGTCATCAGCGGACCCGATGACGGGGTGTCGCTCTGGCAGCCGTTGCCCTCGCGGGGTTACGTCACCGTGAAGTTCACGCCCGGCAACACGCCCTATGACGATTTTTCGGCAGGCACCCAGCTGCTGCCGCCGGGCTGCCACATCCGCGAGCACGGCCACCGCCAGAACCACGAGCTGGTGTTCGTCTATG
>CAJACZ010000043.1 GCA_903938365.1 uncultured Pseudomonadota bacterium | reverse complement strand
GCCGCGCCGTAGTCCCCGGCCTCGATGAGCTTGCGGAACTTCGCGGAACCCGTGACGTTGGTGCGCTCGCCCACGTTCACGAACAGGCTGTCCTCGCCGATGTTGAAGGGCTCGAGGCCCGACAGCCGGCACTTGACCGGCACGCTCGACCGGGTGCGCGCGGGCGACGGCGCGACCGCTTCGCGGATCAGGCGGATATGGTCGGGCGTGGTGCCGCAGCAGCCGCCCACGATATTGAGCAGCCCGGAACTCGCGAACTCGGCGAGGATCGCGGCCATCTCTTCCGGCGTCTCGTCGTATTCGCCGAAGGCGTTCGGCAGGCCCGCGTTCGGATACGCGCAGACGTAACGGTCCGAGACCCTGCCGAGTTCTTCGACGTAGGGCCGCAGTTCGCTGGCACCGAGGGCGCAGTTGAGGCCCACGGCGAGCAGGTCGCCGTGGCGGATGGAATTCCAGAAGGCCTCGGTGGTCTGCCCGGAGAGCGTGCGGCCCGAAGCGTCGGTGATGGTGCCCGAGATGATGACCGGCAGGTCGAGGCTCGCCTCGGACAGCACCGCGCGCACCGCGTAGAGCGCGGCCTTGGCGTTGAGCGTGTCGAACACGGTCTCGATCAGGATCAGGTCCGAACCGCCCTGCACCAGCGCCCGCGTCGCGTCGCCGTAGGTGGCGACGAGCTCGTCGAAGCTGACGTTGCGCATCCCCGGGTCGTTGACGTCCGGCGACAGCGACGCGGTGCGGTTGGTGGGGCCCAGCGTGCCCGCCACGAAGCGTGGCGAACCGGTGCGTGCGGCGACCTCGTCGGCCACCTCGCGCGCGAGCCGCGCGGCGCGATAGTTCAGTTCGGGCACCAGCGCCTCCATGCCGTAGTCGGCCTGGGCGGTGGCGGTCGAGTTGAAGGTGTTGGTCTCGACGATGTCCGAACCGGCCTCGAAGTAGGCGCGGTGGATCCCGGCGATCAGCTGCGGCTGGGTCAGCGTGAGCAGGTCGTTGTTGCCGCGCAGGTCGCGACCGAAGCCGCGGAAGCGCTCGCCCCGATAGCCGTCCTCGTCGAGCTTGTGGCGCTGGATCATGGTGCCCATCGCGCCGTCGAGCAGCACGATGCGCTCCTCGAGGAGCTTGCGCAGGCGCGTGACCCTGGCCTCGCGGGCGCGGCTGTCCAGTGCGCCCACGGCATACGGTGCGGCGGCGGCCTGCTGCGCGCCCTGCGCAGCCTGCGCCAGCCCGGGCAGCCCGGGCAGCCCGGGCAGCCGCCGGTTGTGGCGCACGCAGTCGCAATCAGCCGGATGCTCTGCCGGTGTTCGCGCCGGGCGCGCCGGGCGCGCCGCGCGACGGGCGCTCATGAACCCACCGCCGGGGTGGCGGCCGCCGCGGGTCGCAACCCCAGCGCATGGCAGATCGCATAGCTGAGTTCGGCGCGGTTGAGCGTGTAGAAATGGAACTCGCTCACCCCATGACGACGCAGCCGCGACACCTGCTCGATGGCGACGTTGGCGGCAATCAGGCGACGGGTGTCGGGATCGTCGTCGAGCCCGGCAAAACGCTCGGCGAGCCAGTCGGGTATCCGGGCGCCACAACGCGCGGCGAAGCGCGTGACCTGCGGGAAGCGCGTGATGGGCAGGATGCCCGGCACGATGCTCACGCCGATGCCTGCTGCCACGCAGCGATCACGGAAGCGCAGATAGTCGTCGGTATCGAAGAAGAACTGCGTGATGGCGCGGGTCGCCCCCGCGTCGATCTTGGCCTTGAGGTTGTCGAGATCCGCCTGGGCGGAGCTGGCCTCCGGGTGCCCCTCCGGATAGGCGGCGACCGAGATGTCGAAGTCGGCGACGCGGCGCAGGCCGGCGACCAGGTCCGCGCCGTAGGCGAAGCCCCCGGGATGCGGCTC
>CAJACZ010000042.1 GCA_903938365.1 uncultured Pseudomonadota bacterium | reverse complement strand
CAGAACTATCTCCGCGATCTGATCGTGACCCGCTACAGCCGCCTCGAAGATCGCGCGCTGCAGTGGAGGCGCAGGGCTGCACCCCCGTGACCCTGGACGCGGTGCAGACGCCGGCGGTGCGCCTGATGGGCAGTCCAGCCGAACTCGCGGCGGGCGGCATCGGCGCGATGCTGCTCGCGGCACTGGTGGCGTCAGCCTCACCGCAACGTGCCCTGCCGCGGCGGCGCACGCGCGGCGCTTGGCGCGTTCGATCAGCCCGCGCCTCTCCAGCATCCGGCCGGAGAGGCGTAAGATAGAAGGGGTTCACCATCCTTGACCCGACAGACAGGGTAGAGCGACGCCCGGATCGCTCGACCCAGACAGGAGTGTCCTCCATGCCCCATCCCCTCTCGACCTGCCATGGTGCGCCCCTCCGCGCCGTCAGGATCCTATCGACCCTCGCCGCCCTGGTCGCGCTCAGCGGCTGTGCCGCGGCCGCCATCACGACCGGCGCCGTCGCCGTTGCCGGTGCAGGCATCGGCGCGGTCGCGAAAGTGGCAGGTGCCGGAATCGATGCCGTCGTGCCCGACCTCTCGGACTACTCCAACAAGTGGCGGATTGAATGCAGCGGCGGCGCCGACAGCGATGGCCGAGTGGTCCTGCACATCACCCCCAAAGGCGAATCCCACCAGGAAGTCACGGTAGCGATCGCCAAGGGCACCGGCGAGAACGCCGTCGCACGCGTGATCCGCGATGCGCTCAAGGCGCAGCTCGACAGCAAGCGCTTCCATGTCGAGATCGACGATGGCGAGGATGTTCTCATCAAGAAGCGCGGCCGGACCCCCGATATCGCGCTGCAGGTCGCCGCGAACACGGTCGCTGGGGTACGCCTGAACCCGGACAAGGAGTGAGACGCTGACTGGCCGGAATGGTCGGTGGGCAGCGGAGCCCCGCATGCGGGTTCGATTCCGGCCCGGGGCACTGTTGTTCTGGGATCAGGTCGATCGAAGGGTCCTCGCGTGAATCCGATGCCATACCTGTTGCGCCGCCCGTGGGCTGTAGCCGCTGCCTTGTTGGCGTTCCTGTCTCTCTCGGCTTGCAGCAATCCGCCGTCCCGCGCAGACCGCGAACCGGGGGACGCTGAAACGCTGCGCACGCTCGATACGGGCGCCGTGCTCGGCTACGCCAACCCGTTCGGCGGCCATACTTGGCTGGGTATCCCCTTTGCCGCGCCCCCGGTGGGGGACTTACGCTGGCGGGCTCCGCGCCCGCCGATGGCCTGGCCGGGGACGCGCAATGCATTGCTGCCGGGTGAGCCCTGCCTTCAGTACGGGTCCCCGCTTGGGGGGATCGGTCCCGCCGGGTCACGCCAGGGGAGCGAGGACTGTCTCTACCTGAACGTCCATGCGCCAAAGCTCACGCCGACACAATCAGCCGGCAGCAAGCTTCCCGTGATGGTCTGGATCCATGGCGGAGGCAATACCATCGGTGCCGCCTCGGTCTGGGAGGGCGGAGTGCTCGCCGAGCGCGAGGGTGTCCTCGTCGTGATGATCAACTATCGTCTCGGGCCGATGGGCTGGTTCGTGCCGCCGGAGGGCTCCACCTCGGATCCGCTCGAGCGTTCCGGCAATTTCGGCAATCTCGATACCCACGAAGCCTTGCGCTGGGTGCAGCGCAACGCGGCAGCTTTCGGCGGCGATCCGAACAACGTCACGGTGTTCGGCGAATCAGCGGGTGCGACCAATGCGCTGGTGCTTGCGGTAGCACCGTTGGCCAAAGGCCTTTTCCACAAGCTGATCGTGCAGAGCAACGCCTATGAGCTCGCGCCACCCCCGAGCCCGGAGGGTCCAGGCGGCAGCGCTGCGGCCTTGCGCCGACTGCTCGTCGCCTCGGGCAAAGCCACAGATGCCGCCGCAGCGGAAGCGTTTGCGCGCCGCATCACGCCGGTCGAAGCTGCAGCGCTGCTGCGGGAAGCGGATCCCTGGGTCGCCTACGCGGCGATCCGTGGCGACACCCCAGGGAGCTACGAGCCGTTCGTGTCGGTTTTCGCGGACGGCGTGGTGCATCGAGCCGGCACGCTTCGCGACTCGCTCGCGGACCCTGCCACGCACACCGATGTCCCGATGATCGTCGGCTCCAACCGCGACGAGAACAAGATTTTCATGGCGTTCGACCCGCGGCTGGTGCGCACGGTCGCGGGTACGCCCGTCGTGCTGCGCGACCCGGAGGGCTACGACCGCCTCGCGCGCTATCGTTCAACCCTGTGGAAAGCCGACGGAGTCGACGATCTGGCGACCCTGCTCGCCCGGCACGGTGCGCCGGTGTTTGCCTATCGCTGGGATTGGGATGAGCAAGGCCGAGCGTATGGTGTCGTCGATCTCTCGCGCATCCTCGGCGCCTCGCACGGCCTCGAGATCCCCTTTGTGCTTGGGCACTTCGATGTCGGCCCGCAGTCCGGCCTGCTGTTCCACGAGCGCAACGAGAAGGAGCGCCTTGCGCTCAGTG
>CAJACZ010000041.1 GCA_903938365.1 uncultured Pseudomonadota bacterium | reverse complement strand
TGAACACGATGTCGTCGTCGGCTGCCCGGGCGAGCGGCGTCGCGAGACATGCCAGGACAAGCAGGGCGGGCCCATGGATCCGGCGCAAGAATGTTGCCAAAGTCGTTTTCCCCATCGCGATCAGACTCCCTGCATTCTGGACTGCGCGCGCGCACTCCGCACTTCCTGCGGAAGCCAGTCCGCGCAATCAGTGCTAGTCTTCAAGGTCGGTGTCCACTGAGTGAGCACGATGCGCGTGAAACGTGCGGGCCGGGCAGGCCGTTGCCCACAATGTCCGACGGAGTGACGCGTGCGTGCCCGTAGCGCCCCGTCGCAGCCCCCGCGAGTTTCGAGGATTCGACCGCATGGATGAAAGATCGACCAGGACAACCGCCGCTGCCGCACGACTGCTGGCCGTCGGCGCGCTGTCGATTGCCGCAGGCCTCGCGCTGCCGGTCTCGGCGCAGACCGCGCCCGCGCCGTCTTCCGCCAGCCGCACCCTGGGGTTCGTCGTCACCACCTGGAACACGGCGATACTCGAATCGAAATTCGTGGACGAGTGCCCCGAAGGCTTCAACGTCGGCTACGACGAGATCTGGTGGCGCGGTCTGTCCAAGGCCGACCGCGCGCAGTTCACCGACAACGGCCTGAGGAGCCGCCTCGACCGCTACTTCAGGGCGATCCGCCGCGGCCCGAAGGGCGAAGACGTCTGCATGCAGCCCACGGTGGTCAAGGATCCGCCGCTGCTCACCGTCGAGTCCAAGGTCTCGTACGGCATGGACCTCGACGGCGCCCGTGGCGCCGGCGACGCGCCGAAATCCTGCCCGCACCAGGAATTCACCGGCGTGGACGGCACCGCGGGCGTCGACAACCAGATGTATCGCCTGCTCGGCTGCATCTACGGCTTCAGGTCCTACGGCCAGTACGAAGTCAACGCAAACGAGAACCGCAAGTCCAACGGCAAGGGCATGACGCTGATCGAGATCGCCGGCGTCGACGACACGCGCAACGATGACGAGGTGCAGGTCTCGTTCTACCGCGCCATCGACCAGTACACGCTCGACGGTTCGGGCCGCTTCACGCCCTTCGGCAGCTACCGCATCGACATGTCGGGCGGCAAGCCGCGTTACGGCAGCACGGTGCGGGGTCGCATCAAGGACGGGGTCCTGACCACCGAGCCGGGCGACGCCAACCTGCCGTTCTACGGCAACTACACCTACATGAACCAGCTGATCCGCGACATGCGCATGACGCTGGAGATCGCGCCCGACGGCGCGACCGCCAAGGGCACGGCTGCGGGCTATTACGGCGTGGACCAGCTTATGTTCTACATCGGCGGTCTCGGCCCCATCCAGTCGACCGGCATCTCCAACTGTCCTTCGATCCACGTCGCCGCGCACCAGCTGGCCGACGGCTATCCGGATCCCAGCACCGGCGAGTGCACGGCACTGTCCTCGGCCTATAATTTCAGCGCGGTAGCGGCCTTTGTGGTCCGTCCCGGCGCATCGCAGGCCACCGCGACCGGTGGCGGGCTCCTCCAGCGTCTGAAGGCTTTCCTCAAAATCTCATGAAACGCACACCTCGCCTGATCGCCCTCCTGTCGCTCGCGCTGGCGGCACTCGTCGGCTGCGGCAAGGCGCCGCCCGAGACCAAAGGCGGCGAACCGCTGCTGCGCCTGCTGTCCGAGAGCCAGTACCGCAGCATCATCGCCGACGTCTTCGGCGAGCAGATCACGGTCGGCGGCGCCTTCGACCCGCTGGTGCGCACCAACGGTCTGCTGACCGTCGGCGCCTCCCGTGCCCACGTCACGCCCGCCGGGCTGGAGCAGTTCGACCGCATGGCGCGCTCGATTGCGGCCCAGGTGGTGAGCGAGGAAAACCGCGACATCCTGATGCCCTGCAAACCGGCCACCCCGGCCGCGGTCGACGAGGCCTGCGCGGCCCGTTTCTTCAGCCAGGTCGGGCGCCTGCTCTATCGCCACCCGCTCTCGCCCGCCGAACTGCAGACGCCGGTCAAGGCCGCGGCGGCCGCGACGCGCGCACTCGGGGACTTCCACGAAGGCCTCGCAGCCGGCCTCCACGGCATGCTGATGTCCCCGGCGTTCCTGTTCGTCATCGATTCGACCGAGCCCGATCCCGATGCGAAGGGCAAGGTCCGGCTCGACGGCTATTCGAAGGCCGCGCGCCTCAGCTTCTTCCTCTGGGGCACCACGCCCGACGACCAGCTGCTCCTCGCCGCCGAACGCGGCGAACTTCACGAGCGCGCCGGGCTGGATGCCCAGGTGGAGCGCCTGGTGGGCTCGCCCCGGCTCGAGAGCGGCATGCGCATGTTCTTCAACGACATGCTGGCCTTCGAGGACCTCTCCCGCCTCGAGAAGGACTCGATCATCTACCCGGCGTTCAGCGCCGCGGTGGCCCAGGACGCCCGCGAACAGACCTTGCGTTCGATCGTCGACCTCGTGATCACACGGGAAGGCGATTACCGCGACATCTTCACGACGCGCAAGACCTTCATCAGCGGGCCGCTGGGTCGCATCTATCGCGTGCCCGTGGCGCGTCCCGATGGCGGCTGGGTGCCCTACGAATTCCCGGCGGACGATCCGCGCGCCGGCCTGCTTGCGCAGGTCAGCTTCGCCGCGCTGTTCTCGCACCCCGGCCGCAGTTCGCCCACCCTGCGCGGCCGGGCCATCCGCGAGCTGCTGCTGTGCCAGAAGATCCCCGACCCGCCGGGCGACGTCGATTTCTCCGCCTTCAACGACCCTGATTCCCCGCACCGCACCGCGCGCGAGCGCCTGACCGTGCATGCCACCCAGCCGGCCTGCGCCGGGTGTCACAAGCTCACGGATCCGGTGGGGCTCGGCATGGAGAACCTCGACGGCGCCGGGCAGCTGCGCGCGACCGAGGACGGTGCGCCGATCGACGCCACGGGCGACCTAGACGGCATCAAGTTCGCCGACGTCGGTGGTCTCGGCGCCGCCATGCGCGACAACCCTGCCGTGCCCTCCTGCGTGGTCAACCGCCTGTTCTCGTACGCGACGGCCCGCACGCCGCTCAAGACCGAGAAGAAGCTCCTCGACCACTACGAACAGCAGTTCGCGGACGGCGGCTATCGCCTGCCCGAACTGCTGCGCGAAATCGCCACCAGCGATGCCCTGTTTGCCGTGAAGCCTGCGCCGATGCGTTCGGCTTCGACATCCTCAGCCAAGGAAGAGCCCCTATGAGCGTGCTGCTGCCGCGTCCCGTGAATCGTCGATCCGTGCTGCGAGGCCTGCTGGGCGGTGCGTCCGTCGGCATCGCGCTGCCGTTCCTCGACTGCTTCCTCAACGAAAACGGCACCGCGATGGCGGGCACCGGCGCGCCCTTGCCCGTACGCTTCGGCACCTGGTACTGGGGCCTCGGCCACACGCCGGGCCATGCGATCACGCCCAAGACGCAGACGAGCGCGGGCATCGGCTTCCTCGAGGAGTGCAAGGCACTCAAGCGCCACGAGCAGAACCTTAATTTCTTCGGCGGCTTCAACATGCCGCTGGACGGGCGCTCGAACTACACCCACTTCACGGGCTGGGTCGCCTCGCGCACGGGCACCGCGCCGTCGGGCAACACGGACATCCCCGCGCCCACGCTCGACCTGCTGATCGCCGATTCCATTGCCACCAACACGCGCTTCAAGACCCTGGACGTCACGGCGGTCGGCATCGCCCGCGAGAACTACAGCGCGCGCAGCACCAACAACCGCGCCGCCGCCGAGGCGTCGCCGGAACGCCTCTATGCCCGCGTGTTCGGCGCCGAGTTCGCCGACCCCAACAAGGCCGACTTCAAGCCCGATCCCAAGGTCATGGTGCGCAAGAGCGTCCTTTCCGCCGTGAGCGAGGACAGCCGCGCGCTCAACAAGACGCTCGGTGCAGCGGACCGGGCGCGCCTGGACGAGTACTTCACCTCGATCCGCCAGCTCGAGAACCAGCTCGACCTGCAGATGCAGCGTCCGGAGCCCACCGAGGCCTGCCTGAAGCCGCCGCGCCCGGTGCGGGATGGCGAGGAGCAGAACAAGCCGCAGGGCCTCGAGGTGGACACGGTCATCGCCAACCACCGGATCATGTCGCAGCTGCTGGCGATGGCCGTCGCCTGCAACCAGACCCGGATCTTCAACATGGTCTTCAGCGACAACTTCTCGCACATGCGGCGCCCGGGCCAGACCTACACGCACCACCTGCTGACCCACGAAGAGACGCCGGACAAGGTGCTGGGCTACCAGCCCGTGGCCTTCGACTTCAACTGCCGGCAGATGGACGGCTTCGCCACGTTCCTCGACACCTTCGCCAACATCCGCGAAGGCTCGGGCACGCTGCTCGACAACGTGCTGATCTTCGCCGCCACCGAAACCAACTACGCCCGGGTCCACTCCATCGACGGCGTGCCGGTGTTCACGGCGGGTCGCGCCGGAGGGCGGATCAAGACCGGTCTGCACGTGGTCGGCAACGGCGATCCGATCACGCGCGTCGGCTTGACGGCCATGCAGGTGATGGGGCTCCCGCTCGACAAGTGGGGCACCCAGTCGCTGCAGACGTCCAAGACCATCACCGAGATCCTCGCCTAGGCGGCCCGCCGATGCGTCCTTGCACAAATCCGTGGTTGATCGCGTTCGCGGCCCTCGCCTGGCCCGGGGCTGCGTCCGTGGCCGCGCCGAACGCGATCGTGCAGCCCCCGGGCACGCAGGTCCGTGCGCGGGGCGATGGCTGGGTGCTGGTCGATGAGCGCGGCATGACGCTGTACACCACCGATCGCGACGAAGGCACGCCGGGACGTTCCAGCTGCGACGCGGCCTGCGCGACGATCTGGCCGCCGCTGGCGGCGCCCGCTGATGCGAAGCCGGTCGCAGGATGGTCCACCGTCCCGCGCGAAGACGGCAGCCTGCAATGGGCCTACAGGGGCAAGCCCCTGTACCTCTATTCCCTGGATCCCTCGCGTGGCTCGAGCTTCGGCGACGGGGTCGATTCGGTCTGGCGCACAGCGTTCCGCCCGATCCCGCTGCCGCGCGAGGTGCGCATCGGCGCCACCGTGCTGGGCAACGTGCTGACCGATTCCAAGGGCCTGACGCTCTATGCGTCCGGCGCCGACTCCCCGGGCAAGGCGCCCAAGTGCACGGGCCGCTGCCTGCAGGGCTGGCGGCCGGTCAACGCGCCGTGGACCGCCCAGGCCTTCGGGGACTGGACCATCGTCACCCGCGACGACGGCACACCGCAGTGGGCCTTCAAGGGCAAGCCCCTGTACCGGCATCCGGCAGGCGACGTGAGTCCCGGCGAAGTCCGGGGCCAGGAGATCGAGGGTTGGCAGGCGATCGTGCTCGAGCCTGCGCCGCAATTGCCGGGGTGGGCGACTATCCAGGGTTCCGATGCGGGCGAGCTGATTGCCACCCAGAAGGGCCTCACGGTCTACACGCATTCGGTCTTCCGGCGCGGGCAGCGCAGGCTGCAGATCCCGCAGCCCGCCGACTGCCCTGAGGGCGGCTGCATCGACAGCCAGTGGATCCCGTTCATCGCAGCGCCGGAC
>CAJACZ010000040.1 GCA_903938365.1 uncultured Pseudomonadota bacterium | reverse complement strand
CTGCCCGCCTTGTCGCGCGCCGGTCCGCGCTCCTGCGCGAGGCGGCGGTTGAAATCGCCCAGCAACCCGAAGCGACGGCCCGCGCGGGCCTGCGCGTCGATCCACGCCTCCAGCGGGGCGACCTGCGCGGCGAGATACGCGCAGGCCGGATTGTTCGAGTCCGTCAGCGGGCCTGCCGGGCAGCCCGACTTCAGGTGCACGTTCATCAGCGCCATTTCATTACCAGTGCCGGGGAACAGTGTGACCACCACGCCGCGCCGGAACCGGTCACCGACCGACAGGGGTTCATATTCCGCCTCGCAGCGGAACGGCAGGCCGCGACGGATCGCGAAGCCGTTCTTCTGGACGTTCGGGCGCACCGAGAAGCAGAAGTCATAGCCCGGCAAGATCAGCGCTGCGGCTCCCGGACCATCAACCTCCTGCAGCGCGACCACGTCCGCGTCGAGCTGCGCGGCGTAGCCGCGCAGGGCGGCGAAATCGGCGGGCCCACGATCCAGCCGCGGCACGATCGCACAGGGCAGCCGGCGATCGCTGCCTGATACCTTGCCGCCGTCCGTGACGCAGGAGCCCGCCAGGGCGGCGTACGTGGCCGGCTCGACGAGGTACTCGACGTTCCACGTCGCAAGACGCAGCCGCTCGCGCGACCCGCTCCAGGGGGCCGAACCCGGCAGCACCAGCGGCGGCGGGAGCGTCTCGAGGCGCGCGTACTTGCGCTCGACGATGCGCTGGCCGCACTCCGGCGCCGGCAGCCCGGGCTCGCAGGCCCCCGCCGCGAGAGCGCGCTCCCAGGAGCCGTACATGGCATTGGGCAGCAGGAACCAGCGCGCGCCCAGCAGGGGTGCCAGCTCCTGTCGCCGGGCCTCGTAGACGGGTCGGTCGACGAAGTCGCGCAGGTCGTCGCCGATCAGGGCAAGCACGCGGAACCGCTCGGCGATCCACGCGCGCCGCAGGCTCTTGTCGGAACTGCGCCACTCGGGTCGGTCGCCCCGCATCAGAAGCTGGTCCGGCGTATCCGCGCCCGGCAGGTCCAGTGCGCGCAGGTTGCGCTGCGTGGCGGTCTTGGCCGGGCACGGGTCAGCCGCTCCGGGAACCGGCTCGAGACAGTCCCGGTTCGTCACATAGAACACCGTGTGGCCCGCCTTCGCGGCACCCTGCAGGAAAGCCTGTGCGCCGGGCAGCGCCGGCGCCGCGGCCTCCTGCATCCAGGCCTGCCACGCGGCCTCGTCGTAGTCGCGCCCGTCGCGCGCGAGCCGGGCCTGATGGAAGGAGTTGTCGAGGATGGTCTCGTCCAGGTCGACGATGATCGCCGTGGGCAGGGACGCCAGGCGCAAGGGGTCCATGCCCACCTGTTCCAGAGCCGCAGTGCCGGGCTGGAGCGCGGGACCGGCGAGCCGCTCGGTCGCCAGCCGGAAAGTCTGTTCGGCGATCGCGCGATACTCCGCGGCGGCCTGCATCCACAGCACGGCATTGAGCTGCTCGCGGCCCCTGCCCTCCGCGGGAGGCGCGCCGCCGCACAGAGCGGGAACGCAGCAGAGTCCGAACGCGAGCAGGGCACGAAACGCGGGCTGATGATTCGACATGGGCCGTGGATCCACAGGGGTTGTGCGCGGGAGAACCGAATGATCGCATGCGCCAGCGGCCGTGGCGCAGGGTCGCCCGCAGTGACCTGCATGGTATCGTTGGCCCATGCTCCGCGATGCCATCCGCACCATTCCCGACTACCCCAAGCCGGGCATACAGTTCCGCGACATCACCACCCTGCTCGGCGATGCCCGCGCGTTCCGCGACGCCGTCGACGCGCTGGTGCAGCCCTGGGCGGGCGTCAGGGTCGACAAGGTGGCCGGCATCGAGGCGCGGGGTTTCATCCTCGGGGGCGCCGTCGCCCACCAACTCGCCGCGGGCTTCGTCCCGGTACGCAAGCGCGGCAAGCTGCCCCACGAAACGGTGCGCATCGCCTACTCGCTCGAATACGGCATCGATGAAATGGAGATCCACAAGGATGCGGTCGCCCCCGGCGAACGCGTGATCCTGGTGGACGACCTCATCGCCACCGGCGGCACGGCCGCCGCCGCGGTGAGCCTGCTGCGCAGCATCGGCGCCGAAGTGATCGCCGCCTGCTTCGTGATCGACCTGCCCGACCTCGGGGGCGCCCGGAAGATCGAGGCACTGGGCGTGCCGGTACGCTCCCTCGTGCAGTTCGAGGGGCATTGACCGGGCCGCGTCGCGGCCCCTACCGCGTGACGATCGCCGCGCCCGACCGGAGCCGCTGCTCGGCGGTGATATCCACCGTGGGCACGTCCATGCCGCGCCGCACTGCCGGCCGCTCGCCGAGCGTCGCGTACCAGCGGAAGAGCGCGGGGAACGGCGCGAGATCCACCCCCGACCACTCGTGCTGGGCCACCCACGGATACACGGCGATGTCGGCGATCGAATAGTCGCCCGCCAGGAACTCGGCCTGCGCCAACCGGGCATCCATGACGCCATACAGGCGCCGGGTCTCGTTCTGGTAACGGTCGATCACGACCGGCAGCTTGTCGGGGAAATACCGGAAGAACACGTTCGCCTG
>CAJACZ010000039.1 GCA_903938365.1 uncultured Pseudomonadota bacterium | reverse complement strand
TGCCGGTGGGGCGCGCATGGCGGTGATCAACCGCAGGGTCAGGGAGTGGGAGTTCAGCTACGAAACCGACGCGGAGCGCACAGCGCACGAGGCGATCCGGGCTGCGGCGCGGTTCATGCGCGAGCGCCGCGCGAGCTTCGGCGCCTCGCTCGTGCCTGCTTCGTCCACGGGCATTGCCGTGTTCGCGATCAAGGCCGGCGAGGTGTTCCGCGAGCCGGGGATCGGCTCGCTCGACGACACAACGATCGCGCAGCGCATCCTCGAGGCCAATCGCGCATTCGACCGGCCAAGCCCGGACGCCTGAGCCCGGATGAAAAAGGCCCCCGTGAGGGGGCCTTTTCCGCTCCGGATCCGGCTGAGCTCAGCCCGCCGGCTTCTTGGCCGCTTCGATCACGGCCTCGGCGACGTTGCGCGGGACCGGATCGTAGTGCGAGAACTCCATGGTGTACGACGCACGACCGCTGCTCATCGCGCGCAGCTGGCCGATGTAGCCGAACATCTCGGAGAGCGGCACGGTCGCCACCACCGCGATGTTCGCGCCGCGCTCCAGCTGGTCCTGGATCGAGCCGCGACGACGGTTGATGTCGCCGATGACGTCGCCCAGGTAGTCGCCCGGCGTCACCACCTCGACCTTCATGACCGGCTCGAGCAGGATCGGGTTCGCCTTGCGCAGGGCCTCGCGGAACGCCGCCTTGGCGGCGATTTCGAAGGTCAGCGCGTTGGAGTCGACATCGTGGTAGCTGCCGTCGAACAGGGTCGCGCGGAAGTCGACCGTCGGGAAGCGGGCGAGCACGCCGTCTTCCTTCTGCACCTTCAGGCCCTTCTCGACCGCCGGGACGTATTCGCGCGGCACCGAACCGCCCACCGTCTTGTCGACGAACTCGAAACCCGAACCGCGCTCGAGCGGCTCGAACTTGATCCACACCTCGGCGAACTGGCCCGAACCGCCGGTCTGCTTCTTGTGGGTGTAGTGTTCTTCGATCGGCTTGGTGAAGGTCTCGCGATAGGCGACCTGCGGCTCGCCCATGATGCCTTCGACGTTGAATTCCGTGCGCATGCGATCGAGCGTCACGTCGAGGTGCAGTTCGCCCATGCCGCGCAGGATCGTCTGCCCGGTTTCACGATCGGTCTCGAGGTGCAGCGAAGGATCGGCGCGGACCATCTTGCCCAGCGCGGCGTTGAATTTCTCCTGCTCGCTCTTGGTCTTCGACTGGACGGAAACGCTGATGACGGGATCCGGGAAGCGCATGCGCTCCAGCACGACCGGCGATCCGGAGTCGCAGAGCGTGTCGCCGGTGTCGGTTTCGGCGAGCGAAACCAGCGCGACGATGTCGCCGGCACGCGCCTCGTCGATGGGGTTCGCGTCCTTGGCGAACATCTCGACCATGCGGCCGATCTTCTCGCGCTTGCCGCGCGTGGAGTTCAGCACCGAGGCGCCCTTGACCAGCACGCCCGAATAGACCCGGATGAAGGTCAGCGCGCCGTAGACGTCGTTGATGACCTTGAAGGCCAGCGCCGAGAACGGCTCTTCGTCCGAGCAGTTGCGCTCGCCGATGGGCGTGCCGTCGGCATCGACCGTCTTGATCGACGAGACGTCGGTCGGAGCCGGCAGATAGTCGACGACGGCATCGAGGACCTGCTGCACGCCCTTGTTCTTGTAGGACGACCCGCACAGGACCGGGTTGAACGAGGACGTCAGGGTGCCCTTGCGCAGGCACTGCTTGATCGTCTCGATGGAGGGTTCTTTTTCCTCCATCAGATAGGCTTCCATCGCCTCGTCGTCCATCTCGAGGCAGGTGTCGATGAGTTCCTTGCGGTACTCGGCCACCCTGGCGAGCAGCTGGCGGTCGGTCGGCACGAGGATGCCCAGGCGGTCCGCCAGGTCGTCCGTGACGTCGAGCACCTGCCACTGGGCGTCCTTGTCGTCCGAATCCCAGACCAGCGCCTTGTTCTCGACGAGATCGACCATGCCCTTGAAGTTGTCTTCGGAGCCGATCGGGATCTGGATGGGCAGCGGACGTGCGCCCAGGCGCTTCTTGATCATGTCGACGCAACGCGTGAACGAGGCACCGCTGCGGTCCATCTTGTTGACGTAGCAGAGGCGCGGCACGTCGTAGTTGTCGGCGAGGCGCCAGTTCGTCTCGGACTGGGGCTCGACGCCGGCCACGCCGTCGAACACGACCACGGCGCCGTCGAGCACGCGCAGGGAGCGGTTCACTTCGATGGTGAAGTCCACGTGCCCCGGGGTGTCGATGACGTTGATCTTCTTGCCCTTCCAGAAGGCCGACACCGCGGCGCTCTGGATGGTGATGCCGCGCTTCTGTTCCTGCTCGAGGTAATCCGTCGTCGTCGAAGTCTTGAGGTCCTTCGTGTCGTGGATGTCGATGATCGTGTGCTTGCGCCCGGTGTAATACAGGATGCGTTCGGTCGTCGTCGTCTTTCCGGCGTCGACGTGGGCGATGATCCCGATATTGCGGATGTCGGACAGGGGTGTCTTGCGGGGCATGGCAGATTCCGTAACAGGTTTGATTTGGATCGGGCACCGCCGTGCCGTCCACTCCGCACCGATGGATGCGGAATGATATGACTCAGGTGCGGTTAAACCGCCAATTGTCGCACGGTACGGGCCCGGAGGCCAAGGTTCCTTGCTGATCGGGCCCGGAAGGCGCCGTTCAGGTCAATCGGCCGGCATCCGGGCGAGCTGTTCGCGCCAGGGCGCGGTCCGGGCTCCGGCGCCCTGGGTGACCACGAAAGCACGGTTGCGGGCCTGCGGATCGACCGCGCTGACGATGGCCACCTCGGCGAGGTCGGCGCGCGCAATCGTGCCCGCCGGCGGCGGCGCATCGGGCGCGGGCGTTGCGCCCTGCGGTCCCCGTCGCATCGCCATCTCGTCCGGCGTCGCCCGATACACGGCCGAGTCGGCGAGGCTGATGGCCCACAGGCCGCCGGGGCGATCCTGGATGCCGGTCGGACGCAGGATGACGTATTCGAGGCCCGAGGCCTCGAGCAGCCTTTCGGCTGCGCGCTTGTCGGCCAGGCCCGCCGCCATGGGCGGTGGCAGGTTCTGGGGAGGATAAGGCACGATCATGCCTGTTATGAGCACGATCCGGTCGACATTGGCGCGCTTTGCCGCCGCCACCAGGTTGCGCGTACCGTCCCGATCGACCGCCGCCGTGCCGTTCGCGCCCTGCATCTGGGTGGTCGCCGCCGCGTTGATGACGACATCCACACCCTGCAGGGCGGCCTCCAGCGAGGCGGGGTCGCGCAGATCACCGATGACCCAGTCGCGCACCACACCGGGCCCGGCTTTCTCCTGCGCCCGGGCCAGGTCACGCACCATGGCCCGGGGCTTCGCGCCGGCCGCCTCGAGCGCCGCGACGATCGCCCCACCGTTGCGCCCTGTGGCGCCGATGACGAGCACCCGCCTGGCCTGCAGCGCCCCCAGGATCTCGGGGTCGAGGGCGGCGGCGAGCGCTGCCGGGGTGGGCAGCACGGCTGCCAGCAGCAGCAGCACGACAGATCCGGACCATCCCCTGTGCATCGCGATCACTCCTCGGGCAGCGCGCCCGTCCGGTCATGGTAGGGCAGCACCGGGGCCGGGGCTACCGCCCACGAAGCGGCCGCGCTAGCCGCCGCGCTCGCGCTCGGCCCAGGCCTCTTCGAGGCGCCGCGCCGATACCGGCACGCGGGTGCGCAGCTGCTGCGCGAACAGCGACACGCGAAACTCCTCGAGCAGCCAGCGGCAGGGATCCTCGCCGGGCGGCCGCAGCCCGCGCTCCGCCCTGACTTTGTCCCGGTAGCGCGCCTCGAGCGGCGCGCACTGCGCCGCGAGCTGCGCGTCGCGGCGCGGGTCGCGCCCGGCTTTCTCGAGCCGCTGCTCGATCGCCTGCAGGTAGCGCGGGATGTCCTGCAGCCGCTCCGCCGGCGTCACGCGCAGGAAGCCGGCCGGCAGCAGCCAGGCCAGCTGGGTGCGGACGTCGGCCGCGGTCGGCGGTGGCGCGGCAGCGAGCGCGGCGTGGATGCGCCCGAGGCGCTCGAGCGCGGCCTGCACGTGGCGCGAGATCTCCTGCGCGGGCAGCCCGAGGCCCGCACGCAGGGCCTCGACGCGCGCCTCAAAGGCGGCCGCGCTGCGCAATGGCTCGCGACCGTCGAGGAACACGGTGATCGCGATGCGATCGAGCAGGTCGTCGCGCAGGTCGCGCCCGGGGACCAGCTCACGATCCAGCAGCGGATGCGCCGCGAGGGTCCGATAGAGTCTCTCGGCCTGCACGTTGACCGGAAGCTCGCGGCGCAGCGCCTTGAACTCGCGCGACAGCACCAGCCGCACCAGCCGCGCACAGCCGAGCACGTGGCTGATTCGAGCCTCGCCGGGCGTCGCGTAGCCCCGCAGGCCAACCCCCTCGCCCTCGTCGACCAGCGCCGGATAACCCAGCTGCCTGACCCCGCCGCGCGCCATGTCCAGCTTCTCCGGCAGGTCGCCGAACTCCCAGCGGCGTGCGCCGCTCGTCAGCTGCGACTGCTTCGCATAGTGCTGCTGCGAGCTGCCGGCATGCTGCGCCTGCAGCGCCGCGAGGCTGCGCGAGCGCGCGATCACCGCCCCCGCGTCGTCGAGCAGCAGGAAATTCATCCGCAGGTGCGGCGGCAGCGCGTCCTCGCGGAACGAGTCGCGCGGCACCGGCACGCCCGCGGTCTTCGACAGGGCCTCGGCGAGCTGCGTGCCGAGCGCTCCGCGGCCGGGCTCGAGACGCGGCCGCACGCGCGCCACGGCCTCGGGCACCGGCACGAAATGCACCCGCAGTCCCTTCGGCAGCGAACGCACCAGCGCCGTGACCTTCTCCTCGAGCAGGCCCGGCACCAGCCAGCTGAACGGCTCTTCGGAGAGCTGGTTGAGCACATGCAGCGGCACCAGCGCGGATACGCCGTCGTCCTCATGGCCGGGATCGAAACGGTAGCGCAGCTGCACCACCAACGGCCCGGCAGCCAGGTGGTCCGGAAAGCGCTCCGACTCGAGCACCGCGTCGCTGGCCGCGATGTCGCGCTCGCCGAGCCACAGCAGCTTCGGCTCCTTCGCCTCCGCCTCGCGCCGCCAGCGCTCGAACGCTGCGCCGGTAGAAATACCCTCCGGCACGCGCGCATCGAAGAACTCGTACAACCGCCCCTCATCGACCAGCAGGTCGACGCGCCGGCCCTTCTGCTGCAGGTACTCGGCGTCCTCCAGCAGTTTCAGGTTGTGCTCGAGGAAGGGCGCGCGGGAGTCGTATTCCATCCGCACCAGGGCGTGGCGGATGAAGATCTCGCGCGCGTGCCGCGGATCGACTTTCTCGTAGGGCACGCGGCGGCCGGTGGTCAGCGTGAGGCCGAACAGGGTGGTGCGCTCGTGGATCGCGGCGCGCGCGGCGCGGCGCTCCCAGTGCGGATCGTAGTACTGGTGGCGTATGAGGTGCGCGCCGGCCTTCTCGACCCACTCGGGCTCGATCCGCGCGACGGTCCGCGCGTAGACCTTGCTCGTCTCGACCTGCTCCGCGCAGACGATCCAGCCCGGCCGGGCCTTGTACTGGCCGGAGCCCGGATGGATCGCGAGCTTCGTGCCGTGCGCCCCGAGGTACTCGCCCTGCTCCTTGCGCTGCGCCACCTGCGACAGCAGGCCGGCGAGCAGGGCACGGTGGATCGAATCGTAGGCCGCGGCCTGCGCATTGACCGGCAGCGCGAGCTCGCCGCTCACGACTTCCATCACCTGGCCGTGCACGTCCTGCCATTCGGTGAGGCGCAGGTACGACAGGAAGTTTTCCCGGCACCACGCCCGCAGCTTCGCACGCGACAGCTGGTCGCGTTGTTCGCACCAGGCGCGCCAGAGCTTGAGCAGCGACAGGAAGTCCGACTTCTCGTCGCGCAGCGGCGCGTGTTTCTGGTCGGCCTGCGTAGTCTTGTCGGCCGGCCGGTCGCGCGGATCCGGCACCGACAAGGCGGCGGCGATGATGGCGACCTCCTCGAGGCAGCGCTCATCAGCGGCCGCGAGCAGCATCCGGCCGAGGCGCGGATCGAGCGGCAGGCGCGACAGTCGACGGCCCGTCTCCGTGAGCCGGCCCTCGTCCGACAGGGCGCCCAGCTCGCGCAGCGTGCGCTGGCCGTCGCGCACATAGCGTCCGTCGGGCGGCTCGACGAACGGGAACGCCTCGATGTCGCCGAGCTTGAGCGCGTGCATCTGCAGGATCACCGCGGCCAGGTTCGTGCGCTGGATCTCGGGCTCGGTGAACTCGGGCCGCGCCTGGAAATCCTCCTCCGAGTACAGGCGGATCGCGATGCCCGGGCCGACGCGCCCGCAGCGCCCGGCGCGCTGGTTCGCGGAGGCCTGCGAGATCTTCTCGATCGGCAGCCGCTGCAGGCGGCTGCGGTGGCTGTAGCGACTGATGCGTGCGACCCCGGTATCGATGACGGCGCGGATGCCCGGCACGGTCAGCGAGGTCTCGGCGACGTTGGTGGCGAGCACCACGCGGCGGCGCCCCGACGGCCGGAACACCCGCTGCTGCTCGTCCTGCGACAGGCGCGAGTACAGCGGCAACACCTCGCAACCCTGCGGGTGCTGCTTGCGCAGCGTCTCGGCGGTCTCGCGGATCTCGCGCTCGCCGCTGAGGAACACCAGGATGTCGCCCGGCTGCTCGCGCCAGAGCTCCTCGACGGCGCGCAGGATCGCGGCCTGCTCGTCGGCGGCGGTCTCGTCGTCCTCCTCTTCCAGCTCGACCGGACGGTAGCGCATCTCGACGGGAAAACTGCGGCCCGAGACGTTGATGATCGGCGCGTCGCCGAAGTGCTTCGAGAACCGCTGGGGGTCGATGGTCGCCGAAGTGATCACCAGCTTGAGGTCCGGCCGGCGCGGCAGCAGCCACTTCAGGTAGCCGAGCAGGAAGTCGATGTTGAGCGAACGCTCGTGCGCCTCGTCGATGATGATCGTGTCGTAGGCGCGCAGCATGCGGTCGCCCTGCGTCTCGGCCAGCAGGATGCCGTCGGTCATCAGCTTGATGAGGCCCTCGGGCCGGCTGCGGTCCTGGAAGCGCAGCTTGTAGCCGACCAGCTGGCCGAGCGGCGTCTGCAGCTCCTCGGCGATCCGCGCGGCCACCGTGCGCGCCGCGATGCGCCGCGGCTGCGTGTGGCCGATAATGCCCGCGATGCCGCGCCCGGCCTCCAGGCAGATCTTCGGCAACTGCGTGGTCTTGCCGGACCCGGTCTCGCCGCAGACGATCACCACCGGATGCTGTTCGATGGCGCGCCGGATCTCCTCGCGGTTCGCCGAGACCGGCAGCTCCTCGGGGTAGCGGATCGGCGGCACGCTTGCGGCGCGCAGGCGCTGGCGTTCGTCGTGTTTCGGGTGCGGGTTCATTATCGGGCCGCTAGGCTAGCACCCCCATGCTGGTCGCTTTCAACAAACCCTTCGGCGTGCTGTGCAAGTTCATGCCCGAGGAGGGCCGGCCGACGCTCGCGGATTTCATCCGCGTGCCCGGCGTGTACCCGGCGGGGCGGCTCGATGCCGACAGCGAAGGCCTGCTGCTGCTCACCGACGACGGCCCGCTGCAGGCCCGCATCGCCGACCCGCGCCACAAGCTGGCCAAGGTCTACTGGGCGCAGGTCGAGGGCCTGCCGACCGAAGCCGCTCTGGCCACACTGCGCCGCGGGGTCGACCTCGGCGAATTCACGACGCTGCCGGCCGGTGCGCGGCTGATCGCCGAACCGGCGGGGCTGTGGCCGCGCGACCCGCCGATCCGCTACCGCGCGAAGATCCCGACGAGCTGGATCGAACTCACGCTGCGCGAAGGCCGCAACCGCCAGGTGCGGCGCATGACAGCGAAAGTGGGCTTTCCCACGCTGCGACTGGTGCGCGCCGCCATCGGCAGCGTCCACGTCGAGGGGCTGGCGCCGGGCGAATGGCGCGAGATCGACCCGTCGGCGCCGTGGGCGCAGGACCCGCGCCGACGCTGAGCCCGCAGCGGACGCCAGGCCGGCGCCCGCCTCAGAATTCGAAGGTCGACTGCGCCGGCCGGGCCTTCCGCCGGGCGCGCGGCTTCGCGGTCGGCGGCAGGCCGGCCTTGCGGCTGCCGTGCTTGTGCTGGATTTCGC
Source organism: uncultured Pseudomonadota bacterium (assembly GCA_903938365.1). Taxonomy (GTDB): domain Bacteria; phylum Pseudomonadota; class Gammaproteobacteria; order Steroidobacterales; family Steroidobacteraceae; genus UBA964. The sequence goes on along the minus strand of CAJACZ010000039.1, from coordinate 1,150 downwards.
GTGCCGCGTCGAAATAGGCGTCGCCCCGGCGCACCCCGTAGATGGCCTCGCGCGCCTGCCGTGCGGCGCTCTCGTGGTCCACGAGCCGCGCCGGATACGTGATCCCCAGCTCGACACCGTGGCGCAGCAGGTAGTCGCGCGGCGCCCTCCAGGGCTCGTGAATGAAATCGTCGGGAAGTCCCGCCAGCTCGGGAACCCAGCGCCGCAGGAACACCCCGGCGGGATCCTGGTCGCGCGACTGCTTCACGGGGTTGTAGATGCGCGCGAGGTTCACGCCCGTGACACCGGACTGCATCTGCGCCTGCGGATAGTGGATGCCGGGCTCGAAATCCGTGAACAGCCGGGCGAGTTCCTGCGCCGGACGGCGCCAGTCCTGCCAGAGGTGGTAGCTCGAGAACGCCATGACCATCGAGCGCATGCGGAAGTTGAGCCAGCCGGTCGCGCGCAGGCTGCGCATGCACGCATCGACAAAGGGAAAGCCGGTACGGCCTTCCGCCCAGGCGGCGACCAGTTCCTCGTGCTGCGGGCCGACGGGACGCAGGCCCGCGTAGGCTGAGTGCAGCTCGCGGCCCTGCAGCTCCGGCTCGTCTTCGAGCTTCTGCATGAAGTGGCAGCGCCAGTGCAGGCGGGAGGAAAACGAACCGAGCGACTGCGCAAACGCCACGGCGTCGGCCGCGCGCCAGCGCAGCTGCGCCCTGAGCGCGGCCTGGTAGGTCTCGCGCATCGACAGGCAGCCCAGCGCCAGATGCGCCGAGATCCGTGAACAGGACCGCGCGCCGTCCAGCGGCGAGGACATGCCCTTGCGGTAGGAACGGCCGCGCTCGGCCAGGAAGCTCTTCAGCAGCGCCCCCGGCTTCCGCCCGGCCGCCACGCTGCCGTTCCGGGCACGCATCGGGAACGAGCCCGAGCGCCGCATCATCCGGCCAATCGTCGGCGTCCAGCACCGCGGTCCGCAAGCGGGTCGGCGCATCCAGCACGGGCGCCCGCATCAGGGTCTCCCAGCGCGCCGCCCAGCCGTGCCGGCTCGCGAGCGCCCGCCACACGCCATGCTGGCGATACTCGCGGAGCGGGACGTCCGCCCGGCGCGCCCAGCGGCGGACCAGTTTGTCACGCTCATAGGTCCACAGGAGGCCGGTCTCCTCGTGGGCGT
>CAJACZ010000038.1 GCA_903938365.1 uncultured Pseudomonadota bacterium | reverse complement strand
GTGATTCCGTTTGCCTGGCACGCGGTGTTCCTGACCGCGTCACGCGGCGGCCTGGTCGGCATCGGCGTGGTGACCGCGATCATCGCCCTGCGTTCACAGCGCAAGGCGCTCAGCCTGATGCTGATCCCGGCGCTCGCGATCGCCTATGTGTGGCAGGCCGGCGACCTCATGAAGAGCCGTGCGGACACCATCGACGAGTTCAAGACAGAGAGTTCCGCCGCCACGCGCATCGAGGCCTGGGAGGCGGCCATCAACATGGTCCGCGCGCATCCGCTCACCGGCGTGGGGCTCGGATCCTTCGGCCCGGCGTTCCCCGATTACTCCACGTACGAGCCGCGCGAGGCGCACAACACCTTTCTGCAGGTGGCCGCGGAGTCCGGCGCCATCGCCGGGCTTGCGATGACCTTCCTCATCTTCGGGTCGATCCTCGCGTTGCGGCGCAACTCGGCGAGGCTGCGCGCGCGCGCTCCACCCGAAGGGCAACATATTCTCTGGAACCTCAATGAAGCGACGCTCGTCGCATTTTGCGGATTTTCCGCATGCGCGCTTTTCCTGTCGCTGCAGATGTATGAGATTCTTTATTTCCTCGTTGCCATGACGAATGGCGTGATCCACGCGAGCGCGGATCCACAACAAGAACGACCTCTGCACACGACCGTCGGGACAGCATCATCATGAGCACGGCAGACACCAGGACCACCGTGGCGGCCGCCTACGAGGACGAGACGGTCGTGCTCGGCTACCTGCAGCACCGCAAGCGCTTTGCATGGCAGCGGTTGCTGCACAACAGCCAGTCGGCGCTGCTCAACCACTGGCGCCGGAAGTCCGCGGCGCAGCGCGTCCTCGAGGTGGCGCCGGGCCCGGCGCGACTGTCGGTCGAACTGGCGGGCGTGTCGAGCGGTGTCATGGTCGAGAACAGCCATGAAATGGTCGCCGTCGCGCGGAAGCGCCTGCGGGATGCGGGTCTTGCCGACAACTGGCGGGTGGTGGAAGGTGACGCATTCGGCCTCGGCTCGCTGCTGGCCGGGCAGATGTTCGAGTTCGCCTACACCTTCAGGTTTCTCAGGCATTTTCGCGAGCCGGAGCGCGAGCAGCTCTACGCGGCCCTGCGCGAGAGGCTGCTGCCGCGCGGGCTGCTGGTCTTCGACGTCGTCAACGCGGCGGAACTGACGCGGATCGAATCCCGCGGTGTCGCGAAGTCGGCGGACGAGATCGACATCTACGATGTGGCCTATTCGGAGGAGTCCTTCCGCGCGGAAATGGACCGCTTCGGCTTCGACGTCCTCGAACTCGCACCCGTGGTCAGGAACTTTGCGCTGCAGAGCGAGATCAGCTATCGCCTCGAGCGCTGGCTGCCCTGGGCGGCGGACGCACTGGTGAAGTCCCTTGAGTCCTTCCCGGGCCGGCAGGCGCTGGAGTGGGTGGCCGTCTGCCAGAAACGCGCCTGACGCCATGCGCGTGTCCTACTGGACCACGGCCTGCCTGGATCCGCGCATCGAGGCGGTGTCGAAGGAACTCGAGGACCTGCGGACGCGGTTCGGCGCCGGGCGCACGGTCGCGCTCAGCGAACACCTCACCCGGTCGATCTGCTGGAGCCGCGCAGGCATGGGGCTGCATCCGCGGTTTCAGAATGCGCTGCGGGCGCTTATGCCGCTGCTCGAGCTCTTCGGCGACCTCAATCATGTCTATGCCGAGGTCGCGCCCTCGACTTTCCTGAATGGGCTGAGGTCGCGCCCGACGATCCTGACCATTGCTTCGGAAAAAGGCGATCCCAGAGAGGACCTAGTCCGACGCTGCTCGGCGATCGTGGTGCAGACGCGCGGAATGGCGCGGCGCCTGGTGGAGGCCGGAGTCGATGCCGCGAGGATCAGGCTGATCTATCCCGGCATCGATCTCGGGCGCTTCGCGCCGCGGTCCGGTGCGGAAGCGGCGCCGTCGCGTCGCGTGCTGTTCGCCACCTTTCCGCGGGCTCAGGAGGAGATTCGCGACCGTGGCGTCGCCTTCCTGCTCGAGGTGGCGGCCGAGCATCCGGACATCGAGTTCGACCTCGTGTCGCGCCCCTGGCGTTCCGGCGGCACGGCGCTTGCGGCGGTGAAGGACGAACTGGCCCGGCGGCCCCGTGCGAACGTGGTGCTGCACGAGGGCGTGCACGCCGACATGTCCGGCTTCTATCACCGTAACGCCTTTACCGTGATCCCCTACATGAGCGCGGCCGGGGGCAAGGAATGTCCCCGAAGCCTGCTCGAGTCGCTCGCCTGCGGAGTGCCGGCGCTGGTGTCACGCTGCGCCCCGTTCGCGGAGTTCGTGGAGGAAGAAGGCTGCGGGGTGGTCTTCGAGCCGAGCCCGTCCGGATTCCGCGCGGCGCTCGAGCAGGGTCTCGCGGATTACCCGGCGTTGAGCGCACGTGCGGCGGCGAGCGCCCGGCGGCATTTTGATCTTGAGCAGACCCTCCTCGCCTACTCGGCACTCTATGCCGAGGTGCTGGCAGCGTGACGGCGGCCGTGGACACGCTGGTGTCCCTGGATTTTCTGCCGAGCAACGGCGGCGCGCACGGCTGGATGTACCAGGTCTACAGGCGATGGCCCGCGCCGGTCCGGGCGCTGACCGAAGTGCCGTCCACCGATGCCGCCGAGCGCGCCGCGCAGCGCGTCTTCGATGCGCAGCCGCATGGATCGCTCGAGCTGCGGCGCGTGTTGCCGCCCGCGGGTGACATCAGCCTGCTGCGCCCCGGCTTCTTCGGCACGATGCGGCAGCATCTCGCGGCCCTCCCGGCGCCGGGCAGGCCCAGCCGCCACACGCTGCACGTGCTGCGGGCGTTTCCCGAGGGCATCGCGCCCGCGCTGCACCGTGTCCGTCACCCGCTCTCCTGCCGGCTGGTCACCTATGCGCATGGCGAGGAGATCCTCGTGGCACGGAGCAGCCGCCAGCTGCACGCGATCGCGAAGGCGGTCTACCGGCTCTCCGACCTCGTCATCGCCAACAGCGAGAACACGGCGCGCCTCGTGCGCGAGGAAGCCCCGAAGGCCCGTGTGCAGGTGATCCATCCGGGGGTCGACAACGCGCTCGCGGGCAGCGGGCGGCCCGATGCCCTGGAGTATCGTCACGCGCAGGGTTTCGCTGACTCCGATCTGCTGCTGGCGACGGTCGCCCGCATGGAATCGCGCAAGAACCAGGAAACAGTGATCAGG
>CAJACZ010000037.1 GCA_903938365.1 uncultured Pseudomonadota bacterium | reverse complement strand
CGCACCGGCCCCTGCTTCAGTCGCGAGAGCGCCGCGAAGTTCTCGGTGGCCGACAGCGCGTACGGGTCGTACCAGCTCGACATGAACACCATCGGCACATCCGCGAAGCCCGCGTAGTGCGCCCTCGCGCAGAGCTCGGGACGCTCCCAGAACGGCCCGAAACATTCGTTGGCCCACTGCTCGACCACATAGGCTTCGTATTCCGGCGCGGCACTCACTGGGGAGTGGCCCCGGGTCCAGGGGTTCACGCGCATCCACGCGCCGATGTCGGCGGCCTCCAGCGCCGCCTTGCGCAGCGGATCGGCCGCCGTCGCGGGCGACAGCCGCGCGTGCTTGATCGCCCAGGTCAGCTGCTTGAGCTCGTAGGCCCCGCCCTGCCGTATCCCGCTGTGGTAGGCGCTCGAGAAGGCGCCCGAGTCGATGAACATCGCCGCGAGGCCGGGCGGCGCCGCGGCCGCCAGCGCCGCCTGCACGTGCGCGCCGTAGGAAAAGCCCAGCGTGGCGACGCGGCCGCTGCACCAGGGCTGCGACAGGATCCAGGCCAGCGTGTCGACGCCATCGGCCTGCTCATGGATGTACTTGACGAACTCGCCCCCGGAATCGAAGCGGCCCCGGCAGTCCTGCAGCACGTAGACATAGCCGGCCCGCACGAAGTCTGCGGCGACGCTGGGCTTTGGCCGCGGCACCGGGTCCGCGAGGCTGCAGTCCGCATGGTTCGTGCCGCGCTTGCCGTAGGGCGTGCGCTCGAGCAGCACCGGCCACGGACCGCTGCCCCCGGCAGGCAGGTGGACATCGGTCGCAAGGCGTATGCCATCGCGCATCGGAACCAGGCTCGTGCGGGTCACGACCGGCGCGTCCGGAGTCGTCATGGGCCCGGCAGCGGATAGTGCGCGGGAGCGCCGGGGCCGACGGGCAGCCCGAGAGTCGCCCAGACCGTGACGAGCAGCAGGCCGGCACCACCGAAGGCGATGCTGAAAGGCAGCATCATCGCGATCAGGGAGCCGACGCCGAAGTCGCGCACCCAACGCTGGCACATGACAAGCACGAGGACGAAGTTGGAGGCGACGGGCGTGACGATGTTGAACACCGAATCGCCGACCCGGTAAGCGGCTGTGGTCATCTCGGGCGAGATGCCGGTGAGCATGAGCATCGGCACCGCGATCGGCGCCATCGCACTCCACTTGGCCGAAGCCGAACCGATCAGCAGGTCGAAGCCGCTGGACGTGAGCAACAGCATGACGAGGGTCGCCGCGGATGGCAGGTCCAGGCTGCTGATCCAGGCTGCGCCGCGGATGGCCATGATCGGGCCCAGGTTCGACCAGGAGAACATCGCGATGAAATGCGCGGCGAAGAACGCCACCACCAGATAGGGGGCGATGTCCCGCATGCCCTCGACCATCATCCGGACCACGTCACGGTGCGACGCGATGCACCCCACAGCCCGGCCATAGACCCAGCCACAGCACAGGAACAGCAGCATGAACGCCGCGACCAGCGCGCGATAGAAAGGGCCGGACCGCGCCGGGCCGGTCGCGTCAGGGTCGAGCAGGGGCGTGTAGCCCGGCCAGAACGTCAGCGCGGCGACGGCGCCGGCCACCAGCAGCGCCGCGAACCCGGCGCGGCGCAGACCCCGGCGCTCGGCATCGCTGGGCGCCGGCGCGGTCCCGACGGATCCGAGCGCGGGCCCGTCGGGCACGGTGCCGCGCAGCCGCGGCCCCACGACGCGCTCCGCCACCGGCCAGCCCACAGCCAGCAGCAGCAGCCCGAGCGCGGCGGTGAACCACCAGTTGCCGAGCGGGTTGAGCGGGCTCTCAGGCGCGATCATCTGCGCGGCTGACTGCGTGATCCCGAGCATCAGCACGTCGAACTGCCCGGGCAGCAGGTTGCCCGCGAACGCCCCCGAGATTCCCGCGTAGGCGACTGCGATGCCGAGCAGCGGGTGGCGGCCGGCCTCACGGTAGAGAATCGCGGCGAGCGGGATCAGCACCACATACGCAGCATCGGAGGCGTGGTGCGACAGCAGCGCCACCAGGAAAGTCACCGGCGTCAGCAGCGCCGCGGGAGCCAGGCGCACGGCGCGGCCGATCAGCGCCGCGAACAGGCCGGAGCGCTCCGCCACCGCGGCACCCAGCATCACCACGACGACGAGGCCGAGCGGCGGGAACCGCGCGAAGGTGTCAGGCATGCCGGCGAGCAGACGCCGCAGGTTGCCCTCCGACAGCAGGCTCTCGGCCACGATCGCCTCGCCGGTGAGCGGATGCTGCGCGGCAACGCCCAGCCCCGCGGCCACCACCGAGACGACTGCAAGCGCCGCGATCATCCAGCAGAAGATGAGCACGGGGTCCGGCAGCGCGTTGCCGAGCCGTTCGATCGGATCGAGCAGGCCTCGCCCGCGCGCGCGCGGCTGCCCGACCGGGGTGTCGTCCAGGTCTTTCAGAACTTCGCGCCCAGCGTCGCGTACAGGTAGCGACCGCGGATGTCGTAGGTGTAGATGTCGAAGTTGATCGGGTTGTTGGCCGCGGAGGCGGGCGGCTGCCGGTCGAACACGTTGTCGATGCCCAGCGCGACGCGATAGCGCGAGTCGGACAGCGTCATGGCGATCTGCATGTCGTGGTAGACCGTCGAACCGAGTCGGCCGCCGTTGACTGCGTTGCCCGGCACGTCGTCGCTCGCCCCGATGTAGCGCGCCTTGTAGTACGCATCGAAGTCGCCGCGCGAGTAGTTCAGGCTCGCCTGTCCCTTCATGCGCGGGAAGGTCGAGCGCGGCTGGTCGGACTTGCCGGCGCGTTCGTCGACCAGCACCGAACCGTCCGGCTGGACGATGGTCGTGCGGAAGGTGTCCAGGTAGCTCGCGTCGAGCACGGCCTCGAAGCGACCCGCCGCCGTGTCGAAGGCGTAGCGGGCCGATGCGTCGACGCCGCTGACGCGGATGCTGGAGAGATTGACCACCGCCTGCCGCAGCAGCAGCACTTCGCCGCTCGGCGCGCGCGAGACCAGGTCGCAGTAGGTCTGCCGGATGGCGCAGGCCTGCAGGATCTGGGTCGCCGTCTGCGAGGCGATCGCGTCGGCGACGTCGATGCGGAACCAGTCGAGGGTGAAGGCCGCCCCGGGCAACGAGTCGGGCGTCACCGCGAGGCCGAGCGAGTAGGTGTCGGCCGTCTCGGGCCCGAGGTTCGGGTTGCCGGACACGACGCCGTTGATCGTGCCGCCGCCGAACTGGTTCTGGTTGTAGGCCGCGGGCACGCCGGCGCAGCCGGGCTTGCCGGCACCGCCGCCGTTGCAGGGATCCACCGCCTGGAAATTCGTGTTGCGCGTTCCCTGGTACAGCTCGAGGATCGACGGCGCGCGGAAGCCCTGCGAATAGGTGCCGCGCAGCAGCACCGGCGACACCGGCCGGTACGCGAGGCCGAACTTGAGGGTCGCCTCCCCGCCTACCGTCGAATAGTCGGAATAGCGCACGGCCGCATCGAGATCCAGGCTCTCGACCCAGGGCCGGTCGGCCAGCAGCGGCGCGTTGATCTCGGCATAGACCTCGTGCAGGTCATAGGAGCCCTGCGTGGGATCACGCGACTGCGCAGAGGTCGGCGACTGCCGCGCGCCGCTCACGGTGGGCAGCACGGCGGACAGCGAGGCAGCGAACGCATCGGGACGATCGACCGCCTCCTCGCGCCGGTACTCGTAGCCGGCGGCGAAGCCCACCGTGCCCGCGGGCAGCTCGAACAGGCTGCGTGAGGCGTTCACCGCGAAATCGTATTGCTCGGCTTCCTGCTCGTCGTGACCGTTGTAGCGGATGTAGTCGGCCATCGCCGGGGTGACCGGCCCGAAGATGTTCAGCGGCGTGCAGCCGGCGACGGCGGCACAGGCCGCGGGTGACAGCAGCGCGCGGTAGATGCTCTCGAAGTTGACCTGGTTGACCGCGTCGAAACTCGCCTCGTTGCGCGAGTAGGACAGGAACGCATCCCAGCGCCAGCCGTCGTCGCCGCCGAGCCGGCCGTCGAGGCCGAGCGCGAAGCGCATCGTGTCGACGACCTGCTG
>CAJACZ010000036.1 GCA_903938365.1 uncultured Pseudomonadota bacterium | reverse complement strand
GCCACCTGCGCCTGCTGGGCCGCTTGTACGCGCTCCAGCTCCGCCAGCCGCAACTGCAGTGCCGCAAGCTGGCTCTTGAGTGCCTCGAAATCCGAAGCGCTGACGGCAGCAGCCGGCGCAGCGGCGGAGGCGGCCAGGATGGCCATGACAACCCACTGGACTGACTTGTGTCTCATGATTGCTCAACCCTCTGGTGAGTAGGCCGCAAGGCCGGCTTCGGGCAACACCCGCCCGGAGGGCCGGGTTTTCAGACCCAGCCCCCGTAGGGGACGTCGACGAATCGAAAGGAAGTTCTTTAGAGCTGAAGCGGCTTGAGCGACTTCACGTCGGCGCGCACCTTGGCAAGATCAGCCTTGGGCAAGGCCACGAGGCCGCGCTCGGAGAGATAGCCCTCCTCGCCCAGTGCCTTCTCGCTCACGTACTCGGCCATGAATTCCTTGATGCCGGGAATCACGCCGATGTGGGCTTTCTTCACATAGATGAACAGCGGACGCGCTGCCGGAAACTTGCCGGAAGCAATGGTCTCGAACGTCGGTTCAACGCCATCGATCTTGAGGCCCTTGAGCTTGTCGAGGTTTTCCTCGAGGAAGCTGAAGCCGAAGATGCCGACTGCGTTGGGATTCGCCTCGAGTTTCTGCACGATGAGATTGTCGTTTTCGCCGGCTTCGACGTAGGCACCATCTTCGCGAACGGTGTGACAGACGCGCTTGAAGCGCTTCTCGTCCATGGCACGCAGCGCGTTGATCCAGGGATACGAGCGGCAACCCGCCTCCATGTAGAGCTCATGGAAGGAATCACGGGTGCCCGAGGTCGGCGGCGGTCCCAGCACTTCGATCTTGATCGCCGGCAGGCCCGGATCGACGTCCTTCCAGGTCTTGAACGGGTTGGCGATCAAGGCGGTCGGGTTGGCCGGATCAGGGATCTGCTTGGCAAGTGCCAGGTACACCTGCTTGCGGGTCAGCGGGAAGGAGGCGCCCCGCTTGTTCTCGGAGATCGTGAGACCGTCGAAACCGATCTTGATCTCGATGATGTCGGTGACCCCGTTGGTCCTGCACGTCTGGAACTCGTTCGCGTTCATGCGGCGCGACGCGTTGACGACATCGGCATGCTGCACGCCGACACCGTTGCAGAAGAGCTTGATGCCACCACCAGTGCCGGTGCTTTCCACCTTGGGCGTCTTGAACGAACCCTGGCGGCCGAGCTGTTCAGCAACGGTCGTGGTGAACGGGTAAACCGTCGATGAACCAACGACGCTGATGAAGTCCCGGGCGGACTGCGCCTGTACCGGGGAGGACACCGCAAGCAGCGTGGCGGTGAGGCTTGCGAGCAGGCTGCCCTGGAATGCAATCTGGGTCTTGGACACGTTTCGTTACTCCTTCGCGACAGAAAAAAGAATATGACGGAAATGTTTCAATTCCGTTATGGGCAGGCACGGATCTCGTAACCTGCTGATATCCTGAAAAACTCTTGCACTCGGGACACCACCGCCCTATAAACGCGCAGCCCTATCCCGCACCTGCAGGTTCGTGAACCACAGATGTCCGAGACCGTCGCGCTGACCAAGGATCTGATCGCCCGCAACTCCGTGACGCCGGTGGATGCCGGCTGCCAGGAGGTCATGTGCCGGCGGCTTGCGGCACTCGGCTTCCGCATCGAACCCCTGCGCTTCGGCAGCGTGGACAACTTCTGGGCCAGGCGCGGCGACAGCGGCCCCGTGCTCTGCTTCGCCGGCCACACTGACGTCGTACCCACCGGCCCCCTGGAAGAGTGGCGGACCGATCCTTTCGTCCCGACCGTGCGCGACGGCATGCTGTACGGTCGAGGCGCGGCCGACATGAAGAGCGGCCTCGCCGCCATGGTCACCGCGACCGAGGAATTCGTGGCGCGTCATCCGGCACACCGCGGCTCCATCGCCTTCCTGATCACCAGCGACGAGGAAGGCCCCTCGGTCGACGGCACGAAACGCGTCGTCGAGGTGCTCAACGCCCGACGCGAGCACATCGACTACTGCCTCGTCGGCGAACCCTCCAGCGAGCACCGGATCGGCGACACCGTCAAGATCGGCCGGCGCGGGTCGCTTTCGGGGCGCCTGACGGTGCATGGCGTGCAGGGTCACGTGGCCTACCCGCAGCTGGCGGAAAATCCCGTCCATACGCTCGCTCCGGCGCTGTCGGAGCTCACCTCCCGGATCTGGGACCAGGGCAACGAGTTCTTCCAGCCCACGACTTTCCAGATCTCGAACCTGAACGCGGGAACCGGTGCGCCGAACGTCATTCCCGGCGAACTGCGCGCGCGCTTCAACCTGCGCTACTCGCCGGTCCAGACCGTGGATCAGCTCAAGGCAACGGTCGAGGGGATCCTGCACCGGCACGGCGTGCGGTTCACGCTCGAGTGGTACGTCTCGGGCGAACCCTTCTACACGCCGCCGGGGCCGCTCTCGAGCGCCGCCATCGAAGCAGTCAGGGAAGTCACGGGCATCACGCCGAAGCTCTCCACGGGCGGCGGCACCTCGGACGGTCGTTTCATCGCCCCGATGGGTGCGCAGGTCGTCGAACTCGGCGTGGTCAACGCCACGATCCACAAGATCAACGAGTCCGTCCGCCTCGAGGACATCGACGTCCTGCACAAGCTCTACTACGGGGTGCTCCGTAACCTGCTGGGCTAGGCCCGCTGCCACCCTAGGCGACGACGTAATTGCTCAACGTGGCCAGCGCGCCGCCCAGGGCGGCTCCCGCGAGCACATCCGAGGGATAGTGCAGCCCCAGCACCACACGCGAAGCCGCCACCAGCATCGTGAACGGGACCAGCACGATCGCGAGCTCTGGCACCGTGGGAACCACCAGCGCGGTGAACATCACCGCATGCAGCGTATGGCCGGAAGGGAAGCTGTAACGGTCCAGCGGCGGCATGGCGCACTCCACGCCCACGAGGCCCACGAAGGGCCGCTCGCGGACCAGCTTCCGCTTGAGCAGCTTGTAGCACGCGAGACCGATGGCCCCGGTCACGAGCATCTGCACTGACAAGCGCAGGCCGGAAGCGCCCAGCGCAAGCGGCAGCCCCGCCATCAGCGCATACCAGAGCACCCCGTCGCCGAGGCGACTGACCGAGCGGAACAGCGCCCGCAACGCGCGCCGCCTCGCGGCCGCGTTGGCGGCGATGCAGAAGCGCCGTTCGACCTGGTCGGCCCGCAGGAAAAGTGCGCTGACTGTCATGAGCGGGAAGACTGGCCCGCGTCGGCCGCGACTGGATGACGAGCAGATGAATCTTTGGTGACACGGCTCTGGCCGAGCACGGAGCCATAGAATTCCAGCAGCCGCTCGGCCATCGAACGCGACGACCAGCCCAGAGCGTCCTGCCGCGCCCCCGTGGAAAGACGGTCGCGCAGCCCGGAATCCCCCAGCACTCGGGCCACAGCATCCGCGAACTGCTGGCGGTCTTCGGGCACCACCACCGCACCGGCCGCTCCGCCGAGCACGTCCACCGTCCCCATGACGGCCGTCGAGACCACCGGGGTGCCCTGGGCCATCGCCTCGAGCAGGACCAGTCCCTGGGTCTCGGTCCGCGACGCGAAGACAAAGACATCCGCGGCCCGGTAGCAGTCGAGCAGTTCGGTGTCCCGATCCATGTAGCCGAGGAAGCGGACGTGGGCACCGAGGCCGCGCGATTCGACCAGACCCCGAAGATGGGGCTCGGCAGGCCCCTCGCCGGCGATGAGCAGCAGGATGTCCGGGACCTGCGCACGCAGCAGCGGCAGCATGTCGAGCAGGAAGTCGATGTTCTTCTCGTGCGCCACCCGGCCGACGAACAGCGCCATGGGGCGCGCCTCGCCAATGCCGTGCAGGGCGCGGAACCGGCTGCCATCGCCGGCGGCGAACCGGCCGGGCGGCAACCCCGTGGGCAGCACTTCGATCCGCGTACGGACGCCATATGCACGCAGTGCATCAGCCATCTGCCGCGACGGCGAGATCACCGCCGCAACCTGCCGGCACTGCGCCAGCGTGAACCGTCGCGCGAGGGCGCGCGTCGTCCATGCCGGAAGCATCGGCAGGTAATGGTGGAGATAGTGTTCGAAGTAAGTGTGGTACGTCTCGACCACCGGCACCCCCAGACGCGAGGCAATCCGGATGCCCGCGTAGTGCGCCGCAAACGGCGTCTGCACGTGCACGAGGTCGATGTCGCCCGCCCGCAAGGTCTCCGCCCAGCGCAGCAGCGAACGGAAGGACAGCAGTCGGTCCTCGGGGTCCCGCGGCACGCCTCGCGAGCGGATCCTGACCACGTCGGACTCTGCGGCGGCACCGCGGGACGGGTACTCGGGAGCCGCAAGCAGGCAGTGATGACCGAGGGCCTGCAGGTCGTCACGGTAGGTCTTGATCGAGGTCGAGACTCCGTTCACCCGGGGGAAGAACACGTCAGAAACCATCAGGATCCGCATGGGAGTCGATTTATAGGCCGGATGTGTGACGCTCTTATGACTCCACCGCCACGGCCCCTGCTGATGTTTACCCTGATCCCCGCGCCGCGCCCGCTGGGGTAGCCTGCGGAACGCCGCCTTGCAGACCTCGGGAGATTCGCTGATGAAGGACCGCCTCAAGCGGTGGGATATCGGTTACGCGATCCTGATGATCGCCACCCTGCTGCTGTTCCAGTCCTGGTGGAGCGAGACCCAGCGGATCGAGGTGGTGCCCTACAGCCAGATCGAGGATGCACTCGCTGCGGGCCAGGTGGAACGCATCGTGGTGTCGGACCGGCGGATCAAGGCCCACCTCAAGGTGCCCGATGCCGTGGGCAAGCTCGCGCTGGTGGCCGAGCGCGTGGAGCCCGACATCGCCGCGCGGCTCGCAGGCTTCAAGGTCCCGTACTCGCGGGACTACGACAGCACCTGGCTGCCGATGCTGCTGTCCTGGATCGTGCCCGCGGGGCTCATGTTCGGCGTGTGGTATTTCCTGCTGAGACGCATGGGCGAGCGCTCGGGCGCAAGCAGCCTGATGTCGATCGGCAAGAGCAACGCCAAGGTGCTGATGGAGAAATCGACCGGCGTCACGTTCGCCGACGTCGCGGGCGTCGACGAGGCCAAGGCGGAACTCCAGGAAATCGTCGACTTCCTGAAGGATCCGCAGCGCTACGGCAGGCTGGGCGCACGCATACCGAAGGGCGTGCTGCTGGTCGGTCCGCCGGGCACGGGCAAGACCCTGCTCGCCCGTGCAATGGCCGGCGAAGCGGGCGTGAGTTTCCTGTCGACCAACGGCGCGGAGTTCGTCGAGATGTTCGTGGGCGTGGGCGCGGCGCGGGTCCGCGACCTGTTCGAGCAGGCCCGACGGAGCGCGCCCGCCATCATCTTCATCGACGAACTCGACGCGCTCGGCCGCGCCCGCGGCGCGTATGGCGGGGGTGGCCACGATGAGAAAGAACAGACGCTGAACCAGCTTCTGGCCGAGATGGACGGTTTCGATCCTTCGGTCGGCGTGATCATCCTGAGCGCCACCAACCGACCCGAGATCCTCGATCCGGCTCTGCTGCGCGCGGGTCGCTTCGACCGTCAGGTGCTGGTCGACCGTCCCGACCTCAAGGGGCGCCTCGACGTCCTGAAGGTGCATGTGCGCAAGGTCCGGGTGGCCGCTGGCGCGGATCTCGAGGCCGTGGCGGCCATGACCCCCGGTTTCGCGGGGGCTGACCTCGCCAACCTCGTCAACGAAGCCGCGCTGCTCGCCACGCGGCGCGGTGCGGAGGCGGTCGTGCTGGAGGACTTCACGGCCGCGATCGAACGCATCGTCGCCGGGCTCGAGAAAAAGAGCCGCCTGCTGAACCCGCAGGAGCGGCGGACCGTGGCCTGCCATGAGATGGGTCATGCGCTGGTCGCGATGGCCCTGCCGGGCACGGACCCCGTGCAGAAGGTCTCCATCATCCCGCGCGGCATCGCCGCGCTGGGGTACACCCTGCAGCGTCCGACCGAAGACAGGTTCCTGCTCAACCGCGAGGAGATCAACGGGAGGATGACGGTACTGCTCGCCGGCCGGGCGGCGGAGATGCTGGTCCTGGGCACGCCCTCGACCGGCGCAGCGGACGACCTGGCCAAGGCCACCGAGATCGCCCGCGCGCTGGTGCTGCGCTACGGCATGAGCGATGCGCTGGGACTGGTGTCGTGGGAACCCGAGCATCGCTCGTTCCTGGGCACGGACTTCGCCATGCCTGCCGAGCGGCGCTACAGCGAAGACACGGCCCAGCGGATCGATGCAGCAGTCAGCGCAGCCGTCACCGCCGGCTTCGAGGCCGCGACGCGGATCCTGGGCCAGCACCGCGACACGCTGGATCGCGGCACGAAACGACTGCTCGAGACAGAGACCCTGTCAGGCCCGGCACTGGATGCGTTCCGGGTCGAAATGCTCGGGACTCAGCGAAACCCGCCCTGAGGCCGCGGCAGACGGCGCAGGTTGGCCCAGAGCCCCCACGCGGCGAGCATGCAGAGAGCGGCGAGCACCCAGGCGGGCATCGAGAGCCCGAGGAAGCTCCAGTCGATCTTCGCGCACTCGCCGCCCCCGGTGAGCACCTTCCGGACCACGGTCAGCAGAGGAAAGACATCGAGCATGTAATCGAGTGTCGCCCCGCAGGAGGGCACCGAGCCTTCCGGCAGGCTCTGGATGTAGACGTGCCGCCCCGCCACGTAGCCCGGAAACGCTGCAGCGGCCAGCAGCAGAGCCGCGTAAGCGCGACGCGCACCGGTGTTGCGCGAACCGTGCAGCGCCGCCACCAGGAACACGAGGCCGAGGATCGCGACGCCCACGCGCTGGAACATGCACAGCGGGCAGGGTTCGAGCCCCAGCACCCGCTCCGCGTAGAACGCGTAGGCCAGCATCACAGCGCAGGCCGCGGCGCCCACGGCGTTGCCCGTTCGCGCGGGCACTCGACCTGCGCCCATCAGCCGGCGGATCCGCGATTGCCCAGCGCCGACTCGACATCCTCCAGGCGGATGTGGCGGATGTCCTTGCCGTGGACCATGTAGATCACGTACTCGCAGATGTTCTTGGCGTGGTCGCCGATGCGCTCGAGCGCGCGCACGATCCACATGACGTCGATGGCCCGGCGAATGGTCCGGGGATCTTCCATCATGAAGGTGATCGACTGGCGCTGGATCGACTCGTATTCCTCGTCGACCAGCCGGTCCTGGCGGGCGACCCGGAGGGCGGCATCGGCATCCATGCGCGCGAACGCATCGAGCGCGTCATGGACCATGTCCTGGACGACACGCCCGAGGTGCTTGACCTCGCGGTACTTGTCGGCCGGACGCTCCTGGGCGGCGAGCCGCGAGGCGATGTTGCCGATCTTCTCGCATTCATCGCCCATGCGTTCGAGGTCCGTGATCGCCTTGATGATCGCGACGATCACCCGGAGGTCTCCCGCAGCCGGGGCGCGGGTCGCGAGGATGCGCGAGCATTCCTCGTCGATCGAGACCTCCATGTTGTTGACCTGGTAGTCGTCGCGGGCGACGGCTTCCCCCATCACGCTGTCGCCCTCGACCAGCGCGATCACGGCTTTGGAGAGCTGCTGCTCCACGAACCCGCCCATGGAGAGCACTTTGTTTCTCACCCGCTCCAGGTCTTCGTTGAAGCGACGCGAGATATGGTGCGAGAGGTCCGATTTTTCCATCTGTCCGACATCCTGGCGGCGGGTTGGCCGGTGGGGGTGGGGTTCTTTGGGCGGCAACGCCCTGACTCAGGATAGCAGTGTCTTTCGCCGCTGCGGCAGCCCGCTCAAGCGGTCGCGCGGACCGCGGAGCCCGGCACCACCCGCGCGACCGGGAAATGACAGGTGAATACGCTGCCACGGCCCTCGGCGCTGCGGATCTCGAGCTCGCCACCGTGCCGCTGCAGGACATGGCGCACGATGGCCAGACCGAGACCGGAGCCCCCCGTAGCCCGCGCGCGACCCGGGTCGACCCGATAGAAGCGCTCGGTGAGCCGCGGCAGGTGCTCCGCAGGGATGCCCGGCCCCGAGTCGGACACCGAGAGATGGGCGCCCGCGGCATCGGTCCACCATTTGAGCGCGATCCGCCCGCCGGCGGGGGTGTACTTGATGGCGTTATCGACGAGGTTCCAGAACGCCGAATGGACCAGGCCGGGGTCGGCGCGAAGCGCGTCCGTGGAGGCCAGCTCGACGCGGATATCGGAGGGGCGATCCCTGCGGCTGGCCGCATCCTTGCGCAATTGAGTGAGCAGCGCCTCGATGTCGACCGGCTCGCCCGCCACCTCTTCATCGGTTGCCTCGAGCCGCGAGAGCTCGAGCAGGTCGGCGACGATCCCCGTCATGCGTTCGGCCTGCCGTCGCATCTCTTCGATGGGCGGGCGCAGCCCCGCGTCCAGTCCGGGATCATCGGCCAGCGTCTCCAGATAGCCGGCGATCACCGTCAGGGGTGAACGCAGCTCGTGCGAGGCATTGGCGACGAAATCCTTGCGCATGGTCTCCAGCTGGCTCTGCCGGGTCGCATCCCGGACCAGCAGGAACATCTGGCCGGCCCCGTAGGGCACCGCCTGGAACTCGAGGCAGGTCGGATCGCCCACCTTGGGATGGATCGACAACCCGGACCCGAACTGCCGCGTGCTGAGGTAGCGGAGGAAGTCCGGGTGGCGGATGAGGTTGTCGATGCGGATCCCGAAGTCGGTCTTCCGCCGCAGTCCCAGCAGCTCGGAGGCCCGCCGGTTGAACCAGAGGATCTCGTTGCCGGCATTCAGCGCGATCACGCCGTCCGACATCGAAGCGGTCGCGCGCCGCAGTTCGCGGAACATGCGGATGATGCGCTGTTTGTGGAACTTCTTGCGGCGGTGCAGACGGCCGACCTGGGCGATGATGTCGCCCCATAACCCGCCCGAATCCGGCGGATCGGCGATGCTGCGATGGCGCAGCCAGTAGTCGAGCAGGTACAGCTGGCGGAGGTGAAAGCCGAGGGCGGCGGCATAGGCAAAGCAGACCCCTGCCCAGACGCTGCCGGCCATGTAGCCCAGCAGCAGGCCCGCGAGGCCCACGGCGACCAGCCGCCCGAACACATAGGCCCAGCTTTCGAAACTGCTGTTCACTTCAGCGCAGATCCCGGAAAACCCGTCCACAATCGACCGCGGCAAGCGCCGCGCGAGGCATCACCCGCGGCGGGTCGAGAAGCGGTAACCGGCGCCCCGAACCGTCTGGATCAGGTCATCGTAACCGAATTCCTCGAGGGCTTTGCGCAGGCGGCGGATGTGCACGTCGATCGTGCGTTCTTCCACGTACACACTGCCCCCCCAGATCCGGTCGAGCAGTTGCTCCCGGGAGTACACACGTTCCGGGTGGGTCATGAAGAATTCCAGCATCCGGTACTCGGTGGGCCCCAGCGTGACCGGCCGGTCGCCCGCCATCACCCGGTGGCTCGCCTGCTCGAGGCGCAGGCCATCGTGCTCGACGGTGTCGTCGCCGCCCGTCGAACCGGAACGACGCAGCACGGCATTGATACGGGCCACCAGTTCGCGCGTGCGGAACGGTTTGGTGACGTAGTCGTCCGCGCCGCCATCCAGCCCGGAGACCTTGTCGGATTCCTCCGCCCGCGCCGTCACCAGGATGATCGGGAGTTCGGCGGTGGCCGGATCCCGCTTGAGCTGGCGGGTGAGTTCGAGGCCGCTGGCGTCGGGCAGCATCCAGTCGATCAGCACGAGATCCGGTCGACGGTCGGAGATCTGCGCCCGACCCGAGCGACAGTCCTCGGCCTCACTGACCTCGAAGCCCGCGCGACGCAAGGCGAAAGCCGTCATGTCGCGTATCGACTTCTCGTCTTCGATCAGGAGGATCTGCTTGCCAGCCATGCCCGTCCACCCGGTTTCATCTGAGCGACATTTAACGCCTGCCTTGTTGCAGTGGCGTGACAGCCGGTTTGGCGACCTTCGCGACATCGTCGCGGACGTAGACAGGCAAGGCCCCGGCGGCCGGCAGGAACCGGCCCGCGGAGAACTCTGCTGCAGCAATGCGCAGGACCTGCTCCGCCGCAGGCAGGAGCTGCCCGAAGACAGCGCGCAGGCCGGAAGCCCGGCTCGCCAGTTCCGGCTGGGCAATGAAGCCCTGACCCGCGCCGATCCAGTAGTCGCCGGAACCGGACGCAGGAAGCGCGACCGCATGCGCCGGTGAGACGCTCTCGGGCGAGAGCGGCTCCGGCAGGCCTGCCCCGTCACGGCGATAGGCGCACGAGTAGACCTCCTGCATGCGGGCATCGTTGCACACCAGCACCCGATCGGCATCAGGGGCCAGCTCAAAGGCGCGCAGCGCCACGGCGCGCAGCGTCGAGACGGGCACCACCGGAAGCCCGGCGCCGAACGCGAGACCCTGCACTACGCTGGCAGCAAGCCGCACTCCCGTGAAGCTCCCTGGGCCGCGGCCAAAGCCGATGGCCTCCAGGTCGGACAGCCGCAGCCCCGCCTCGCCCAACACCGACTCGACCATCGGCAGCAGCAGCAGCGCATGCCCGCGCGGTGCCTCCTCGTAGCGCGAATAGAGCCGACCACCGGCGGACAACGCCACCGAGCAGGCCACCGTGGAGGTCTCGAGGGCGAGCAACGGGCTCATGGGCGGGCGGCCACAGGCCCGGAGGCTGCCGGGGCGACGGGAGCGGTGCTGCCCTGGCGTGCAATGGCCGCAAGGAACCGGCCTGCCTCACGCGGGTCGCGGGTAACCGGCATGTCCGGGAGGCTGCGGAGGAAGACCCGACCATAGCTCTTGCTGACCAGGCGGGGATCGCAGATCGCGATCAGGCCGCGGTCCTCCTCGCTCCGGATCAGTCGGCCCACCCCCTGCTTGAGCGCCAGCACAGCACCCGGCAGCTGGTATTCCTTGAAAGGGTTGCCACCCCGGCGCCGCAGGAAGTCGATGCGTGCCTTGACGAGCGGCTCGTCGGGCGAGGCGAACGGCAGCTTTTCGATGATGACGAGGCGCAAGGCATCTCCCTTGACGTCCACACCCTCCCAGAAACTCGTGGTTCCGAGCAGCACCGCACTGCCGTGCTCGCGGAATTCAGTGAGCAGGCGCTCCCGCGGCCCCTCGCCCTGCACCAGCAGCGGATAGTCGGCCGCGCCGTCCCAGCGCTCGCGCAGCAGCGCGGCGGCCCGGCTGAGCGCGCGATGACTCGTGAACAGGATGAACGCCCCGCCGCGCGAGGCATCGAGCAGCGGCATCGCGGCAGCGACAACGGCTTCCGTGTGGCTCGGACTGGTGGGCTCGGGCAGCCCCTCGGGCAGGTAGAGCAGAGCCTGTCGGTCGAAGTCGTAGGGGCTCGGGATCTGGAGCGTCGGCACCGCCTCGAGGCCCAGCCGGACTGCGAAGTGACTGAAGTCCGTCCCGACCGACAAGGTTGCGGAGGTGAACACCCAGGCCGCGCGACGCGCGCCCATCAGCGAGGCGAAGCGCTCGGCCACATCGAAGGGCAGCAGGCCGACGCTGAAGGATCTGCCGGAGCATTCGACGGTGCGGACCCCATCGTCGGCGCTGCAGCGCGCGATCCGCTGCAGGGCCTCCGCGAGCGCGGTAGCGCGCTTGGCGCACTGCGCGAGACTGGCTTCATGGCTCGCGCCACCGAGCCGTTCCGCGAGCTCCTGCAGGGCGTCCGCGAGCGCCAGCGTGAACGACTCGAGGTCGGCGCCGCACTCTTCCCAGGGAATGCGGTTGCCGTCGCGGCGCAGGGCCGCCAGGGTGGCGTTGATGGCGGATTCGACACTGCGCAGCACGGGTGCGAATTCGGCCATCGATGCCCCGGCGCGCGTGACGCCCGCGCGCACCTCGGCGAGCAACACCTCGACCTGGCGACTGCTGGCCTGCTGGCCGAAGAACTGGGTCGCCAGATCGGGGATCTGATGGGCTTCGTCGAGGATCACCGCATCGGCCGTCCCGAGGATGTCGCCGAAGCCGTCTTCCTTGAGGGCGAGGTCAGCCAGCAGCAGGTGGTGGTTGACGATCACGAGGTCCGCTTCCTGGGCCTCGCGCCGGGCCGCCACGACATGGCAGTCACCGTAGTCCGGGCAACGCTGCCCGAGGCAGTTGTCCCGCGTGGAGGTCACCTGCGACCAGACCGGATGGGCGTCGGTGAGGCCGGTGACCTCGGCAAGATCGCCCGAGCGCGTCGACTTCGACCATTTCTCGATGCGCCCCAGCATCGCATCGGGGCCCGCCATGCCGTCGAGCACCCGCTGCGACAGCTGCCGCGAGAGGCGCTCGAGACACAGGTAGTTGGACCGGCCCTTCAGGAGCGCCGTGCGGGCGCCGAGCCCCAGGGCGCCGGCGACCAGCGGCACGTCCTTGCTGAACAGCTGGTCCTGCAGGGTGCGCGTGCCGGTCGAGACCAGCACCCGAACGCCCGCGAGGATGGCCGGGACGAGGTAGGCAAAAGTCTTGCCCGTGCCGGTGCCGGCCTCGACCATGAGTGAGCCGCGCTCGGCAACGGTCTCGGCGACACGGACGGCCATCGCCTGCTGCGACGGCCGGGACGTGAACCCCGGCAGGTGCCGGGCGAGCGGCCCCTCGGCGCCGAATATGTCTTCGATGTCTTGCATGAACGCGGGCACGCTAACGCCCGGGACAGGGCCTGTCGAGGCTGGATGCGTCCGCGAAAGGGTTCTTTTTGCCCCCAGCGAGGCCGCCCCTCCCCGGCAAACCGGGACGCGGGCAGCCCGCCAGGCCGATACCGGGGCTGAGAGGCCCGTCATTTCGGCCTCCGGCGTCCGCCCGCTATACTTCCTCGCCTATGTCGGGCACCTGCGTGGCCGACCCGTGCCACGCCCGGCAGCCCTGTGCCCGGCAGACTGATAACGAAGGGAAAATAATGGTCATAGCCTCGCAGAACGCGCAACGCCTGTCCGGGATCTCCCAGGCAGTGGCCGACTGGGTGCACTCCGTCGAGGAGCTGACCCAGCCTGACCAGCTCCACTGGTGTGACGGCTCCGAAGCCGAATACGCGAGCCTGGTCCAGCAACTCGTGGCGCGCGGTGAACTGCAGAAGCTCAATCCCGAGACCTACCCCGACTGCTACCTGGCGCGTTCGCACCCGTCCGACGTGGCGCGCGTCGAGCACCTGACCTTCGTCTGCACCCGCAACCGCGATGACGCCGGCCCGAACAACCACTGGATGGATCCGGCCGAGGCGCGCCAGAAGATGCGCGACCTGTTCCGCGGCTGCATGAAGGGGCGCACGCTTTACGTCGTGCCCTATTGCATGGGGCCCATCGACTCGCCCTACTCGCGCTGCGGCGTCGAGATCACTGACAGCGCCTATGTGGCGATCAACATGTCGCTGATGACGCGCATGGGTCGCGCCGCGCTGGAGCGCATCGCGCGGGACGGCACCTTCGTGAAGGGGCTGCACTCCACCGGCGAACTGGACCCCGACCGTCGCTTCATCATGCATTTCCCGGAGGAACTCGCGATCGAGAGCTTCGGCAGCGGCTACGGCGGAAACGCCCTGCTCGGCAAGAAATGTCACGCGCTGCGCATCGCCAGCTGGCAGGCGCGCGACGAAGGCTGGCTCGCCGAGCACATGCTGATCGTCGGCCTGCAGAGCCCCCAGGGCGACACGCACTACGTCGCGGCGGCCTTCCCCTCGGCCTGCGGCAAGACCAACCTCGCCATGCTGATCCCGCCGGAGTCGATGCCCGGCTGGAAGGTCTTCACGGTCGGGGACGACATCGCATGGCTCCAGCCCGGACCGGATGGCCGGCTCTATGCCATCAATCCCGAGGCGGGCTACTTCGGCGTGGTTCCGGGCACGAACGCCAGGACCAACCGCAACGCGTTCGAAATGATCCAGCGCAACACGCTGTTCACCAACGTCGCACTCACCGCGGGCAACGATCCCTGGTGGGAAGGACTCGAGTCCGGCACACCCGCCATCGACTGGCAGGGCCGACCTTACGATCCCTCGCGCGGCCCTGCCGCGCATCCGAACTCACGCTTCACCGTTTCGGCAAAGCACAACCCGAACTACGCACCGGAGGCCGACAGCCCTCGCGGCGTGCCGATCTCGGCAATCATCTTCGGTGGGCGCCGCCGTGGCGTGGCGCCGCTGGTGTACGAAGCGCGCGACTGGTCCCATGGCGTGCTGGTCGGGGCGTCCGTCGCTTCGGAGACCACCGCCGCCGCCGTCGGCGAGGCCGGTGTGCTGCGCCGGGACCCGATGGCAATGAAGCCCTTCGCCGGCTACAACTTCGGCGATTACTGGGGCCACTGGCTCTCGATCGGCCAGAAGCTCACCCATCCGCCGCGCGTGTACCACGTCAACTGGTTCCGTCGCGATGCGCAGGGCAAGTTCCTGTGGCCGGGCTTCGGCGACAACCTGCGCGTGCTGTCCTGGATCCTGGAGCGCTGCGCCGGTCGCGGTGGCGCATCGGACACCCCGATCGGCTCGCTGCCGCGCCCGTCCGACCTCAACCTGGCGGGACTCGACATCGATCCGGCGGCGCTGGGTGAACTGCTGTC
>CAJACZ010000035.1 GCA_903938365.1 uncultured Pseudomonadota bacterium | reverse complement strand
CGGCGCGCGAGCGGCGATGCCGCCGGCGCGGTGGCCGCATTTCTTGCCGTCGCCCAGGTGTCGCCCGACCCCGTCGTGCGTGCCACGGCGGAATTCGACGCCGCAGCACAGTTGATCAACGCCAGGGACTGGGTCGCTGCGATCGGTGTGCTGGAGGGCTACCGGCGCCGTTATCCGGGCGATGCCCGGCAGGCCGAGGTGACCCGAAACCTCGCCGTGGCCTACACCGAGGCCGGGCGTTCGCTCGAGGCCGCGACCGAATTCGAGCGCATTGCCGGCGCCCGTTCGGAAGACGCCGCCGTGCGCAGGGAGGCCCTGCTTGCCGCGGCCGACCTCTACCTCAAGGCCGGGCGTGCCGAGCAGTCGGCAACCACGCTGCAGCGCTTCGTGAAGGAATACCCGGAACCCGTCGGCGAGTCGATCGAGGTGCGGCAGCGGCTTGCGGACCTCGCGGCCGGCGCCGGGGACGCAAAGCGCCAGCGTGAATGGCAGCGCGACATCGTTCGCGCGGATGCCGCGGCAGGAGCGGCCCGCAGCGATCGCACGCGTTACCTGGCGGCGCGCGCTCAGCTGGAACTGGCGACACCGGCTCGGGACAGCTTCCGCAGCATCCGGCTGGTCGCTCCGCTGCGGCGCAGCCTCGAGGCCAAGCGCAAGGCGCTGGACACCGCGCTCGGCGAGTATCGGGCGGCGGCCGACTACCGGATCGCCCAGGTCAGCAGCGTGGCCACCTTCGAGATGGCCGATCTCTACCGGCGGCTGGGGCAGGACCTGATGGACTCGGAGCGCCCCGCGCGCCTCTCCGCCGAAGAGCGTGAACAATACGACCTGCTGCTCGAGGAGCAGGCGTTCCCGTTCGAAGAGCAGGCCATCGCGCTGCACGAAGCCAACCTCGCGCTCGCCCGTTCGGGTGTGTTCGACGATGCGGTCCGCGGCAGCCTCGCTGCGCTCGCGGGGCTCAAGCCGGCGCGCTACGGCAAGACGGAGCTCGAAGGGCCGCTGCTGACCGCTGGCCCGGGCACGGAATCCTCCGTCGAGCTGGGGTTCGGCCGTGCGCTGGAACTGGCGCGCAGCGGGCGCACGGCGGAGGCGCAACGCGAGTTCCAGACGCTTGCCGTTGCCGCACCCGCCCTCGCTCCCGCGCGGGCCAACCTGGGCCTGCTGGCACGGACCGCCGGCGATCTGCCGGGCGCGGAGCGCGAGCTGGCAGCGGCGGCAGCCCTCGATCCCGGCAATGCGCGGATCCTGGCCGAGCTCGGCCTCACGCAACGCCGGCTGGGGCGCTTCGAGGCGGCCCTGGCGTCCTATACGAGGGCGCTGGAGCTTGCGCCTGCGGATGCGCCAGCCAACCGCAACCTTGCGGTGCTGCTGGACGTGTACCTCGATGATCCCGGGCGAGCCCTGACGTATATGGAACGCTATCGGGCCGCGGTTCCGGGCGATGACAAACAGAGCGCAGGCTGGCTCGCCGACATCCGGCAGCGCAGCACCGCCCGGACGCCCGTGCCGCAGCAGCCTGCCCAGGAGGGCAACGCGCCATGATTGATCTTCCCGCCTTCGGTCCGCTCTGTCCCCGGGCGAGCCTCGCCGCGCTGGCAGCCTGTGTCCTGCTGGGGTCGCCCGCAGCGCTCGCGCAGACGCCATCGGCTGCGAAGCCGGCGGTGCAGTCGCCCGCCCGCGCTCCGGCGGTTGCCGCGGCCGCGGAGGCTGCAGCCCCTGCGGCTGCAGCGGTCCCGGGCGCCCCGGTGGCCGCCGCCGCCGCCCCCCCGCGTCCGGGGCGGGTGATGGATAAAGTCGAGCTGGATGCCAGCCAGATCACCGGGAACCGGGAGTTGCCCCGCGTGCTGTATATCGTTCCGTGGCGTGAACCCGGCACGGGCGAGGTCGACGGCCAGCCGATGAACAGCCTGGTGTACGAACTGATCCGGCCGGTGGATCGGGACGTGCTGCGCCGCGAGGCCCGCTACCATGAGGGCCTGGCGGGCGCAGGCACACGATGAGAGGCACGTCGCAGCCGCAGCTCTGAAGCGGGACTTGCGGATCAGGATCGCTTAACTTTTCATGGGGTCGCGGCCGGCAATGAGCGCGACCCGGGAATGCAGGAGGTTTGAGTCATGGGTACATTCGGAACGGTCGTGAAGTTCTTGCAGGAAGGCGGGTTCTTCATGTGGCCGATCGCCATCATCTTCGCGCTCGGTATCGCGATCGCGATCGAGCGCTATGTCTACATCTCAAGGCAGGCGGCGATGAACCGCTCGCTCTGGGACGAACTCGCGCCGCACCTGCAGGCCGGGAATTTCAAGGCTGCGGTGGATCTCACGCGGAACTCGACCTCCGCGATCGGTTCGATCCTCAACTACGGACTGGCGCGCATCAAGAGCGCGCGCCGCCGCGAGGACATCGAAAAGGCCATGGAGGAGAGCCTCATGGAGGTCATGCCCAAGCTCGAGCGCCGCACGCATTACCTTCCCACCTTCGCCAACATCGCGACCCTCCTGGGCCTGCTGGGCACCATCGTCGGCCTGATCCAGGCGTTCCAGGCGGTAGGCGCCGCGAACCCCGCGGAGAAGGCGGACCTGCTCTCGGCCTCGATCTCGGTCGCCATGAACACCACCGCGTTCGGGCTGATCGTGGCGATCCCGCTGTTGCTGGTGCACTCGTTCATCCAGTCGAAGACCACCGAGGTCATCGACAGCCTGGAGATGGCTTCGGTCAAGTTCCTCAACTCGATCACCGAAAGTCCGGGCGCGTCCCAGGACCAGGCCTGAGCCGGACCGGAGCCACGAGCCATGATCGGGCGCTCCCGCCGACGGCGAGCCGAAGCCGACGAGTTGAACGTCACGGCCTTCATGAACCTGATGGTCGTGCTGGTGCCGTTCCTCTTGATCACGGCGGTGTTCTCGCGTCTCACCATCCTGCAGCTCAACCTGCCGGGCGACGCCGCCGCGGCCCAGGAATCGGAGCAGGTGCTCAACATCGAGGTCATCGTCCGCCGCGACAGCATCCAGATCGCCGATCGCGGTACCGGTCTGCTGCAGGCCCTTCCCAGCGGGCCGCAGGGATACGACCTTGCCGGGCTGACCCGCTACCTGCAGCTGATCAAACAGAAGTATCCGGACAAGACCGATGCGACGGTGCTGCTCGAGCCTGATACCGCCTATGACGTCGTGGTCCAGGTCATGGATGCCGTGCGGGCGGTGAGCGTCCAGCAGGAGGGGCGCTGGCTGCAGGCCGAACTCTTCCCCGAGATCTCCGTGGGCGATGCGCCTGATGCGGCGCCGCTGCCGCCACCGGTGCCGGCCGCACCGAGCGCCGCACCGGGCGCCGCAGGGGGGGCTGGCTGATGCAGTCCGCGCGCGCAAAGCGAATGCAGCAGCACCACAAGCGCCAGCGCCCCGTGGCGTTGAGCCTCGTGTCGCTGATGGATATCTTCACCATCCTCGTGTTCTTCCTGCTGGTGAACCAGGCAGAGGTGCAGGCGCTCGATGTGCCCAAGAACATCGCGCTTCCCGAGTCGATGGCGATGGCCAAGCCCGCCGAGACCGTGGTCGTCACGGTCACGCCGACCCAGTTGCTGGTCCAGGGGCGAGTGGTGGCAACCCTCAGCGAGATCGAGGCACAGCCCGGGATGGTGATCGAACCGCTCAAGCTGGCGCTCAAGCAGCAGACGGACCGCTTCCTGAGGGCGAGCGCGGCGGCGGACGTGGCGTCGCGCGAGATCACGATCCTCGGTGACAAGTCCGTGCCCTACAAGATCCTGAAGAAAGTGATGGCCAGCTGCACGGATTCCGACTACGGCAAGCTGTCGCTGGCGGTCCTGCAGCGGGAGGAGGCCATGAACATGGCTTCCCGGCCTTGAGGGAGATGCAGGTGGAGAACACGCTCCCGCCCCTGTACCGGAATTTCGAACTGCCGTGGACGGCGGAGCTCGAGCAGGACCGACGCTTCCGCAGGCTCTGGGCGAGCCTGCTCGCGCTGTGCGTCGTGCTGGGGACGATCGTCTGGCTGGTGCGCGTCCCCGCGAGCCTGTCCACGCTCAGCCCGGCGGTGCCGCCGCGGCTGGCCAAGATCGTCATCGAGCGCGAGATTCCGCCGCCGCCCCCGCCGCCGGCGCCCGCGGAAGTCGAGCCGCCCAAGCCCGACACGGCGACCCCGCGCCGGCCGCGCGAACCGGAAAACGACCTGACCCGCACCCAGAAGGCGCGGGCCAAGGCGCAGAACGCGGGCCTGCTCGCGCTGCAGGACCAGCTCGCCGATATCCGCCAGCAGTTCGAACTGACCAAGGACCAGCTCACCCCCTCGGCCAATACCGCAGGCGAAGAAGAGGGACCTTCGCGCGCGGAGCGGTCCCTGATCACCTCCAAGGTCGGCCAGGCCAGCGGTGGCATCAGCATGGCCGGGCAGAGCCGGGGCTTCGGCAGCGGCGCAGGCAATCTGGGGGGCGTCGGTGCGACACAGATGGTGGTGCCGTTCGGGGGTTCCGGCAGCGGCACTGCGCTGGGCGGCGGGAGCCGCGACGGCGTCAAGCGCAGCGGCTCCAGCGGCAAGGCTTCGCGCAGCCGCGAGGAGATCGAGACGGTCTTCGACCGCAACAAGGGCGCCTTGTATGCGCTCTACACCCGGGCGCAGCGCGAGAAGCCGGAACTGCAGGGCAAACTGGTGCTCGAGATCACCATCGCCCCGTCGGGCGAGGTCACGATGGCGCGGATCGTCTCCAGCGAGCTCGCCGATCCGGACCTGGAACGCAAGATCGTGGCGCGGGTGAGGCTCTTCCGCTTCGCGGCTCGGGATGTCGAGGCGATCACTGCGACCAAGCCGATCGACTTCTTCCCGGCCTGAGCGGTTGCGCCCGCAATGGGCGGGCCCTAACGTGCGGGTCGAATGATCGACGATCCGCTCTCCCAGGTCCTCATCCTCCTCGCCGCCGCGGTGCTCGTCGTCACGCTTGCGCGGCGGGTGCGGCTGCCGTCCATCCTGGGTTACCTGGTGGTCGGAACGGCCGTCGGGCCGTTCGCGCTGGGCCTGATCACCGAATCGGACACGATCAGCCTGCTCGCCGAGCTCGGCGTTGTGTTCCTGCTGTTCACGCTGGGGCTCGAGTTTGCCTGGCCGCGCATGGTGGCCATGCGTCGCGAGGTTTTCGGCGTGGGCGCTGCACAGGTGCTGCTGACCTCCGCAGCCGGCGCACTCGCCGTGCACCAGTTCGGCGTGCCCTGGTTGCCTGCCATCGCCATTGGCGGCGCGGTGGCGGTGAGTTCTACCGCGATCATCCTGCAGCAGCTCACGGAGCAGTCCGAGCTCAACCGCACGCACGGCCGCATGGCCTTCAGCGTGCTGCTGTTCCAGGACCTGGCCTTCGTGCCGTTCCTGGTCCTGGCGGGCGCCCTCGCGGCAGGCAGCCTCGAGCTTGGAGCGGAGCGGATCGGCATCGCGGTGGCTTCCGGCGTGCTCGCGCTGGCCGTGGTGCTGCTGGCCGGACGCTTCCTGCTGCGGCCGCTGCTTTACGAGATCGCCCACAGCAGGCTGCGCGAACTGTTCACGCTGGCTGTGCTGTTCGTGGCGCTGGGTTCGGCCTGGGTGTCGCACATGGCGGGCCTGTCGATGGCCACCGGCGCGTTCCTGGCCGGAATGATGCTCGCCGAAACGGAGTACCGTCACCAGGTCGATGCCGTGATCCGGCCGTTCCGCGACATCCTGCTCGGGTTGTTCTTCATCTCGGTCGGCATGCTGCTGGACCTGCGCATCATCGTCGGCGAGTTCCCTCTGATCGCCGCGATACTGCTGCTGATGATCCTGGCCAAGGGGGCGCTCATGGCGGCGGTGGCGCGCTTCTCCGGGCTGCCGCTTTTCAAGGCGCTGCGCACCGGCGTGGTGCTGTCGATCGGCGGGGAGTTCGGCATCGCGATCCTCACGATCCTGCTGCAGGGCAGGGCGGTGGACGCCTCGGTGGGCCAGCCCCTGCTGGTTGCGATCGTGCTCAGCATGGTGCTCAGTCCGCTGCTGCTGCGGCACAACCGCGCCATCGCGCGCATGGTGCTGCGCGATGGGGGGCCCCCGGGGCGGCCCGCGCCCTCGCCCGAAGACCGTGCAGCCGCCGAGGTGGCGGCGCGCGAGCACGTGATCCTCTGCGGTTTCGGTCGCGTCGGGCAGAACATCGCCCGGGTGCTCGAGTCACAGGGCTTCGAATACATCGCGCTGGATCTCGATCCGGCCCGCGTGCGCAAGGCACGGCAGGCCGGTGATCCGGTGCTGTTCGGCGATTCGGCCGACGAGGAACTGCTGCGCGAAGTGGGCCTGGAGAACGCCAGTGCCGTGGTGATCACCTTCGCCGAACCCGCCACGGCCATCGGCATCGTGCGGGCCGTGCGTTCGCTGCGTGCGGACGTCCCGGTGCTGGTGCGCACCGCGGACGACACCCTGCTGAACGAACTGACCGATGCGGGCGCCACCGAGGTGGTGCCCGAGACCTTCGAGGCCAGCCTGATGCTGGTGTCGCACACGCTGATGCTGCTCAAGGTGCCGGTGTCCCGTGTGGTGCGCACCATCGGCAGCGTCAGGCGCAACCGCTACTCGACCCTGCGCAGCGTCTTCCGCCGCGACGACGCGCTGGCGATCGACGCAGACCATGCCTTCCGCGAAGAGCTGAAGTCCGTGGTGATCCCGCCGGGCGCCTGGGCGGCGGGGCGCACGCTGGATGAAGTGAGGGCGAGGGGTGCCGAGGTCGCATTCACCGGAGTGCGGCGCCAGGGCATCCTCGGGCGCGAGCCGGCGACCAGCATGATGCTGCGCGAGGGCGACATCGTCGTGATGTACGGCATGCCCGAGGCGCTCGAACACGCCGAGGCCGTCCTGCTCGCCGGCTAGGGGGCCTGACCGGCCTGGGCGGCGGTTGCGACCAGCGCGCGGCGCAGGGTGTCCACGGCGCTGCGGATCTCCACATCCGTGGCGATGAACGGCGGCGCGAGCGCCAGGGTCTCCCCCGTAAAGCGCAGCAGCAGGCCGTCGTCCAGGCAGCGCTGGAACACCTGTATCGCGCGCAGGCCGGGCTGGCCGGGGACCGGCGTGACGTCGATGGCCGCGGCGAGCCCCAGGTTGCGGATGTCGGTGACCAGCGGCGTGCCGCGCAGGTCGTGCATCGCGCTCTCCAGCACGGGCGCCAGCGCCGCGGCGCGGCGGATCAGGCCGCCGCCATCGAGCTCGTCGAGCGTCGCATGGGCCGCGGCCACGGCCAGCGGGTGGCCCGAGTACGTATAGCCGTGGAAGAACTCGATCATGTGCGCCGGGCCGGCCATGAACGCGTCGTGGATGCTGGCCGCCACCAGCACGCCGCCGAGCGGCACCACGGCGTTGTTGACGGCCTTGGCGAAGGTGAGCAGGTCGGGGCGGACGCCGAAGTAGTCGGCGGCGAACGCGGTCCCCAGCCGACCGAAGCCGGTGATGACCTCGTCGAAGATGAGCAGGATGCCGTGCCGGTCGCAGATCTGCCGGAGACGTTGCAGGTAACCCCGGGGCGGCACCAGCACGCCGGTGGAGCCCTGCATGGGCTCGACGATCACGGCCGCGATGTTGCTCGCATCGTGCAGGGTAACCAGCCGCTCGAGTTCGTCGGCGAGGTGCGCTCCCCAGTCGGGTTGCCCCCGGGAATAGCCCATGCGGGCCGGGTCCCAGGTGTGGGGCAGGTGGTCCACGCCGGGAATCATCAGCGAGCTGAACATCTTGCGGTTCGCCGGGATGCCGCCGACCGAGATCCCGCCCATGCCCACGCCATGGTAAGCCCGCTCGCGGCCGATGATCCGGGTGCGTGAGGCCTCGCCCCGGGCGCGGTGGTAGGCGACTGCAATTTTCATTGCCGTATCAACGGCTTCGGATCCGGAGTTCACAAAGAACACGCGGTCGTCGGGCCGGCCTGCGAGCCGCGCAATCCGGCGGGCGAGCGAGAATGCCGCCGGATGGCCCATCTGGAAGCTGGGGCAGAAGTCGAGCGTGGCGACCTGCCGCTGGACGGCTGCAACCACGTGCGGATGACTATGGCCCAGGGGCGAGCACCACAGCCCCGAGAGGCCGTCGAACACCCGCCGACCATCCACCAGCGTGTAGTACGCGCCTGCGCCCGAGGCGATCAGCCGCGGCTGGTCCTTGAAGTAGCGATTGTGCGTGAAGGGCATCCACCAGGATTTCAGCTCGTCGCCCGTGGTGGAGTTCATGGGGTCGCCCTCAGCCCGCGCGCGCGACGGTGGCCACCGCGGTCGCCACGTGGGCCACGTTGGTCTCGCTGATGCCCGCGATGTTGATGCGGCCATCCGGCGCCATGTACACGTGGTATTCGTCGCGCAGGCGCGTGACCTGCTCCGGGCTCAGGTCGAGGCGGGAGAACATCCCGCGCTGCCGCGTGATCCAGGAGAAGTCCGCTCCGCCCGTGTGCAGCGTCAGGTGCGAGGCGAGGATCGTCCGGAGGCCGTTGATGCGGCTGGCCATGGACGCAAGTTCCGTGGTCCATTCCGTGCGCAGCGTCGGCGTCGAGAGCACCTTGTCGACGATGGCGGCACCATGGTCCGGCGGCATCGAGTAGATCGTGCGCGCGATCCGACCGAGCTGCCCCGTGTTCACTGCGGCCTGCTCGGCCGACGCGGATACGGCAATCAGCAGGCCCGTGCGCTCGCGGTAGAGGCCGAAGTTCTTGGAGCAGGAGACCGCCACGAGCATTTCGGGCACGGCCTTCGCCAGGATGCGGACCGATGCTGCGTCCCGTTCCAGGTCATCGCCCAGCCCCTGGTAGGCGATGTCGACATAGGGCAGCAGACCCCGGCGGGCAACTACCTCGGCGACCGCGGACCACTGCGCGAGGTCCAGGTCCTGGCCGGTGGGGTTGTGGCAGCAGGCATGCAGCACGACGACCGAGCCGGCGGGCAGGGCGTCGAGGTGAGCCAGCATGCGGTCGATGTCGACGGAGTGCCTGCCGGCGTCGTAGTACGGGTAGCGCTCCACCTGGAGGCCGGCACTGCCCAGCAGCGGGATGTGGTTCGCCCAGGTCGGGTCGCTCACGTGGACCGAGGCTGCCGGCCGGGCCAGTTTGACGAGCTCCGCGCCGAGGCGCAGCGCGCCGCTGCCGCCGGGTGCCTGTGCGGCCGCGATATCGGACTTGCGGCCTGCAAGGTCGGCGCCGAGCACGAGTTCGGCCACGCGCAGGTTGAAGCCCGGATTGCCGATCGGGCTGAGATAACTCTTGCTGGTCTGGGCCGCGATGAGGTCATGTTCGGCTCGCTTCACCGCGCCGGGCACCGGTGTGCGTCCCGCGTCGTCCTTGTAGACGCCCACCCCGAGATCGACCTTGATGGGCGAGTCGTCCTTCTGGAAGGCGGCGGAAACGCCGAGGATCGGGTCTGCGGGAACGCGGGTCAGTGTCTCGAACATGGAAATGTCTGCCTGGTGAAGTGAGCGCGATGCGCGTGAAGGTCAGTCCTGGAAGGCGCGGACCACGTAGCCGCCGGATTTCTCGTCCCGTTCGAGCGCGAGTTCGCGGCGGGTCTGGGCCTCTTCGAGGAGTCGGTTGAAGGAACTGAAGCCGTAGTAGCCCTCGTTGAACCCCGGTTTGCGGCGCTTCAGGGCCTGCTTGACCATCGAGCCCCAGATCTTCTCTTCGGAGCCGCGCTCCGACACGAGGGCGTCGTAGGTCTCGCGAACCAGTTCGATGGCCTCGCCGTTCCGGTCTTCCTCGGTGGCGCGGGCGGCTGCCTTGCCGGTGTCTTTCGGCGGCTCTCCGGCAGCGCCGGAGGCCCGCTCCTCGGGGCGACGGCGCGTGCTGGCACGCTTGCGCGCGGGCTTCTCGCGCACGAGGTCGTCGTAGTAGATGAACTCGTCGCAATTGGCGATGAGCAGGTCCGAAGTTGAGTTCTTGACCCCGACGCCGATGACCGTCTTGTTGTTCTCGCGCAGCTTGCTGACCAGCGGCGAGAAATCCGAATCGCCGCTGATGATGACGAAGGTGTCGACGTGCGACTTCGTGTAGCACAGGTCGAGCGCATCGACGACCATGCGGATGTCGGCCGAGTTCTTGCCCGACTGGCGCACGTGGGGGATCTCGATCAGTTCGAACGACGCCTGGTGCATCGCCGCCTTGAATTCCTTGTAGCGGTCCCAGTCGCAGTAGGCTTTCTTGACCACGATGCTGCCCTTGAGCAGCAGTCGCTCGAGGACCTTGCTGATGTCGAATTTGTCGTAGCGCGCGTCGCGTACCCCCAGTGCGACGTTCTCGAAGTCGCAGTAGAGGGCGAGGTTGGCGGTATCCGACGGAGGGCTGCTCATACCCGCATTATCGCAGCCCGGGCGTCCCGGCGCGACCGCCTTCCGGCGTCAGGCGCCCGCGATGGCGCCCCCCGCGCGCAGCGCCGCGATCCGTGCGTCGTCGTAGCCCAGCGAGCGCAGGATCGCCTCGTTGTCCTGCCCGACCACGGGCAGCGTGAACCGGAGCTCGGCGGGTTCATCACGGAACTTGATCGGGCTGCCGATGTGCTCGAACCCGGATTCGTCCACCAGGCGCATGCCCCGCGCCTGCGCCTGCGGGTCATCGAAGGCTTCCCGCAGGTCGTTGACCGGGGCGAACCCGATGTCCTTGCCGCGGAACCAGGCGACCCATTCGTCGCGCGTGCGCCCGGCAAAGACCGTGCGCAGGAAGTCGATCAGCGGCTGCTGGTGCGGTCCCGGCCCCTGCTCGCACAGCGGCACGAAGTCCAGCCTGCCGAGGTCGGTCAGCAGGTTGCGCACGAACTTGATCTCCTGCGCCCCCAGCACCACATGCCGCAGGTCGCGCGTGCGATAGATGTTGTAGAACGCGCTGCCGCCGAGCGAGCGCTGGTGCTTGACCACCGGTGCGTGCCCATGGGCGAACACGTCGCCCGTCACGTTGGGCGTCCACGCCAGCACGGAGTCGTGCATGGCCATGTCCAGATAGTCGCCCCGACCGGTCTTCTCGCGGCGATAGAGCGCCATGAGGATGCCCGACAGCGACAGCATCGAAGCGGCCATGTCGGCCGTCGGCATGTGCGGCAGGCCCGGCTCGCCGTCGTTCCCCAGGTTCAGGCTGACGACGCCGGCCAGCGCCTCGGTGGCGAGGTCGTGCGCCGGCAGGTCGCGGTAGGGGCCGGTCTGCCCGAAGGCCGCGATGGAGCAGTAGACGATGCGCGGATTGCGTGCCGAGACCTGGGCATAGCCGACCCCCAGCCGGTCCACGACGCCCGGCCTGAAGGCCTCGACGAACACGTCGGCGGTCTCGGCGAGTCGCAGCACCGCCTCGCGGCCCTCCGGATGCTTGAGGTTGGCGCAGAGGCTCTGCTTGCCGCGGTGCGTGTTGCGGAAGAACACACTGTGCCCGCCGACCGTCGGGCCGATGTGCCGGTTTGGTTCGCCCTCGCCGGGCGGCTCGACCTTGATCACTTCGGCTCCGTGGTCAGCCATCATGAGCGTGACGTGGGGGCCGGGCAGGAACATCGAGAGGTCGACGACACGCAGTCCGTCCAGTTTCATCGGCGCGGCTCCTAGATGGCGTCCCTGGCGCGCAGTGCCGCCAGTTCCGCGGTCGAATAGCCGAGTTCGCCCAGCACCGAATCGGTGTCGGCGCCCAGCGCCGAGGCCACCCTGGCGGGCAGCCGGGTCTCGTCCAGCCGGATCGGATTGGCGAAGGTGCGGAAGTCCTCCCGCATCGGGTGCGGGGTCGTCCGGATCATCCCGATGGCGCTGACGAAGGGGTTGTCCAGCGCCTGCGCCATGTCGTACACCGGGGCGGCGGGCAGCCGGCCCTGCATCCTCGTCAGCCAGTTCGCCGTGACGTCCCGGCCGAGCGCGGCGTCCAGCAGCGGCGTGAGCTCGTCGCGGTGGGTGCGCCGGTCCGCCAGCGTGGCGAAGCGCGGGTCCGCGGCCAGTTCCGGCGCATCGACGATGTCCATGAGTTCCTCCCAGAACTTCTGGGTCATGCACATGATGAAGATCCAGCCGTCCGCAGTCCGATAGAGCTGTACGGGCACTGCGCTTGGGTGCGCGCCGCGTGGCAGCCGGCCCGTGACCAGTCCCTGGTTCAGGTACCAGGTGCCCGGGTAGGACAGCTGATGCAGGGCGACGTCGAACAGGCTGACGTCGACGTCGCGGCCCTTGCCGCTGCGCTGCGCACCGAACAGCGCGGCGACGAGTGCGAGCGCGGTGGTGACGCCGGTCATGAAATCGATGACCGACAGCCCGAAGCGCGCCGGCGGCGTGCCCGGCTCGCCCGTCACGCTCAGGTAGCCGGCCTCGGCCTGCATCATGTAGTCGTAGCCCGGCCAGCCGCGCCGCTCGTTGTCGCGGCCGAAGGCCGACAGGTGCGCGCAGACGATTCTGGGATTGAAGGACGAGAGGGCTTCGTAGGTGAGCCCCAGCTTGTCGGGCTGGTCGCCGCGCAGGTTGTTGAGCACCGCGTCGGCGGTGCCTACGAGGCGCTGGAAGGCCTCGCGGCCCTCCGGCGTCTTGACGTTGAGCGAGATGCTGCGCTTGTTGAGGTTGAGCGCCTGGAAGTAGTCCGAGTCGTTCTCGCCGAGGAAGTACGGACCCATGCCGCGCGAGGCATCGCCGCCCTGCAGGCGGTTCTCTATCTTGATCACCTCCGCGCCGAGGTCCGCGAGGTACATCGATCCGAAGGGCCCGGCGCCGAAGTTCTCGAACGTCAGGATGCGCACGCCGCTGAGGGGCAGGGGGAGGGTGTTCATCAGATCGGGTTCCGTTCGATCAGCTGGCGCGCGATGATGATCCGCTGCATCTCGTTGGTGCCCTCGCCGATGCACATCAGCGGCGCGTCGCGGTAGTAGCGCTCCACGTCGAAGTCGGTCGAATAGCTGTAGCCGCCGAAGATGCGCATCGCCTCGAGGCTGTTCTCGACGCCCGCCTCGGAGGCGAACAGCTTGGCCATGCTCGATTCGAGGTCGCAGCGCTCTCCGGTGTCGTACTTGCGCGCGGCCTGATCGATCAGCAGCCGGGCGGCTTCCACGCGGGTCGCCATGTCGGCGAGCTTGAGCTGGATGGCCTGGTGCTGGGAAATGGGCTTGCCGAAGGTCTGGCGTTCCTGCGAATAGCGCAGCGCATCGCGCAGCGCCCCCGAGGCGATTCCCGCCCCGCGGGCGGCCACGTTGATGCGGCCGAGTTCGAGGCCACCGACGGCCTGCTGGAAGCCGCGGCCCTCGACGCCGCCGACCAGCCGTTCGGCTTCGACGCGGTGGTCCTCGAACACGAGTTCGGCGCTGTCGATGGCCTTGTAGCCGAGCTTCTTGATCTTTTTCGCGGCCCGGAACCCATCACCCTTCTCGCAGATGAACATGCTCATCCCCTTGTGGCGGGGCTGCGCTTCCGGGTCCGTCTTCACCAGGATGCCGAAGCAGGTGCCCTGCACGCCATTGGTGATCCAGGTCTTGGTGCCGTTGATGACGTAGCCCTCACCCTCGCGGCGAGCCAGTGAACGGATGCTCTGCAGGTCCGTGCCCGCGTTGGGCTCGGTGAGCCCGATGCCGCCGCGCAGCTCGCCCGTGGCGAAGCGGGGCAGCCAGCGCTGCTTCTGCGCGGGCGTCCCGTGCCGCTGCACGCAGGCCGCCATGATCAGGTGCGAGTTGAAGATGCCGACCGGCGCCATCCAGATCGAAGAGATGCTCATCACGATGCGCGCATACACGGAGGCGGAGAGCCCGAGCCCGCCGTACTCGGGCGAGATCGTCGCGCCGAACAGGCCGAGCTCCTTCATCTGCGCGACGATGTCCTCGGGGTACTCGTCCGCATGGTCGTATTTCTTCGCGACCGGCCGCAGTTCGCGCTCGGCCCAGCGTTCGATGGTCTCGATGATCTCGCGTGCTTCGTCGGTGCCGGCGGCAATGACGGAATCCGTCGGGTTGACCATGGCTCAGTACCCCATCCGGTCTTCGACGCCGTGGCCGCGTCGGGACACCAGGATCGTGCGCTCGAAGTCGCAGACCACGGTGCCGTCCTGGTTGCGGCCCAGCGAGCGCACGGTCACGAGCCCGGCCGTGGGGCGCGACTTCGAGTCGCGCTTCTCGAGCACCTCGGACTCGGCGTAGAGCGTGTCTCCGGCGAATACCGGCGCAGTCATGCGGATCTCGCGCCAGCCCATGTTCGCGATGGCCTTCTGGCTGACGTCGGTGACGCTCATGCCCACGACGATCGCAAGCGTCAGGGGGGAGGCGACGACGCAGCGGCCGAACTCGGAGGCCTTGCCGTACTGCTCGTCAAAGTGCAGCGGGTGGGTGTTCATGGTGAGCAGCGTGAACCAGGTGTTGTCCGCCTGCGTGATGGTCCGGCCAGGCCGGTGTTCGTACACGTCGCCCACCACGAAGTCCTCGTAGTGGCGGCCGAAGGATTCGCGGTAACGCTGGGGTCCGATCGGGAGGGCGTTCTGGCTCATGGGCTGCACCGTGTGGATAAATGTCCGGACAAATGCTAGGTTTCACCGTCGTGGGTGTCAACAATCGTCGAACGCGGGATATCGAAGCCGGCACGCTGCCCGGGCTGCGGCCTTCAGCGGGTCCGACCTACGCCCGGCTGGCAGACATGCTCATCGGCGAAATCCGCGCCGGCCGCCTGCGCGTGGGGGGTTTGCTCCCCGGGGAACTCGACCTGTGCGTGCGCTATGGGGTCAGTCGCCACACGGTGCGCGAGGCCCTGCGCAGGCTCAGCGATCTCGGGCTGATCGCCCGGCGTCGCGGCGCGGGCACCGTGGTCACGGCCCGCAGGCCCGCGAGCGCCCACGTGCAGGTCCTGCATTCGCCCTCCGAACTCATGAGCTACCCCGCGGGCAGTCGCCTCGTGGTGCGCTCGCGCGGGCTCGTGGCGGCTGATCCCGCCCTGTCGCGCCTGCTGCAGTGCCCCGAGGGTGCGCCCTGGTTCCGGGTGCGCGCCCTGCGCCGACTGGGCGAGCGGGGTGCGGTGATCGGCTCGTCGGACATCTTCCTGCTGCCGGACTATGCAGCGGTTGCATCCTCGGTGGGCCGGCACCGTGGCCAGGTCTTCGAACTGATCGAGTCCAGGTTCGGGATCCGGGTCGAGTCCGTGCAGGTCGACATCCGCGCCGGGACGCTGGACGCCGAGCGCGCCGCCATGCTGGATGTGGCCGCCGGAGCGCCCTCGCTGACCGTGCTGCGCCGCTACCGTGACTCGGGCGGGCGCGTGTTTCAGGTCACGGTGGCCGAGCATCCCGCGGACCGCTTCAATTACTCTTTCATCCTGCAACGCGGGCAGACCGACAGCGAGCCATGGGTGGCCGCCTGAACCGTCCGCCGGAGTCGACACCATGGAATCCGATCGAATGCTTCCCTCCGGGCTGCGCAGCTACCTGTTTGCGCCCGGCAACCATCCGCGCAAAGTCGCCAGGGTCTTCGCGTCGGGCGCGGACGCCGTGCTCCTCGATCTCGAGGACGCGGTGGCGGTGGCCGAAAAGGAGGCCACGCGCGCGGTCGTCGCCGCGGCCATGCGGCAGCCGCGGCAGGCGCGCGGCTATGTCCGCGTGAACGGCACCGACACCCGCTGGTGGCGGGGGGACCTGGATGCCGTCGTCGGCCCCTGGCTCGACGGCATCGTGCTGCCCAAGGCCGAGTCGGCCGGACAGCTTCGGGAACTCGGCGACTACCTCGCAACCTGCGAGCGGCGCGCCGGCATGGCCGAAGGGTCCCTCGAGCTCATGCCCATCGTGGAGACGGCGCGCGGAGTGGAGTCGGCCACGGAGATCGCGGCGGCCAGCCCGCGGGTCCGTCGCCTTGCGTTCGGCGGTGGTGACTACACCAACGACCTGGACCTCGAGTGGACGGTGGAAGAACACGAACTCGGCTATGCGCGCGCCCGCCTGAGCCATGCGTCCCGGCTGGCCAACATCGAGCAGCCGGTCGACACGGTCGTGATCCAGGTGAAGGACGTCGAGCGCTTCCGGCAATCGGCCCGCACCGGCCGGCGCATGGGCTTCGCCGGCAAGCTCTGCATCCATCCGGACCAGGTGCTGCCCTGTCACGAGGTCTTCACGCCTGCG
>CAJACZ010000034.1 GCA_903938365.1 uncultured Pseudomonadota bacterium | reverse complement strand
GGGCGGTCGCGCGGCTCAAACGCGCCGGTCTGCCGGATGCCTTTGCCCTGCCCCGGCTCGACTCCGGCTATGCCGTGTCCGTGGGGCAGTTCAGCCAGGTCACGACGGCCGAGCGGCGCGCCCGGGTCGTCGCCAATCTCGGTTTTGCGGCGGAAGTCGTCGGCCGGCAGCGCCCCGGCGCGGTCTTCTGGCTCGATCTCACCCTCGACAGCCCGCTCGAGCCCGGCCAGACGCCGCAGTCGCTGTTCTGGCCCGGCGGCGTCGAGGCACCCGCCGAGGGCGCAGGCATGGGCGACCCTGCACGGTGGGAATTCACGCCGTGTCCCGGCGGCTAGGATAAAATCGCGGTGTAGAGCAGCCGGGTTAGCACAGTGGTAGTGCAGCAGTTTTGTAAACTGTTGGTCGGGGGTTCAAATCCCTCACCCGGCACCATCCAATTTCCCCAAGAATCGTTGTCGGAGAACCCATGCTCCAGATCTCGTACCTCAGTCGGTCCCGCGCGCCGATGACCCCTGACCAACTGCTCGAACTGCTGCTGCAGAGCCGCAGGAACAACGTCGAGCGGGGCATCACCGGCATGCTGCTGTACGGCAACGGGACTTTCCTGCAGGTCATCGAGGGTGAGGATGCCGTCGTCGACCGACTCGTCGAGCGCATCTCGGTCGATCCCCGCCATGATGGAATCCAGCTGCTGGGACGCCGCGAAATCCAGGAACGGCAGTACACCGACTGGAGCATGGGCTTCGAGCGCGTCACCGACGCAGGCCTGCAGCAGGTCGAGGGACTTCGCGACTTCGGTGCGCGCGACTTCAACTTCGATTACCTGTCCCGCAACGGTGCGGTGGTCGAGACCCTGATGGACCACTTCCGGGCGCCGCACTGGGACCCGCTCATCCGCGAGCTGGACGCCAAGGACAAGGTCATCGACCACCTGAGCAAGCGGCTTGCAAGGGCGCGGGGCAGCGTCGAAGTGGCGAGCCTGGTGCTCGAGAGCGTGACCGAGGCCAGCCGTCAGGGCAGCCTCAGCGAAGAGCACCAGCGGCTTTGCCAGTCCGCGCTGACTGCGCTCCGGCAGAGCTGAACGCCGGCCGGTTCAGCGCGACGAGTAAGCGTCCATCATCAGTCCGGTGCCACCGCGCGACACATGCGCGACGATGGCAGTCCGGCGATGGATCTTCGTCACCGCGCCGAGGTTGATCGCAAACGACAGTTCGACCTGCTGACCCTTGCGCAGCCCCAGGTTGGTGGTGTGGATGAACACCCCGGTGGCGCTCAGGTTCACGGCCTTGCAGAGCTTCTTCCGGCCGCCGGGCACGGTGATGTACACGGTGGTGCGCGCCCGGTGCCGTGTGTGGAGTCGCCGTTCGATGTGCAGGTCCTCGTCGGGGCTCTGTCGCTTCATGCAATACCTATCCTGTGGGCGGAGTATGCCGCCACGCCCCGAGGCTGGACTCACAAGTCAACTTAATGGGGCGCGGCTGCGAGGTCCACACCCACCGGGCAATGATCCGAGAGCTTGCGCTGCAACGCGTCACGCGGCTCGTAGGTCAGTCGCACGAAGGATCCGGGCACTCGGCGTGGGGCCAGGGACTGCGAGAGCAGCACGTGGTCGATGTAGCCGCCGTAGTTCTGGTCAGGCGAGCAGTTCACGAATTTCTGCCCTTCGGCGACGTTGACGAGCAACGCCCCGGCCGGTTGGTCGTCGTTCAGTTCGGCCCAGAGGCTGCGCACCGCGCCGGCCTCGTTGCGCGCCGGCCCGCGGTCGGCGAGCAGTTCGCGGTTGAAGTCGCCGAGCACCGCGAAGGCGCGGCCCGCGGCGGCCTGCGCGTCGACCCAGCGTTCGAGTTCGGGGACCTGCCTTGCGAGCACCTCGCACTGATCGCGCGGGGAGTCCAGCGGGCGCTTGCCGCAGCCTGACTTCAGGTGGACCGAGAGCAGGCGGATTTCGCCGGGCGTGCCGGGGTGCAGCACCAGTTCGGTGCCCCGGCGCAGCCGGTCGCCGAGCGAGAGCGGCACGAAGTCCTCGCCGCAGCGATGCGGGATGCCGGCGCGGATGGCGAAGCCCGTGTTCTGCACGTTCGTACGCCGCGAAAAACAGAACTGATAGCCGCCGAACACGCGTCGCGCGGCGGCGGGCCCGTCGACTTCCTGCAGGGCGATCACGTCCGCGTCCAGTTCCCGCGCGTAGCGGGCGAGGGCGTCGAAGTCCGCCGTGGCCCGCTCGTGGTCCGCCGCGACGTCGCAGGGCAGGCTGCGCTGGCGGGTGCCCGGCGAGGCGCCTCGCGGGACACAGTTGCGCGCGAGGGCACGGAAGTCCTCGGGGGCGACCAGCCACTCGAGGTTCCAGGTGGCGATGCGCAGCGGCCGGACCGTCGCCGCGGCTGCCGCGTCGGAATGGCCTGCGGGCGACTGACAGGCAACCAGCAGGGTCGCGATCGAGCTCAGGGCGATCTGGCGCAATGTTTTCATGGGCTGCATTGTCGCGGCGGGGTCAAGACCGTGCAAACCACTATCGCGCTGCGTTCGTCGAGAAAACGGTGCCGTGCTACCCTCGGACCTGAACATCGCACTGCAGCAGGGGAGACTGAACAGATGGGTCTGGACGTACTCGGATATCGCCGGCTTTTCGGGGTGCTCGGCCCCTCGACCAACACGACCGTGCAGCCGGACTTCGACGACATGCGGCCCCACGGCGTCACCAACCACTACAGCCGCATTTTCACGCCGAATTCCAATGCCATCAGCGACGAGACCTTCTACAACGCGACGAAGGTGATCTCGGGCAACGTGCTCGACGCCGTGCGCAGCGTCATGACCTGCGAACCCGACTACCTGGTCATGGGCATGTCGGCGGTCACGTTCTACGGTGGCGCCAAGGGCGCGGATGACTTCCAGCGCATGGTCGAGAAAGAGTCCGGCGTCGGGATCTCCTGCGGCTCGCATTCCTGTGCCGCGGCACTCAAGGCCTACGGCGGGATCAAGCGCATCGCCTTCCTCTCGCCTTATTACCCGGTGGCCAACGCCGAGGTGCGCGGTTACTTCGCGGACATGGGCTACGAGACGGTGCGGGACGTGCCCCTGCGCTGCCCGTCCTGGACGGCGATCGCCCAGGTACCTGAGTCACGCTGCCGCGAAGTGCTGCGCGAACTCGATGGCCCGGACGTCGATGCGATCATTCAGGTGGGCACCAACCTCTCGATGATCCGGCTCGCCGCCGAAGCTGAGAAGTGGCTGGGCAAGCCGGTCATCGCGATCAATACCGCGACCTACTGGCACGCCTTGCGCCATAACGGCATCAACGACCGGATCCACGGCTTCGGCCGGCTCTTGTCGGACTTCTGAGCCCTTGCTGCCCGCTGCCGGTCGCGCAGATCAGCGCGACCAGCACTTGGCGGCTGTGTCGCTTGCGCCACCGCTGACGCCGCGCTCCATGCGGCTGT
Source organism: uncultured Pseudomonadota bacterium (assembly GCA_903938365.1). GTDB lineage: Bacteria > Pseudomonadota > Gammaproteobacteria > Steroidobacterales > Steroidobacteraceae > UBA964. The sequence continues at coordinate 839 of CAJACZ010000034.1, read as the reverse complement.
TGAGCGTCAGGGTCTTGCACTTCGTGTCCTTCACCTGCACGCCCTGGGGCGCTGCCTTGAGGACAAACTGTCCCGCCGTGAGCGTTGGCGCCGTGATCTGGTAGAGGCCGCCCGCCACCGTTTTCGGGAACCCGCTGGCGGTCGTGCAGGCGCTGTGGTTGTAGGCGTTCAGGTTGACGAAGCAGCGCTCCAGCGCCGTGGCCTGCGCCAGCAGCTCGATCTGGCCGTCGGCGCGGGTCGCCTTGATCACGTGGCCCCGGTAGCTGGGCACGGCGAGGGCGGTCAGGATGCCCACCACCGTGACCACGATCAGCAGTTCGACCAGCGTCATGCCGTGCTGTCGGCGCCGCGGTCCGCAGCGGCGGATCGTGGGTCCTTCGAGTGCCATCACTCGAGCCCCTCAGTGCGCATCTGCCGCCACGACTGCCGACCGTAAAAGCCCGGCTGAGCAAACACGCGCTGCCCGCATATGCGTCCTGCGCCGCAGCCGCCGATGCCGTCGTCGTCGCCCGAACCCATGGTCAGCAGCAGGTCGATCGCGCCGTCGGTGACCACCACCGGGCGGCTGGCGATACCGTCCTCGTACTTGATGCTGCTCGATGTGGCCAGTTCGCCGTCTTCGGTCTCGTAGTAGTCCTCGGAGTTGATCTTGCCGTCGCCATTGAGATCGAAGGTGCCCTTCAGCCGCGAGCCGCTGGCGGCGTTGATCATCATGATGTTGCTCTCGCCGCCGTAGGCGCAGGGGTCCGGGTTCGGCACCAGGGTACTGAACACCACGCTGTCCCCGCGCAGCACCGGGTCGGTGACGAGCATCTCGCCCCTGAACACGTTGCCCGGGG
>CAJACZ010000033.1 GCA_903938365.1 uncultured Pseudomonadota bacterium | reverse complement strand
GAACAGCACGCTGCGCGTGCCCGGCGGGAACACCACGCCACGGATCTGGGTGCTGAGGTTGTACAGCGGGTTCTGCGTGGTCTCGCCCGGTCCGAGCTGCTGTCCCAGCGGGTAGCCGACCAGCAGCGTCGAATCCGCCGGCCCGGCGGCCGGGAGTCTGCCGGGATCGAACGTGGAGACGGACGGACCGTTCGACTGCGCCGACGCGATGGCGAGGCAGCAGTGCCCGGTGAGGGCGGGACTGCCCAGAGTGGCCTGCCACTCCTCGGGAACCGGCGCCATGTAGCCGCTGACGAATCCCGGGTACAGGCGGCCGACGCGTACCGGCCCCTGCACCTGGCCGGTGGCGGCCAGGTCGAGCGGACGGACGAAATGCGAGGCGACCTGCGTGACGGCGCCGTCGTAGTACGAGTACACGCTGACGATGAGCTTGCCGTCGTGCACCAGATGGCCGCCGACTTTCTTGGAGTTCGGGTCGCCGGGATTGACGTAGGCGAGCCGGCCTTCGCTCGGGTCCCTGAATCCCTGGAGCATCGTGGCGGTGGCGAGGCCTTCCACGGTGGCGGTGTTGCGAAGCTCGGGGATGCTCACTTCGGCGGTGCGCTGGTGCCAGTCATGGCCCGTGATGAACAGGCTGCGGCGTGCAGGGTTGAAGGCCAGCGCGGTGCCGCCGTAGTTGAACGTCGTCTCGTCCGAGGCGCCCGCGGGCAGCCTGAAGGCGCCGACGTAGGCGAGGTTTTCCTGCGCGACCCGTGGCAGGTTGGACTGGGCCTGGCCCGGGCCGGAAGCCCACAGGGCTGCGGCGAGCAGTCCGATGCGGAAAGAGCGGGAGTACATCGGCGATTCCAGCAGCGACCCGTGATCCGTGAACGTTAGCGCAAGCGGGTCCGACGCAGCAGTGTCGCGCAGCGATCCGGGCGTCGCCGGATTGTGAGCGGCCTCACAGAAACCGAATCGCTGCCGCGAGGCAGCGAGGCTGCGACGCAGCACCGGTTTGCCGTGCTGGTTTAGGGCATCTTGTCTTCGATTGTTTCCGCAGGACGTCGATCCCCGAGTGCCTGAATCCCCCACGCCCGCCCGTCCGTCCGCCAGCGCCGGCCAGGAACTGCTGCGCCACATGCTGATCTACGGATCCGGGCATGTGCTGCTGCGCCTGGGCTCCGTGCTCCTGCTGCCGTTCTATACCCGGATGCTGAGCCCGGCGGAGTACGGGATCATCGGCCTGGTCGACCTGGTGGCCGGCATGTTCGGCATCCTGGTCGCGGGCCAGGTGGCCGCAGCCGCCACGCGTCAGCACTACTCCGATCGCTGGGTGGCCCAGCCGGGTGTCGTGTGGTGGAACGCACAGTGGCTGCTCGTGGGCCTCGTCACCGTCGTGCTCATGCCCGCAATGCTGGTGTCCGGCCCGATCGCCGACGTCGTGCTCGGCGCAGGGGTGCCTGATGGCGCCCTCTACATGCTGCTCGGACTGTGGACGCTCCTGCTGATTCCTTTCGAGGAACTGGGCCTGGCCTATCTGCAGGCGCAGAGACGGTCGGTGCAGGTCACGGTCTTCAGTGTCTGCCGCCTGCTGCTCAACGTCGTCCTGAACGTCGCGCTGTTGTGGTGGTGGGACCTGGGCATCCTCGGCGTGCTGATCGGCAACCTCGCCACCGGAGTGGTCGCCGCGCTGCTGAGTCTGTCTCTCACGGTCTGGAGGCTGCCCGTCCATGGGCCGCAGCGCCTGCTGATCCGGGCGCTCTGGGGGTTCAGCGGTCCGCTGTTCCTCACCGGCGCGCTCGCGCTCGCCATGCATCAGTCCGGCAGGCTGTACCTGCGGGCCTACGGAGACCTCGGGGACGTGGGCGTGTTCGGCCTGGCGCAGCAGATCGGCCAGGGCATCGGTGGGCTGATCCTCGCGCCGTTCGGCATGATCTTCGTGCCGCTGGCGCTGCAGATGGGCACGCAGGCGGGAAGCGGAGAGTTCCTCCGCGACACCTTCCGGGTCTATTTCGGGATCGTTGCGCTGATCATGTTCGCCGTGTCGGCGCTCGCGCCGGAACTGCTCGGTGTGCTGGTCAGCGACGAGTACATGGGCGCAGCCGATGCGATCCCGCTGGTGTGCCTGGCCTACCTGCTCTTCAGCCTGCACAGTCATTTCTCGATCACCGTCCAGGTGGCCGAGCGCACGACCCTGCTGGTGCCGACCGCTGTCGTGGCCACGATCGTCTGTGTCGCCGGAAGCCTGCTGCTGGTGCCCGCGCATGGCGTGATGGGTGCTGCGCTCGTCCTGGTGCTCACGTTCTTCGCGTATTCCTTCGGCGGCCTGCTGATCTACCGCCGGGTGCGCGACGTGGGCTATCCGCTCGGGCAGTTCATGGCGCGACTGGTCGGGCTGATAGTGACTTTTTTCTGCGGCCTGGCG
>CAJACZ010000032.1 GCA_903938365.1 uncultured Pseudomonadota bacterium | reverse complement strand
GGCGCCATGCAGTGGCGGGATGGCGGCATCGATGCCTCGCGCGTACGCGAGGCGGGTTTCGACCCCGACAATCCGGTGCTGCGGCAGCTGCTCGCGCTGTCGCGCGAGCTGCTCGGTTTTCCACGCCATCTGTCGCAGCACGTCGGTGGCTTCGTGATCGCACGCGGGCTGCTCGAGGAACTCGTGCCCGTCGAGAACGCGGCCATGAGCGATCGCACCGTCATCCAGTGGGACAAGGACGACCTGGACGACCTGGGCCTGCTGAAGGTCGACCTGCTCGCGCTGGGCATGCTCAGCGCGATCCGCCGCGCGCTGGCGCTGGTGTCCGCCCGCCGTCCGGGTGCGCAGGGCGGTGCTGCGGCCTTCCTCATGGCCGATATTCCGGCCGAGGATCCGCGCGTCTACGACATGATTTCCGCCGCCGACACGGTGGGGGTCTTCCAGATCGAGTCACGCGCGCAGATGGCGATGCTGCCGCGCCTCAGGCCGCGCAATTACTACGACCTGGTGATCGAGGTGGCGATCATCCGCCCGGGTCCGATCCAGGGCGACATGGTCCATCCCTACCTGCGACGCCGCAACGGCGAGGAGGCTGTCACCTACCCGAGCGACGAGGTAGCCGGTGTACTCGGACGCACGCTCGGCGTGCCGATCTTCCAGGAACAGGTCATGCAGCTGGCCGTCGTCGCCGCGGGCTTCACGCCCGGCGAGGCGGACCAGTTGCGCCGTGCCATGGCGGCCTGGAAACGCCGCGGTGGTCTCGGGCACTTCGGCGAGCGCCTGATCTCCGGCATGCGTGCGCGGGGCTACACCGAAGAGTTCGCGCAGCGGATCTTCGACCAGATCCAGGGCTTCGGCGAGTACGGCTTCCCGGAATCGCATGCCGCAAGCTTCGCGCTGCTCGTCTATGTGTCGGCCTGGCTCAAGTGCCACGAGCCCGCGGCCTTCGCCTGCGCGCTGCTCAACAGCCAGCCGATGGGTTTCTATTCGCCCTCGCAGCTGGTGCAGGATGCCCGGCGCCATGGCGTCGAGGTGCGGCCCGTGGATGTCTGCCACAGCGCGGTGGAGTGCACGCTGGAACCTGCCCCCGCCGCCCAGCCGGCGTTGCGGCTCGGTCTGAACCTGGTGCGTTCCCTGTCTGCAGCCGGCGCCGGACGGCTCGTGGCGGCCCGCACGGCCCGCCTGGCCTGCGGCGGCGCTGCCCGCGAGCCGTTCGCGGGGCTGCAGGACCTTGCAGCGGTCGCGGCGCTGGATCGTGGCGACCTCGAGGCGCTGGCAGCCGCGGGCGCCTTCGAGGCGCTGTCCGGCAACCGGCATCGCGCGTTCTGGGCCGTGGCCGGTACCGAGCGCGAGCTGCCGCTGGCGCCCTCGTCACGTGCCGACGAGGGGACGCCGCTGCTCGTACAGCCGACCGAGGGCCAGGACATCGTGGCGGACTACCGGGCGCTCGGCCTCAGCCTCGGTCGTCATCCGCTGGCGCTGCTGCGCGCACGGCTGCGCCGCGACCGGATCCTCGGCGCGGCCGAGCTCGACGCGTTGCCGCACGGCTCGGCGGTCCGGGTCGCCGGTATCGTCGTCACGCGGCAGCGGCCGGGCAGCGCCGGCGGCGTCACCTTCGTCACGCTCGAGGACGAGAGCGGCAACGTCAACCTGGTGGTGTGGAAGAAAGTCGGCGAGGCGCAGCGCCGGCCATTGCTCGAATCACGGCTGATGGAGGCCCACGGGGAACTGCAGCGCCAGGGTCGCGTGGTCCACGTGATCGTGTCGCGGATGATCGACCGTACTGCGTTGCTGGGCAGGCTTGCGACCCGCTCACGCGACTTCCACTGAGCGGCCGGCCGCGCGCTTCGGGCGGCCTTCAGCCGGGCTGACGCCGGCTGCCGCGGGTCGGCCTGCCCTGGTCGTCGACGCCGATGTCGTAATCGTCGAAGTCGCTGGTGAGCTCGGCGGTGCGTTTGTCTTCCAGGAGCCGTTCCAGTCGGCGCCAGGCGGGTTCGCCGACCTTGGCGCCGCGACGCTTGCGGGCCTGGTCCACTTCGCGCATGACACGATCGACGTCCTCCGCGGGTTCGAGGATGTCGTCCGTGCTGTCTTCGTCGAATTCGTCTGCTTCGGGCTTCTCGCTCATGGTGGCTGATGGCGCGGCACATGGCCGGAAAAAGCGTCAGTCGGGGGTCGATGGAGCGGAATCTATTTCGATTCCGCTCTGCTTGCAACGGTCTGCCGCAAGCCGGGCGCCGGTCAGCGGATCAGCGTGTTCATCTCGAAGATCGGCATCAGCATCGCGAACACGATCGCCATCACGAAAAGACCCATGAGCACGATCAGCAGCGGCCCGAGCAGGCCCACCAGCGCGGCCAGGATCCCGTCGAGCTCCCGTTCCTGGCTGACCGCCGCCCGCTCGAGCATGTCTTCGAGCTTGCCGCTGGACTCGCCACTGGAAATGAGGTGGATGGTCATCGGCGGAAACAGCCGGCTCTGGCCCAGGGACCGGCCGATCGGCGCGCCCTCGCGCACCCGCGCTGCGGCGGCATCCACCGCTTCGCGCATGGGCATGTTGGCGATGACCTCGCCCGAGATGCGCAGCGCATCAAGCACGGGTACCGCGCTGCCGGTGAGGATGCTGAAAGTCCGGGTGAAGCGCGCGGTGTTGAAGCCGCGCACCAGGCGGCCCGCGAGCGGCAGGCGCAGCAGCAGCAGATCGAAGCGGCGCCGCGCATCCGGGTCGCGGAGCCAGCGCGCCAGCCCGATGCCCCCCAGGACGAGCGCAAGCACCAGCCAGATGCCCCAGTCGCGCAGGAAATCGCTGAAGCCGATCAGCATGCGCGTCATGAGCGGCAGCTTGCCCTTGCCTGTCTCGAACACCTCGACGACCTTGGGCACGACGTAGATCAGCAGCCCGGAGACGATGCCGAGGCACATCACGCTGAGCACGATGGGGTAGAGCAGGGCGCCGACGATCCGCTGCTTGAGCTGGTCGCGGCTCTCGGTGTAGTCCGCCAGCCGCTCGAGCACGGAATCCAGGTGCCCGGACTGCTCGCCCGCCGCCACGGTGGCCCGGTAGATCTCGGGGAATATCCTCGGGAATTCCGCGAGCCCGTGGGCCAGCGTATGGCCTTCCATGACCTTGGCGCGCACGCCGAGCATCACGCCCTGGACGCGCGGTTTCTCGGTCTGTTCCGACACCGCCTGCAGGGCTTCCTCGAGCGGCAGGCCGGCGCGCGAGAGCGTGGCCAGCTGCCGCGTCAGCAGGGCGACGTCGCCGCCCGATACGCCGCGACCGGACCACAGGGAGCGACCCTTGAGCGACACGGCGCGGTCGGCCACCGGATCGACGCTGACGGGGAGCAGCTGCTTCTCGCGCAGCAGCTGGCGGACATGGCGTGGCGTATCGCCCTCGAGTACGCCTTGCCGCTCGCGGCCGGCCGCGTCGAGAGCCGTGTATTGGAAGGCGCCCAAGTCAGTCCTCGCGCGTGACGCGCAGCACTTCCTCGATCGTCGTCTCGCCGCGCAGCACCCGGGTCCGCCCGTCTTCGCGGATCGACGGGGTCAGGGTGCGCGCATGGCGTTCGAGGTCGAGTTCGGAGGCGCCATCGTGGATCATTGTCCGCATCGCGTCGTCGATCATCACGAGTTCATAGATGCCCGTGCGGCCGCGGTAACCGGCGTTTTCGCGCGCGGGTCCGAAGAGGATCGGCGACGCATCGCCCGTCGGGATGTTGAGCAGTCGACGCTCGTAGTCGCCGGCTTCGAAGGGCACGCGGGTTTCCGGGTCGAGCGTGCGGACGAGGCGCTGGGCGACCACTCCGATCAGGCTCGAGGACAACAGGAAGGGCTCGATGCCCATGTCGCGCAGCCGCGTCACGGCGCCCACTGCAGTGTTGGTGTGCAGCGTGGAGAGCACGAGGTGGCCCGTCAGCGAGGCCTGCACGGCGATCTGCGCGGTCTCGAGGTCGCGGATCTCGCCGACCATCACCACGTCCGGGTCCTGGCGGAGGATCGCGCGCAAGCCGCGCGCGAAGGTCATGTCGACCTTGGTGTTGACCTGGGTCTGGCCGATCCCGTCGATGTAGTACTCGATCGGGTCCTCGACCGTCATGATGTTCCGCGAATGGTCGTTCAGCCGCTCCAGCGCTGCGTAGAGCGTCGTGGTCTTGCCCGAGCCGGTCGGGCCGGTGACCAGCAGGATGCCGTGCGGCTTGTGGATCAGTTCGTCCATCAGGCTGCGGATGCCCGGGTCCATGCCCAGTTGCCCGAGGTCGAGCCGGCCGGCCTGTTTGTCGAGGATGCGCAGCACCACCCGTTCGCCATGCCCGGAAGGGATGGTCGAGACACGCACGTCCACCGCCCGCCCCGCGATGCGCAGGCTGATCCGTCCGTCCTGCGGCAGGCGCTTCTCTGCGATGTCCAGTCGTGACATCACCTTGATGCGCGAGACGACGAGGGGGGCAACCGCGCGCCGGCTCTGCAGGACTTCCCGCAGCACGCCGTCGATGCGGAACCGCACCACGAGCCGGTTCTCGAACGGCTCGACATGGATGTCAGAGGCGTTTTCCTTGACCGCCTGGGTCAGCACCGCGTTGATCAGGCGGATGATGGGGGCGTCGTCATCGCTCTCGAGCAGGTCGGCCTGCTCGGGCAGTTCCTGGGCGAGGAAGGCGAGGTCGGTGGTCTCTTCCAGGTCGCCTGCGGCGTAGATTGCGTTCTCTCCGCCTTCGTAGGTGGAGCGCAGCAGCAGGTCAAACGAGGCTTCGGGAACGGTCTGCAGCGTCATCGGCGCGCGCAGGAACCGGCGCAGCTCCGCAACCGCGCTGGCGGTTGCCCCCTCGCGCAGCACGCAGTCCGCGACGCCGTCCTTCCAGTGACGCACCAGCACGCCGTGGCGCTTGGCGAAGGCGAAGGACAGTCGCGGGTCCGCACCCGGCGACGGCGCCTGCACCGCGGCGGGCTGCGCGTTCACCGCGACGGATCCGCCGGCGGCCGTGCTTCAGCCGGCGCGGCGGCCGGTGTCGCGACTGGCGCGGCTACTGGCGCGGCGACCGGTGCGGGGGCGGGCTCGGGCAGCGGCGGCAGCATCTGCGGCTTCTCGCCCGGCAGCAGCGGCAGCACCTCGCCCCGTGGCCCGAGGACGCGCTGTTGCTCGCGGATGTAGTTGTACTTCTGGTTGGTCTCGTAGGTCGTGGCCGCCGCGTCGCGCAGGATGCGCGGCTTGATGAAGACCATCAGGTTGCTTTTGGTCTTCTTGGCGCTGCGGGTCCGGAACAGTTCGCCCAGCACGGGAATGCGCCCGAGGAAGGGTACGCGCTGCTCGCCGCCCGTCTGCGTATCCTGAATCAGGCCGCCGAGCACCACGGTGCCGCCGTCCTCGATGAGCACATGCGTGTTGATGGTGCGCTTGTTGGTCACGATGTCGACCGCGCCGCTGCTGGTCGCCGCGATGCTCGAGCTCTCCTGCTCGATCTTGAGCATCACGGAGTCCCCTTCGTTGATCTGGGGGGTGATCTTCAGGATCGTGCCGACTTCCTGGCGCTGGATCGTCTGGAAGGGGTTCACCGTGCCATTGTTGGTGTTGCCACCGTTCGTGAACTGGCCGGTGACGAAGGGCACTTCCTGGGCGACCTTGATCTCGGCCTCCTGGTTGTCCATGGTCACGATCGACGGCGTGGCGATGATGTTGGTGTTGGAATCACCGCGCAGCGCGCGGAGCACCGCGGCGAAGTTCACGCCGCTCACGGCAAGCCTGCCGACGCCGATGGTCGTGCCGAGCGGCGCCGTCGTCAGCGTGGTCGGGTCGTTGGCCGCGCGGGCGAGGTCGATGATGCTTACGCCGCCCACCGGCGTTACGAAGCCGCCCACGGCGTTGCC
>CAJACZ010000031.1 GCA_903938365.1 uncultured Pseudomonadota bacterium | reverse complement strand
GGCCGCCCTGCATTCGTCGTGATGAGCGACCAGGACTTCGTTCCCGGCCACGACCCGGCGGCCAGGTGACCACGGCGACCCGGCGGTGCGGGGAATCCCTGCCCCTGGTCGTGTGCGTCGACGATTTCGGGCTGTCCGAGGCGATCAATTCCGCTGTCCTCGAGCTTGCCGCTGCCGGGGCGATCAGCGCGACGTCCTGTCTGGTCAACGCGCCTGCATGCACGGGCGGGGCGCTGCGGAGCGCCGTCGCCACAGGGATCGATGTGGGCCTCCACCTCAACTTTACCGAGGGGCAGCCGCTGTCCGCCGGTCTGCGGCGGCGCTGGGAGCAGTTTCCGCCGTTGGCGGTCTTCCTCGCTCGGGCCCACGCGCGGCTACTGCCGGTCGCCGAACTGGCCGAGGAATGCGCTGCCCAGTTCGACAGGTTCCGGGAACTGGCGGGGTTGGAGCCTTGTTTTCTCGATGGCCACCAGCACGTCCATCACCTGCCCGGCGTGCGCGCAGCCTGGTTGCCGATCCTGCAAGCCCGCGCGCCCGCCGCTTACGTGCGGAGTACCGAGGATCCCCTGGGGCCCGGGTCGGCGTTCAAGCGCTGGGTGCTGCGTCGCTCGGGGGGCGTGGCCCTGGGCCAGTCCTTGCGGCGCGCCGGGATCCCTGCGGCGTCCCCCCTGATCGGCACCTACGGATTCGAGGACCCGGACTACCGCTCCCTGGTCCAGGGGTGGCTGCGCGCGACCCGGGAACGCGGGAGCGTGGGTCTGTTGTACTGTCATCCCGGCACGGCCTCTGGTGCGGGGGGGTGCCCGGACCCGATCGCTGCAGCCCGGCATAGAGAGTGGCGGTACCTGTCATCGGCCGCATGGCTGGCGGATCTTGCCGAACATGGATTTCGCATTGCGCGGGGTTCTGAGACTTTTCCCACGGGCGCGCAGGCGGGCCACGCGCGCGCAGGAGACATGAATTGATCGAGTCGATGCGTAACGCCTGGCGCAAGAACGCCCCGGAACTGGTCGGCCTGTCTACAGGCGCCACGCCTGATTTCGTCCTGGCGCGCCGCCCGGTCAGTCCGCTGCCTGGCGTGCCGGTGTTCGGCTTCCATCTGGTGCAGGGGCCCACGTTCGAGGCGGATCTCGCGTTCCTGACGGAGAACGACTACACCACCCTGGGCGCCACCGAACTGGTGGACTATCTGGCTGGGCGCAGCCGCGTTCCTGAGCGTTCCGTCGTCCTGACCTTCGATGATGGACCGCGAAACTTCCATGAGGTGGCGTTTCCCCTGCTGCGGCGTTTCGGGCATCGGGCTGTGGCCTTCATCGCGCCTGGCCTCCACGCCGAGCAGGCTTCTGCGGAGGAGGGGAGCGACCGTCCCCTGACCTGGCCCGAGATCCGCGAGATTCACGCTTCGGGCCTGGTCGACTTCCAGTCCCATACCCTCGAGAGCCGTTATGTCCCGAGGTGGCCCGAAGCTGCCGCGCTGGCGGGGTGTGCTCCGCGAATCGAGGCGGTCCGCAGAGGTCCTGCGCGGTCGATCGAGGATGATCTGGACGCCTCGCGCGGCCTCCTCGAGGAAAAACTGCCCGGCTCACGGATTCGTCATCTCGCCTTCCCCATGTACGTCGGGTCCGATGAGGCAGTGGCCGCGGGTCGAAGGCTGGGCTTCGAGGGCTTCTTCTGGGGGCTCTTGCCCGGACGACCGATGAATCGGCAGGGGGAATCCGCGTCCCACATCAGTCGCTTGAGTGACGAGTTCCTGAGGCGTTTGCCGGGTGTTGGACGTATCTCCTATTCTGGACTGCTGCGTGAGCGCTGGCGCCGGGTCCAGGAAGGCCGGGCGTGGCGCAGACGCTACAGTACGGTCTGACGCACGGTCTGAGCAGACGGCCCGGACATTAGCCCCCGTCCGGGATGGGGTGGAAAAACCCCCTCCGTGAACCACAATATGACGCGGGTGCGCCAAAACCGCGGCCGGGCTGTCATGCTCCGGTTGCCGGAACAAAGACCGGTTCGGCGGCCTGAATAACTAAAAACGCCGGTCGCAGTAATGGGAAGGCTTGCGTGTCCGCGGGATCGGCGCGCGCGCTGCGGGGTCCTCGCCCTGTCGGCGTTCTGTCGGTTAGCTGCAGGGGATCATCAACATGGCACGTGTTTTCCAGGTTTTGGATCGTGATCCGGACGGTGCCGTCTGGACTCTGGAAATCCCAGCGGGCGAAGGCTTCCGCGTCGAGCCGAGCCACAGTTATCGCGTCGTGTTCGACGCCAAAGGCCTGCTCCCTCCGGGCACGATCGTCCAGAAAGTGGGCAAGGAGCTCAAGATCCGCTTTCCGGGCGGCGAGGAACTCACCGTTGCCGACTGGGCCGCGACCCGCAGTGCCGTGCTCGATATCCGCGGCGCCCAGTTCTTGGATGAAGCAGGACTCCCGGTCCAGCAGACCGGCTTTCTGGTCTCGGGCGATAGCACCTCTGGTACATCCCCGGGGATCGCAGACGGTGCGCAAGGTGCGGGCGCCGAATCCCAGTCTTCGGCCCCGGGAACGGGCGCTGGTTCGAGCGGTGTCAATGCCTCGGTTGGAGAGGCGGCCGTGCCGGCCACCGAGGTCATCGCGGTTCCGCCCGCGCCGGCCTCCCCGGGTCCGCCGATCGCGGGCGGAGGTGGATTCTCGGGGACAGGCATCCTGGCCGGGGTGGGTATCCTGGCGGGTCTGGGCGCTGCGGCAGGCGGCGGTGGCGGTGGCGGTGGCAGCAGTGGCGGGGCAACTCCCCCGCCGACGCCCGTTTCGGCAGCCCCGACCGACGTGGTTCTCGCGCCGGCGAGTGACTCGGGCGTCCAGGGCGACCGGATCACCAGCGACAGCACCCCGACGATCAGCGGAAAAGCCGAAG
>CAJACZ010000030.1 GCA_903938365.1 uncultured Pseudomonadota bacterium | reverse complement strand
TGCCCTCCGCCACCACGGAGGCGTACGTCGGATCGTCGGGCTGGACCCTGCGCAGGCGCTCCGAGTTGCCCCGCAGATCCTCGCGCAGCTGCTGCATCGCGGGCCGATTGGCCTCCTGGATGCCCTTGATCCGCTGCTGCTGGTCGGCCGACAGGCCGAGTTCCGCAGTCATGCGTTCAAGCATGCGGGGGCCGGCCATTCCCATCATGTCCCCACCCCTCTCCCCCATCGCCGCAGGCGGGCGTCGGTGCTGGGCGGCGCCCGCTCCGTCGGCGGTCGGCGGCGGAGCGGCCAGGGCACTGCCCGCAGCGAATGCGGCCGTTGCCGCGAGTGTCAGCCATGTGTTGCGTTGCATGATTCCGGGTTCTCCTGGGTGGTCCCTTGGGTTGATGCTGGCTGATTCGACCGCGGAAATCGCCGTTGTTTCCGCCAAGAGGCTGCAAAGTTGTGTCAAGAAATGCTTCAGCAATGAGCATTGCTCCGCCATCGGCGGCAACATACCGCCTGTGATGGACAGCCACCCGACACCATGAGACCCAGGATCCTCGTCATCGACGACGACCGGGAGCTCGCCTCGATGCTGGCCGAGTTCCTCGGGCACGAAGGCTTCGATGTCACGCTGCGCGACGATGCCCGTGGCGACGACCCTGTCATCGTGGGCGACGTGCCGGACCTGGTGGTGCTCGACGTGATGCTGCCGGGACGCAACGGCTTCGCGCTCCTCAAGGAACTGCGCGCGCAGTGGCCGCGGCTGCCGATCCTCATGCTGACCGCCCGCGGCGACGCCATCGACCGGATCCTGGGGCTGGAACTGGGCGCGGACGACTACCTCACCAAACCCTTCGATCCGCGTGAACTGGCAGCACGGCTGCGCGCGGTGCTGCGCCGCGTGACCACGACCGGCGAAGGCACGGGCGCACCGGAGGCCGACTCCAGGCCGCTTGCTGCAGGAACACTGCAACTGGACCCGGTGCGCCGCCGCGCCGAGGCTGGCGGTGTCCCGCTGGATCTCACCGGCGCGGAGTGGCGTGTGCTCGCTTGCCTGATCCGCGAGAAAGGCAGCCTCGTCGAGCGCGCGGGACTCACCGAGCGGGCGCTGGGCAGGCGACTCACCGCCTATGACCGCAGCGTCGACACCCACGTGAACAACCTGCGGCGCAAGCTCGAGCGCGCCGGCGGCTGCGGCATCGAGATCCGCGCCGTGCGCGGTGCGGGCTATGAACTGCTCGAGACGGGCCACGCATGAACCGGCTGTCCCTGCGCATCTTCGCGTCGTTCTTCGCGGCACTGCTGCTGATCGGCGCAGGCGCCATCTTCATCACCTGGTGGGTGCTCTCGGAACGACAGGACGAGGGCGGCATCGCCCTGAGCGATGTCGCGGGCGAGGCCGCACGCGCCCTGGCGGCGGGGGGCCGCGAGGGCCTCGTGGCGTGGGCCGAAGAGTCCGACAGGGAAGAACGCCGCGGCCGCCGGGTCCTGCTGATCGACGAATCGGGCAAGGACATACTCGGGCGTCGACTGCCGCCGCGACTGCGCGGGCCTGCCGCGCTGGAGCGCGACGTTGCACTCCCCGGCGCGCCCGGCGTCACGCTGCGGGTCCCGCAGCGGCTGCCGCTGCTCATCGCCCCCGACGGCGAACAGTTCCGGTTGCTCGCACCGCCGCGGCCCCGTGGCGGGCTGTTCGGGCGGCCCGACCTCCGGCAGCCGCTGCTGCTGCTGGCCCTGGGCGTGGCGGCACTGGTGAGCGGGCTGCTGGCACGGTCCATCACCCGCCCCATCCTCGACCTGCAGCGTGCCACCGGACAGCTCGCCGCGGGCCGGCTCGGCGCCCGCGTCGCCGCCAGCACCACGCGTCGCCGCGACGAACTGGGACGGCTGGGCAGTGCGTTCGATGCCATGGCAGGACGCCTCTCGGAGCTGATCGAGGCACGTGAACGACTGCTGCGCGACGTCTCGCACGAACTGCGCTCGCCGCTGGCGCGGATGCGGCTGGCCACCGGACTCGCCCGCCAGCCTGGAGCGGACGTCATGCGCCAACTGGAGCGGGTCGACCGGGAAATCGAGCGACTCGATGCCCTGATCGGCAGCATCCTGGATGTCTCGCGGCTCGAGGCAGGCGCAGGATCCATGCTGCGCGAGCGCCTCGACCTGGTCGCCCTGGTGGATCGTCTCGCGATCGACGCGCGGTTCGAAGCCGATGCAAACGGCCGTCGCCTCGAATGGACCCCGCCGCTGGCCGACGTCTTCGTGGACGCCGATCCACACTGGCTGTCGGCCGCGATCGAGAACGTGATCCGCAACGCCTTGCGTTACACGCCGCCCGGATCCGCGGTCCGTCTCGACCTCGACAGGCTCGCGGACGGACGCGCCCGGCTCGCGGTGCGGGACTCGGGCCCCGGACTTCCGGACTCGGAACGACAACGGGTCTTCGAGCCCTTCCACCGGGTCGAAACGGATCGCGGCAGGGACACGGGCGGCACCGGCCTGGGACTGGCCATTGCCGCGCGGGTGATGCGCGCGCACGGAGGTTCGATCGAGGCTCACAACCTGCCGGGCAGCCGCCCCGATGCGCCAGCAGGACTCGAGATCAGACTGTGGCTGCCCCTGGCGGCCGGTGCGCCAACTGCGGCGCGCGAGGCTCCTCCGTCGCGGGACTGAGCGCGGCCTGCGGCTCCAGCGGACCCATTCTGAGCGTGACCCGCAGGCCTGGACCGGCATCCTCCAGGAGCAGGCTACCGCGGTGCAGCCGCGCCACCGCCGCGGCGATGGCGAGACCCATGCCGCAGCCGGGAGAGCCGGCCTGCGCGTCCAGCCGGACGAACGGCCGCAGTGCCCGTTCACGGGCCTCGGCGGGGATGCCGGGCCCCCCGTCCTCGACGACGAGCACTGGGCCCCCGCCAGCCCGGCCCGGCCGGACCGCCACGCGCAGCACCGTGCCCGCAGGCGAATACTTGATCGCGTTTTCGAGCAGGTTGCCGAGAGCCTGCGACAGGATCTGCCGATGCGCGATCGCGACACAGGACACGATATCGCGCTCCAGACGCTGGCCGCGTGCCTCGATGACCGGCTCGAACAGGTCGCAGAGGTCGGTAGCCAGGGCGGCGAGATCGACCGGTTCCATCGACTCGCGCGACAACCCGGATTCCGCGCGCGCCAGGTTCACCAGCGCGTTGAAGCTCTGCAGGGCGTGCATCGCTTCGGTTTCGGCGCGCGCCAGCGCGGCTTCGCGCGCTATAGGATCGCCGACGAGGCGCGCGGCGCCGATCGACCGGCTGACGCGCAGCAGCGGCGCCCGGAAGTCGTGCGCCAGGCTCTCAGTCACCGTGCGCAGGCCGGTCACCAGGGCTTCGTTCTGGTCGAGCATTTCATTGAAGGTACGCGCCAGGCCGCCCAGCGCGTCGAGTCGCTGCCCCTCGGGAGCGCGCGCCGCCATCTGCCCGCGCATGATGTCCCGCGCTGCCGTCGCGATGCCGTCGATACGCGACAGCAGGTATCGATTGAAACCCACCACGGCGAGCAGCCCCACGAGGGCGGCCGCGAAGATCGCCATCAGCGCCGCAATGCCGGTGGAGCGGCCGAGCTCGACGCCTCGCTGGTCCTCGTGGCTCACGACGAGGAGCGCCCCGTCGTCGAGACGAGCCGAGACCACGTGCGCGTCGCGCCCGCTCGGCAGATCGACGCGGAGGCGACCGCCGGGCGCCGTCACCGCCGCCTGGCCACCCGGCAGCCGCGCCAGATCGCCGAGCACCCGTCGGCCCGCAGCATCCTGAAAGAACAGGTAGTCGCCCTTGCCCGGGTAGTCGAGCCGCCAGCGCAGCCCCGCGAGCAGAAAATCCCTGCCCTGAATGCGGTCTATCTGCTGTCGGGCCGCGAGTTCGCGGTCCAGGAGTTCGAACATCTCCTGGTCATACAGGCTGTAGAGCCTCAGGTGCAGCCATTGCAGGGCACCGGCGATGCCCAGTGCGACGCAAGCGGTCGCGAGCAGCGCCGCCAGTGCGATCCGCTTGTCGGAAATGACAGCCATAGGGTGACCAGCCTAGAATCCCGGCGCGATGCGAGCAAGACCGCCATGCCCCTGCTGTTGATCGAAGACGACGCCCAGGTCTCGCACGAGATCTGCAACGCGTTGCGCGACCGGGGCTTCGACGTCACCTGCCATGACCAGGGCGACGCGGGCCTCGAGGCGGCGTGCAGCGGCAGGTTCGACCTCGTGATCACAGATCGCATGCTGCCGCAGCACGATGGCCTGGACATCGTGCGCGCGATCCGCGCCCGCGGCAACCAGGCACCGATCATCGTGGTCTCGGCGCTCGATTCCGTCGATGAACGGGTGCGGGGGCTGCGCGCAGGCAGCGACGACTACCTGGGCAAACCCTTCGCGGTCGAGGAACTCGTCGCGCGGGTCGAATCACTGCTGCGCCGTCGCGCCTCGACCGCCTCGACCGCACTGCGCGTGGATGACCTGGAACTCGATCTGCTGGAGCGGAAGGCCAGCCGCGCAGGCAGAAACCTCGACCTGACCTCGCGGGAGTTCCGGCTGCTGGAGTTCCTGGTGCGGCATGCGGGCCAGGTGGTCACCCGCCGCATGCTGCTGGAGCAGGTCTGGGACATCCACTTCGACCCCGAGACCAATGTGGTCGACGTCCACGTGAGCCGACTGCGCCAGGCGGTGGACCGCGATTTCGCGCGGCCGCTGATCCACACGGTCCGGGGCGTCGGTTACTCGCTGCGGGCCTGAACCTGCCGCGCGAAGGCTTCGACGCCCTCGCGGACTTCATGCAGCCGACCATGGAAGAAATGGTCTGCACCCGACAGCAGCAGGGTCTGGGCCCCCGCCCCGGAACCCTCGCTCCAGCGCGCCACGGCGGCATGGTCGACAAGTTCATCCTGGTCGCCCTGCACGATCAGCCAGGGGCAGGCGGGGAAGCGCGCGGCCGAAAAATCCCAGCGGCCCACCGGTGGCGCCACCGTCACCAGCAGTCGCGGGGCGAGACGGGACAGCGACCGCAGCGCAACATACGAACCGAAGGAGAAGCCGGCAAGCCAGAGTGCACCCTGCGGCCAGCGCGCCCGACCCCAGTCCACCACCGCGAGCAGGTCGTCCGTCTCGCCCCGGCCCTCGTCGTAGGTTCCGGCCGATGCCCCGACACCGCGGAAATTGAAGCGCAGGGTGGGAACCCCCCGTTCGCGGAACGCGCGCGCCACGGTATGCACGACCTTGTTCGTGAGCGTCCCGCCGAACTGCGGATGCGGATGGCAGATGACGCCGAAGGCCGCAGGCGGCCCGCCCGCCACCCCGGGTGCAGGCCGCTCGAGGAGCGCCTCGATCGGGCCCGCGGGGCCCGCAATCGACAGCGACTCAGGGGCGACGATGGACGACACCGTCCTTCATCACGAAGTGGACACGGCGCATCGCCGAAATGTCGGCCAGCGGATCCCCGGGTACCGCCACGAGATCGGCGAGCCTGCCCGCCTGCACGCTGCCCAGTCGATCGTCGATCTCGAGGAATTTAGCGGTCTCGGACGTGGCCGATCTGATTGCCGCCATCGGTGCCATGCCCGCCTCCACCATCAGCACGAATTCGGCGGCGTTGTCGCCGTGCGGTGAAACGCCGGTATCCGTGCCGAACAGAATGCGCACCCCGGCCTTGATGGCGCGGGCGAAGGTATCCTGGATCTGGGGCCCCACGAGCGCCGCCTTCGGGCGCACCACCGCAGGGAAGAAGCCCTCTTCGCGGGACCGGTCGGCCACCCAGCGACCGGCGGAAATGGTCGGCACATAGAACGTGCCCTTCTGCTTCATGAGCGCGATGGTCTCGTCGTCCATGAAGGTGCCGTGCTCGATGGTGTCGACTCCGGCGCGCACCGCGCGCTTCATGCCTTCCGCGCCATGGGCATGCGCCGCCACCTTGAAGCCGTAGTCGCGCGCCGTCGTGACGATTGCGCGGATCTCGTCCTCGGTGAACTGCGGGTTCAGTCCGCTCTTGGCGATCGACAGCACGCCGCCGGTCGCGGTGATCTTGACCAGATCGGAGCCGTCCTTGTAACGCTGCCGCACCGCCTGCACCGCCTGGGTCGGGCCGTCGATCACGCCTTCGACGGGACCCGGGTCGGCTCCCCCGAGGTAATCCGCCCAGCCGTTGGTGGGGTCTGCGTGGCCACCCGTGGTCGCGATCGACTTGCCTGCGGCAAAGATGCGTGGACCGGGAACCTTGCCGGCGTTGATCGCGTCGCGCAGCGCGATGCTGGCGCGGAACGAGTCGCCGAGGTCACGCACCGTGGTGAAGCCCGCCTGCAGGGTCCGCTGCGCATACATCGCGCCGTCGAGCGCGACGTCCGCGCCATCCTTCCTGAAGCGGTCGATCTCGCTGCTGCGCGCATACTCGCTGGTCAGGTGGACGTGCATGTCCATGAGGCCCGGCATCAGGGTCGAGCCGCGCAGGTCGATCACGGTGTCGCCCTCGCCTGCCCTGCGGTAACCCGGCTCGATGGCCAGGATGCGCCCGGCCTCGACCACGACCGTCCGCTCGGTGAAGGCGCGGTCCGCGACACCATCGATCAGGCGACCCGCATGAATCAGGGTGGCGGCGGGCGCCAGTCCTGCCGCCAAGGACCCTGCGGCCAGCAGCAGGACCGGGCGGATCACTTGATCGCCACCAGTTCGACGTCGAACACGAGCGTGGCGCCACCGGGGATCACGCCACCCGCGCCGCGCGCGCCGTAGCCCAGTTCGGCGGGAATGATGAGCCGGCGTTCACTGCCGACGAGCATGCCTGCCACGCCCTGGTCCCAGCCACGGATGACTTCACCCGCGCCGACCCGGAATTCGAAGGGACGACCACGGTCGCGCGAGCTGTCGAACTGGCGGCCCTTGTTGTCGGGAGCATCTTCCGCGTGCAGCCAGCCGGTGTAGTGCACCACGGCCGTCTGGCCGGCGGTGATCGCGGGCCCCTTGCCGGGAGTGAGTTCAGTGGAGACGAGCGCAGCCTGGTTCATGTCGCTTCCTGTTGCGGAGTTGCTGAGGGAATCAGGCCCCTGGCCGCGGCAGGCCGGGAGCAGGAGGGAGACGAGGAGCAGTGCCGCGGGCAGCGCGCCCCGTGCCGCCCGGGCGCGGCGACTCAAGAGCCTTCCACCCCGGCGCCGCCTGCGCCGGGGACGAACTGCAGCGAGACAGAATTGATGCAGTAGCGCAGCCCGGTGGGACGCGGGCCGTCCTCGAACACGTGCCCGAGGTGAGCGTCGCATTGCGCGCAGACCACCTCGGTACGGACCATGCCGTGGCTGGAGTCGCGGATTTCGCGGACCCGGTCGCCCGCCAGCGCGGTCCAGAAACTCGGCCAGCCCGAGCCGGAGTCAAACTTGGTGTCGGACGCGAACAGTTCGCTCCCGCAGCACGAGCAGGCGTAGACGCCCCGCTCCTTGTGGTGCGTGTACGCGCCCGTGAAGGCCCGTTCGGTGCCTTTGTTCTGCGTGACCTCGAAGGCGAGGGGCGTGAGTCGCTGGCGCAGTTCGGCTGCGGTCGGCTTGGGCTTGCTCATGGGGGAATTATTGCATGAGTTGGCCGAGCAGCCGATTCAACCGGCGCACGAACTCGCCCGGATTGGCGACCGCGCCGGATTCCGCGAGGCGGGCCTGGTCGTGGATCAGCAGCGCGAGGTCGGCGAACTCCGCCTCGCCCGCGGTGGCCTCCATCCGCCTGACCAGCGGATGCCCGACGTTCAGTTCGAGCGCCGGCTTTGCCTCGGGAGCCGTCTGGCCACTGGCGGCCAGGATGCGCCGCATCTGGGCACCCAGGTCGGACTCGCCCAGCACCAGGCAGGCCGGGGTCTCGGTCAGCCGAGTGCTGACGCGCACGTCACTGACGCGCTCGCCCAGCGCGCCCTTGACGCGCTCGAGCAGGGACTTGCTGTGCTCGGTGGCCTGTTCCGCAGCGTCCTTCTCGGCGTCGTCGGCGAGCGCGCCGAGTTCCAGGTCGCCCCGGGCCACGTCCTTGAAGCGCTTGCCGTCGAATTCGCGCACCTGCCCCATCATCCACTCGTCGACCCGATCGGACAGCAGCAGCACCTCGACGCCCTTCGTGCGCAGCTTCTCGAGGTACGGGCTGCCGCGGGCGGCGACCGGTGTCTCGGCGATCACGTAGTAGATCCGCTCCTGGCCGGGCTGCATGCGGGCGAGATAGTCGGCCAGCGCGGTCTTCGGGGTGTCGTCCTCGTCATGCGTGCTGGCGAAACGCAGCAGCGGCAGGATGCGGTCACGATTGGCGACATCCTCGCCGACGCCCTCCTTGAGCACCGCGCCGAATTCCTTCCAGAAGCTCGCGTACTTCCCGGGTTCGTCCTTGGCGAGGCGCGCCAGCAGGTCCAGCGCCCGACGCGTCAACGCCGAGCGCATCGCCTCGACCTCGGGGTCCTGCTGCAGCAGCTCGCGCGAGACGTTCAGCGGCAGGTCGTTCGAATCCAGGACGCCCCGCAGGAACCGCAGGTACATCGGCAGGAACTGTTCGGCGTCGTCCATGATGAACACGCGGCGCACATAGAGTTTCAGCCCGCGGCTCGCGTCGCGCTGGAACAGGTCGAAGGGTGCACGCGCCGGCAGGTACAGCAGCGAGGTGTACTCGCGCCTGCCCTCGACCTTGTTGTGGCTCCAGGCCAGCGGCCCGGTGAAGTCGTGGGCGATGTGCTGGTAGAACTCCTCGTATTCCTCGTCCTTGACCTCGCTGCGGGGTCGCGTCCAGAGCGCCTGCGCCTGGTTCACCGTCTCCCAGTCGAGCGTGGCCTCACCTTCCTTCGGCATCAGCACCGGGAAGGCAATGTGGTCGGAATAGCGGCGCACCAGCGTGCGCAGGCGCCAGGCATCGGCGAACTCCTTGGCCTCGGGCTTCAGGTGCAGCACGACGCGGGTGCCGCGCTCAGGGAGTTCGACGGGCTCGATGCTGAACTCGCCGTCGGCCCGGGAAGCCCAGCGCACCCCCGCGGTGGCGGGCTCGCCCGCCTTCCGGGTGTAGACCTCGACCTCGTCCGCCACGATGAAGGCCGAGTAGAAGCCGACGCCGAACTGGCCGATCAGCTGCGAGTCTTTCTGCTGGTCGCCGGTGAGGCGGCGGAAGAAATCGGCGGTGCCGGAGCGGGCGATGGTGCCGAGGTGGGCAATGGCCTCCTCGCGGTTCATGCCGATGCCGTTGTCGCGGATGCTCAGCGTGCCGGCGTTGGCATCAGGCTCGATCCAGATGCGCAGCTCGCCGTCGCCGGCCATCAGCGCGGGGTCGGAGAGCGCCAGGAAGCGCAGCTTGTCGTTGGCGTCCGAGGCGTTGGAGATCAGTTCCCGCAGGAAGATCTCGCGGTGGCTGTAGAGCGAATGGATCATCAGCCGAAGGAGCTCGCTCACTTCGGCCTGGAAGCCGTGTTTCTCGGCCGCGCCGGCCGTCGGCGCGCTCGTGTCGGAATCGGTCATGGTCGGTCCCCTGCGGTGAATGCACGGCCGGACCGCGCAGTGCGGCCGGGTGCCGCAAGGTCATGGGGATCAGCGCAGGGATTTCAAGGGCGCAGCGGCCCGGGATTCCTGCCAGGCACAGCGCAGCACGTGGCGGACGGTGGCGAAGGCGTCGTCCAGGTCGTCCCAGAAGAACAGCAGGCGCTCCACGGAGGACGGATGCGGGATCAGCGCGGCTTGCGCGGGGGTACGTCCTTGGCGACGGTGTCGTCCTGCCAGGAATCGCGGACCCGGGATGCCCAGCTCTTGTAGTTCGACCAGGTGTTGATGTTGGCGGTGATCGCGGCGTGCCGGCCGCGCGGCCGCTGCATGCGGTCCATCCAGCTCGCGTACGGATTGGCCGCTGGCACGGCGGGCGCCAGAGCCGGCACGGCGGGATCGCGCACCGGTTTGGCGGCGGCGATGATGTCGTTGCGGAATCGTCCGGTAGCGCTCATGGTAATCCTCGTCTGCTTGGACGCAGACTAGGTCCAGCGGGGCGTACGCAAGAGGAACTGGCTCACACCCGCCGCCTGCAAGGACCCCGGACCACGCGTAATGCCGCGTTTTACCGGATATTTTCCGATTATGTCCTGCGGTTATGTCACGCCGCGCGCTGCGGCAGCACAGCCCTCAGGGCACGATGCGATAGCAGGGGGTGTAGACGCTGCCGGGCAGCTTCATGCGCTGCTGCGCGACGAACGCGGCCAGCAGGGCGTCGAGGTGGCCCATGACAGAGGGGTCGCCGACGAGTTCGTAGGGGCCGTTCCGCTCGATGTCGCGGATCCCGTTTTCCTTGACGTTGCCCGTGACGATGCCCGAGAACGCGCGGCGCAGGTCGGCGGCCAGCGCGTGCACCGGCTGGTCGCGGTGCAGGCGCAGCGTGCGCATGGACTCGTGGTTGACCGCGAAGGGCCGCTGGAACTCCCCGTCGACCCGCAGCAGCCAGTTGAAGTTGTAGGAATCCGACTCGCGCCGGCGGAACGCCCGCACGCGCTCGAGGCCGCTCACCATGGCGCGGGCCACGCCGGCAGGATCATCGATGATGATGCTCAGCCGGTCGGCCGCGTGTTCACCGACGGTGGCCACCAGGAACGCCCGGATCTGCTCGAAATAGCCCGCGCTGCGGCGCGGCCCCGTCAGGATCACAGGGAACGGCTGCTCGGCGTTCGCCGGATCCAGCAGGATGCCGAGCAGGTAGAAGATCTCCTCTGCGGTGCCCGCACCCCCGGGGAAGACGACGATGCCGTGCGCGAGGCGCACGAAGGCCTCGAGGCGCTTCTCGATGTCCGGCATGATCACGAGCTGGTTGACGATCGGGTTGGGCGGTTCCGCGGCGATGATGCCCGGCTCGGTCAGGCCGATGTAGCGGCCGTCGGAGACGCGCTGCTTGGAATGGCCGATCGTGGCCCCCTTCATGGGTCCCTTCATCGCACCAGGCCCGCAACCCGTGCAGACGTCCAGGCCCCGCAGGCCGAGTTCATAGCCCACCTTCTTGGTGTATTCGTACTCGTCGCGCCCGATCGAGTGACCGCCCCAGCACACCACGAGGTTGGGCCGCATCCGGTGATCGAGCACCCGCGCATTGCGCAGGATGTGGAACACGGCGTTGGTCACCGCCTCAGGCTTCGACAGGTCGAAGCGGCCGCTGTCCAAGACTTCGTTCGCGGTGTAGACCACGTCGCGCAGCACCGCGAACAGCAGCTCCTTGATGCCGCGGATCATCTGTCCATCGACGAACGCCGCCGCGGGCGCATTGCGGATCTCGAGCTTGACGCCCCAGGCGTGGCGCACGATCTGGATGTCGAAGTCCCGGTGCCGGTCGAAGATTTCCTTCGCGTTGTCGCTGTCGCTGCCGGCATTGAGCACGGCCAGGGCGCACTGGCGGAACAGCGCGTAGAGACCGCCCTGACCGCTCGAGAGCAGCTGTTCGATCTCGTCCTGGGAGAGACTCTCGAGCGCGCCACGCGGACCGACCCGCGCATCGACGAATTCAGGGATCACGACCGTGGTTTCCATGGCGGGGGCTCGCGCTTCAGGCGTTCGAGGGATGGCGGCTCAGGGCTGGATCTCGATCGGCGTGTCGTCGCCGACCAGCATCCAGATCTCGAGCATGTCGGAGTTGGTGACGGCGATGCAGCCGTCCGTCCAGTCCTGCGTGGCGTAGTAGTCATGCCCCTTGCGGGGATCGTTGGGCAACCCGTGGATCATGATCGCGCCACCGGGAGCCCAGCCGTTGCGACGCGCATGGGACACGTCCTGCACGTCGGGGTAGGACACCTGCATGGACAGGAAAAAATCGCTGCGCGGGTTGCGCCGCACCAGCCGGTAGACACCCTCGGGGGTGCGGAAATCACCCTCCCGTTCCTTGTGCCCCTCTGGATTGAGGCCGAGCGCCACCCGGTAGGAGCGCAGGACTTCGGTCCCGCGCAGCAGGTACAGCCGGCGCTCGGACTTGCGCACCAGCACCCGGTTGGCCACCGGAAGGCTGTCGCCCGTGGCGGGAATGATGGACCCGCGCGGCAGGGGTGTGGGCGCCAGGGCCGGCGCGCGCGGCATGGCATCGACGAAGGGCGTCGCTGCGGGAAGAGCCGCGCTGAAGAGTCCCAGCGCAGCAACGGCGGTGAGAATCCGGGTGAGCTGCATGACATAAGTATAGAGCCGGAAAAGACCCAGACCCTAGACGCAAGTCACGCGAAACACATCGCGCCGCCGCGCGAGGAGCGGCCGGTATACTCGTTTCCGGCATTGAACCGGACCCCGAAGCGCTCCAGGCAGGAACCCGATGCAGCCCGACACCCCACGTCACGCCCCGCGCCCCCTCGCCCTGTTCGCGCTTGCCCTGGGCGCCCTCACCGGCTGCGCCACCGCTCCAGGGGAACCGGTCACCGAGCGGCTCGATGAACGCACCGGCGTCACGGTCACGGAACTCGAGCGCCCGCTGCTGCTGGTGGCGACCGAGGTCCGCGGCAGCAACACGGATCCCTTTGCCGCGCTGGCGCCGTTCGAGACCAACGTCATGGGGCGACGCACGGTGTACCTGTGGGTGGCCTACCCGGACGAAAAGGGTACGGTCAGCACCCCACCGTCCGTGGCGGTCGATGGCACCGTGCTGCCGCTGGTGGAGGTGGGGTCGGGGCCCCGTGCGGTGGCACTCAAGGCATTGCCCTATGAGCCGCTCGCGCCCTGGTCCACCGTCCGATTGTTCCGGGTCGATGCCATGCCCCTGATCTCGCTCGGTCGCGCCGCCGGCCTGACGCTGACGGTGCGCTACAGCGACAGCCAGGCGATCGATTTTTCCGGGGTCGTCACGCCGACCGGCGTGCTGCAGGACTTCGTGCGCCGCATCCAGCCCTAGGTCGGCGGCTCCACCACGTCCTCGATCCGCGGGACCACCAGTTGCGCGCCCGCGCGCAGCTGACCAAGGTCCAGGTCCGGGTTGTACTGCTGGATCAACCAGACCGGCACGCCTGCATGACGCTGGGTCACCGACCAGAGCGTGTCGCCGCGGCGCACGATGTACACCTCGGTGCCGACAATGCGCCGCTGCGCGAAGAAACCCGCCTGCAGGCGCGTATGGAAGTCCCGCCGCCGCTGCTCGAACTGCTCGCGGGTCACGCGCGAGAAATCCAGCTTCAAGGTCCGGCCCAGCAGCACGGGCTGGCCCTGGCGCATGCGGTTCAGCTCGCGCAGCCGGGAGGCGCCCACGCCGAGCCAGTCGGCAAGATGCCCCAGGGTTTCCTCGGCGATGACACGGATCGTGTCGTCACTGGCCACCGCCAGCTCGAGCGTGTCGACGGTGCCTGCCGGGGCGACCGCCTCAGCGGCCTCGGGCGCCGCGCGCGGCACCACCGTGACGGGCGGCGCAGACGGTTCCTCGGCTGCCGCGAGGGTCGCGACATCGCGGGACACCCGCAGGCGCTGACCTTCGAAGATGAAGTCCGGATCGCGCAGCCGGTTCACGCGCATGAGCTCCTCGGCGCTGAGCCCGAAACGCGCCGCGATGCCGAACAGGGAATCGCCCGCACGCACCACATAGATCGACGGCGGGGCCGCGGCGGCGTCCGCGCCGACTGCGCCGACTGCGCCGGCGATGACCGCGGATGGCATGACCGGAGCCGGGGCCGCAGTCGGCGACCGGGTGGCGCCAGGGCTCGGGCCGGCCATGAGCGGCGGCCGCGCGTCGGGCAGCCGCAGCGTGCTGCCACGACGCAGCTTCGAGGTGGTGGTGAGGCCGTTCAGTTCGGCGACCTCGCGCGTGCCGACACCATAGCGCCGGGCGATGGTCGTCAGGGTCTCGCCGCGGCCGACCTTGTGTGAACGCGGCCGGATCTGCGCGGCATACAGTTCGCCCTCGCCGATCGCCAGCGCCAGGCGTTCGGGAGTCCAGGCGTCCGCCGAAGGCGGCAGCCGCAGCCGGTACCCCCTGGGGACCAGCCGGGATTCGTCCCAGATCGCAGGCCGCAGCGCAGGGTTCAGTTCCTGCAGCGTCGCGCGCGGGACCTCGACGGCGCGGGCGATGACGCCGACCCGCGCATAGCCGGGCAGCGCCAGCTCCTGGAAGCGCAACTCGGGGGCCCGTTCCAGCGTCCCGAAGTACTTCTCCGGGTTCTGGTCGATGGTCAGCGCCGCGAGGAAGGACGGGTAGAAATTGCGCGAGGCGAACCCGAAGGAGGCCCCGCGGTAGCCGCGCGCGATGGTGACGAAATCGTCGGTACCCATGGCGTCCCTGGCCCGGCGCATGCCGGAGGCGCCGTGGTTGTAGGCGGTGAGCGCCAGCGGCCAGGTGCCGAGCACGCGGTAGTTGTAGGACAGCAGCTGCGCGGCCGCCTCAGTGGCGCGGAACGGATCGAGACGCTCGTCGACGATGTCGTCGACGCGCATGTACATGCGACCGGTGGACCGCATGAACTGCCAGAGCCCCGCCGCCCCCACCTTCGAGTAGGCCGAGGGGGTGAACGAGGACTCCACGTGCGGCAGCGCCGCCAGCTCGGCGGGCAGGCCCAGGCTGGCGAAGGTCCGCGCGATGTGGGCTTCCCAGGTGCCGCTGCGCACGATGCCACCCTTGAAGCGATCCGACTGGCCGAGCTGGAAGCGCACGCCGCGCGAGGCCTCCAGCAGGCGCTCGCGGGTGCCGGCGGCGCCCCACTGCGACAGTACGCGCTGTACGTCGGCCGGCAGGGACTCCGCGGCGGGCGCCGCCGGCAGCGCGGCGGCCACGGCAGCCGCGGCCAGTTCGAGCGCCTCGACGTAACGTGCGCGGGCCGCATCCACCGCTTCGCGCCGCAGCGCCGGCTCGATGCCGGGCGGGAACTCGAGCCGCGCATAGACCACGGCGAGGTTCCACTCGTCGTGCAGGAAACCCTCGCTCGTGCTGATCTCGGAATAGACGCGGATCCAGAAATCGACGTCCGGCTGCAGTTCGACGGGTCGGGGAATCGGAACGGGCACGGGCGTGGCCGCAACGGCCTGCAGCGCTGTGTCCTGGGCCATGAGTGCCGATGAGAGGCCCCAGCCCACCAGGACGGCCAGCGCACGGAGCGAACACGCGACCGACGGAGCCGAAGGTCTCGAAGGCATGCAGGGATCACCCGGGGAAGTTGGCAACGCAGGCCCCTGAATGGACCATGGCAGGCGAGTCAGGTTCCGGACTTTGCGCGTCCGGCGATGAAAAAAGAGGCGGCTTTTCAGCCGCCTCCTGGAAGCACGCCGTTCCCGTCAGGGTTGGGAACCGGGCCAGTGGCCCGGTGTCGGCGTGTTTGCTCCATTAATCGTCGTGGGCAGCGCCCGGAATCTCAGCCGCACTTCGACTCGCCGCAGTTCAGGCAGGTCATGCAGCCGTCCATCAGCACCGCCGCGGCCGTGCTGCACTTCAGGCACAGCTGCGCGCCCTCGGGGAAGTGGGACTTGGAGAAGGCATCGGCCTGCTTGGCGCGGGCTTCGAACTCGGCACGCTTCTCGTCCACCATCTTCTGCTGGTGCTCGTCCAGGCCCGTCTTGCGGAGCATGCCGATGGTCTGCAGGTGTTTTTCGATCACATGGCCGAGCTCGGCGATGATCGAAGGCATGAACTTCCCGCCCGGCTGCCAGTAACCGCCGCGGGGATCGAAGACGGCCTTCAGTTCCTCGACCAGGAACGTGACGTCGCCGCCCTTGCGGAACACCGCCGAGATGATGCGCGTCAGCGCCACGATCCACTGGTAGTGGTCGAGGTTCTTCGAGTTGATGAAGACCTCGAAGGGGCGGCGCTGCTCGTGGTCGCTGCCCTCATTGAGCACGATGTCGTTGATGGTCACGTACATCGCGTGGTCGGAGACTGGCGTCTTGATCTTGTAGGTGGAGCCGATCAGCACCTCGGGGCGCTGCACTTCCTCCGTGAGCCGGATGACCTTGCCCTTGGAGTTGAAGCGCGGGGCTTCGGTCTCGACGACGGCAGGCGCGGGCACGGCGGCGGCCTTTTCGGCCTCCGCGCCCTGTCCCGGCTTCTGGACCCTGTATTTTGCGATCTTGCGATCGATCTTGATGGCTGCCATGTGGGGATTCCTCAGAATTTCCCGTAATAGCCTTCTTTCAAGGCGTCGAACAGGTTGGCGGCGCTGTGCATCTCGCCGTCGTACTCGATTTCCTCGTCGCCGCGTGCGGACACCTCGGTGCCGTCCTCCAGCGTGAACACGTAGATCGTGTTCTTGAGGTCTTCCTCCTTCACGAGAACGCCCTGGAAAGCTTCGGGGTTGAACCGGAAGGTGGTGCAGCCCTTGAGACCCTTCTCGTGCGCGTAGAGGTAGATGTCCTTGAACGACTCGTAATTGAAATCCGTCGGCACGTTCGCCGTCTTGGAGATCGAGGAGTCGATCCACTTCTGCGAAGCGGCCTGGATGTCGACATGTGCCGTGGGCGTGATGTCGTCGGCCGTCGTGAAGTAGTCCGGCAGCTTCTCGGCCGCGTTGGTCGAGTTGGGAATCGCGCGGGCGTTGATGAGTTCCCGATAGGCCAGCAGTTCGAAGGAGAACACGTCCACCTTCTCCTTGGACTTCTTGCCTTCGCGAATGACATTGCGGAAGTAGTGATGCGCGAACGAGGGCTCGATGCCGTTGCTCGCGTTGTTGGCCAGCGAGAGGGAGATGGTGCCCGTGGGGGCGATCGAGGTGTGGTGCGTGAAGCGCGCGCCTACCTGGGCAAGCTGTTCCACCAGCGCCGGAGCGACCTCCGCGACCCGCTGCATGTAGCGGCTGTACCGTGCGTGGAGCAGGCGCCCGGGGATCCGGCTGCCCTGCTTCCAGCCATCACGGACCATTTCGGGGCGCTTGCGCAGCATCTCGGCCGTGACCGTGAACTCCTCGTTCATGATCGGCGCCGGTCCCTTCTCGCGCGACAGTTCGAGCGCGGCCTCCCAGCCTGCGACCGCCATCTCGCGCGAGACGTCCTCGGTGAAGCTGATCGACTCGGGCGAGCCGTATTTCATGCCCAGCAGCGTCATGGTGCTGCCGAGGCCGAGGAAGCCCATGCCATGGCGGCGCTTGCGATGGATCTCGCCGCGCTGCTGTTCGAGCGGCAGGCCGTTCACCTCGACCACGTTGTCGAGCATCCGGGTGAAGACCTTGACGACTTCGCGATACTCGGACCAGTCGAACTCGGCGAACTCCGTGAACGGGTTGCGCACGAAGCGCGTCAGGTTGACCGAGCCCAGCAGGCAGGAGCCGTAGGGCGGCAGCGGCTGCTCGCCGCAGGGGTTGGTGGCGCGAATGGTTTCGCACCACCAGTTGTTGTTCATTTCGTTGACGCGGTCGATGAGGATGAAACCGGGCTCGGCGAAATCGTAGGTGGACGACATGATGACGTCCCACATGCGCCGCGCCGGCAGGGTCTTGTAGATCCTGCAGGCCACCAGACCCGTCTCGCCGACCACATAGCCCTCGGTGATGGGCCATTCGCGCCAGACGTACTTGGCCGGATCGGCGAGTTCCGCCGGGTCGCTGCCCTCGAATTCCCGGGCGGTCACGGGGAAAGCGAGCTTCCACTCGCGGTCCTGGCGGACGGCCTGCATGAATTCGTCGGTGATCAGCAGCGAGAGGTTGAACTGCCGCAGCCGGCCGTTCTCGCGCTTGGCCCGGATGAATTCCATGGCATCGGGGTGGCCCACGTCGAAGGTGCCCATCTGGGCGCCACGCCGACCACCCGCCGACGACACGGTGAAGCACATCTTGTCGTAGATATCCATGAACGACAGCGGCCCGGAGGTGTGGGCACCGGCGCCCGACACATAGGCGCCACGCGGGCGCAGCGTCGAGAATTCGTAACCGATGCCGCAGCCCGCCTTCAGGGTGAGGCCCGCTTCGTGCACCTTGTTGAGGATGTCGTCCATGGAGTCGCGGATCGTGCCCGACACCGTGCAGTTGATCGTCGAGGTGGCGGGCTTGTGTTCCTGGGCACCGGCGTTCGAGGTCACGCGGCCCGCGGGGATCGCCCCGCGCCGCAGCGCCCACGCAAAACGCTCGTACCAGTGTTCGCGGATGGACTCCGGCTCGACGTCCGCGAGCGCGCGCGCGACGCGTCGGTAGGTGTCGTCCATGGACTTGTCGACCGGTTCGCCGGCCTTGGAAACCAGACGGTATTTCTTGTCCCAGATATCGAGGGACGCTTCCTGGAACGGAATGTTGTCGACGTCCTTGGCCACGAGCTTGACGACACTGTTCATGCGGTCTTCGGCTCCCCTGAATTCATGAATATGAGCAACTGACGATGGGGAAAGAAAAGCTCGTGTGCCCCGACCCGAAGGCGGCACTGACCGCAACCATTCCATTTTGAGCGACTGCTGTCAGACAGTCGCGATCCCCTGCTTCACGACACAGGCGCCCCGGGCGCGCCGCACACAAGATGTTGTGTCGTGAAGGCAAGACTAAATTCGTACCGGGAGCCCGTCAAGACTCGGGATTCAACTTATTTTTTTCCCCTTTCGTCTTTAAGATCAGGTGCTTGGATCATTAAAACCCCCGAAACGCCCGCGGCGACCGGAACTTTTTTTGCGATCGGCCCGCCGGAGGGGACCCTACATGTTGTGCCGCCCGCCGGGACACCAGCCGGCCACAGGGCGCGCACAAGTTGTCCACAGCTTGCTCCCTTGACGGCCAGCGTGATCCGGGGTCGATCCGCCCGGGGCTCTTGAAACCGCGCCCGCAAGCCACACATCCGGACCATGCGCATCCGCGCCCGCGAACCCGTAAACCGATTTCCAAGGAGCCTCACGCCATGACCCTCGTCCGCTACGACTGGACCCTCGCCAACCGCGACTCGACCCTCGTGCCGCGCGTCGATGTACTCGAACAGCCCGGGCACTATCTGGTGCGCGCCGACCTGCCTGGCGTCGCCGCGTCCGACATCGAGATCACCACCCACGACGGCGTACTGACCATCCGCGCCGCACGCAAGGAGGAGCGCCTGGACGCCGCCCGGGTCCTCGGTCGCCTCGAGCGCGCTGCCGGCACTTTCCTGCGGCGCTTCACCCTGCCGGAAGACGCCGACGCCGAAGCGATCAGCGCGCGCAGCGCCAATGGCGTGCTGGAACTGACGATCACGAAACAGGCGAAGCCGCAACCCCGGCGGATCGCGATCGAAGCGGCCTGAGCCCCTCGCCCGGGGCGCGGCGCCGCGCGTCGGCGCTGCGCCCCGGGTCCATTTGTCCCTAGAATCAGCCGGGCGCATCACGCGCTGAAGACCCGCAGGATCCTGCACATGAATCCCCGCACTCCCGTTCTGTCCCATTCCCGGCTGCGGGCGGTCGCCGCGGCCGCCCTGTGCGTCGCCCTCGCGGGAGCCCAGGGCGTCGCGCTGGCGCAGGCTCAGGCGCAGCCCATTGGCGCCGCGGCCAGTGCGGCCCAGGCCGTGCCCTCGCTCGCGCCGATGATCAAGCGCGTCTCGCCCGGGGTGGTGAACATCGGAACGCGCGGCACGGTGCGCGAGCGCGGCCAGCGCAATCCCCTGCTCGACGACCCCTTCTTCCGGCGCTTCTTCGACGTGCCCCCCGAGGAAGGCACCCGCGAGCGGCCGTTCCAGAGCGCCGGTTCAGGCGTGATCGTCGACGCACGCCTCGGGTACATCGTCACCAACGCCCACGTGGTCGAGAACGCCAGCGAAATCACCGTCACCCTGATGGACGGACGCGACCTTCAGGCAGAAGTCGTCGGCAGCGACGAGCGCACGGACGTCGCGGTGCTCAAGGTCAAGCCCGAGGCGCTCACGCAGATCGAACTGGGCAACTCCGAAGTCGTCGAAGTCGGCGACTTCGTGGTGGCGATCGGCAACCCCTTCGGGCTCCAGCACACCGTCACCTCGGGCATCGTCAGCGGCCTGGGCCGCTCGGGCATCAATCCGGAAGGCTACGAGAATTTCATCCAGACGGATGCCTCGATCAACCCGGGCAACTCGGGCGGCGCGCTGGTCAACCTCAACGGCGAACTGGTCGGCATCAACAGCGCGATACTCTCGCGCAGCGGCGGCAACATCGGTATCGGCTTCGCGATCCCGGTCAACATGGCGCGCAGCATCATGGATCAGCTGATCAAGTTCGGCTCGGTCAAGCGCGGACTGCTGGGGGTCAACATCGCACCGGTGACGCCCGACATCGCACAGGCGC
The DNA here is from genome assembly GCA_903938365.1 of uncultured Pseudomonadota bacterium. Classification (GTDB taxonomy): domain Bacteria; phylum Pseudomonadota; class Gammaproteobacteria; order Steroidobacterales; family Steroidobacteraceae; genus UBA964. Next base: position 14,004 of record CAJACZ010000030.1, on the reverse strand, counting down.
TGGGCCTGCCCGGCGCCGGGGGCGCGCTGGTCACGCAGGTCGTCGCCGCATCGGCCGCCGAGAAGGCCGGCCTGCGCGCCGGCGACGTGATCACGGCGGTCAACGGCAAGGCGGTCAAGTCGCATACCGAACTGCGCAACGCGATCGGACTGCTGCGCGTCGGCGACAAGGTCGAGATCGGACTGCTGCGCGAGGGCCAGGCGCGCAAGGTCACGGCCATCGTCCCCGAGCCGGAACAGGCCGCCGCAGGCGATGCTGCCGCCGCGGGCACGGCGCCGGGGACCGAAGGGCCTCCGCACCCCCGCCTCGCGGGCGCACTGCTCACTGACGCCCCGGAGGGCGGTGTGCTGCTGCGCACCGTCGAGGCCGGCAGCGCCGCGGCAACGGCGGGCCTGCTCGCCGGAGACGTCATCGTCGGAGCCAACCGCAGCAGGGTCTCCAGCATCGCCCAGCTGCGCGCCGCGGCGCGCGGTGCGGCTTCGCTGGTGCTGCAGGTGCGGCGCGCGGGCACGCTCATCATCGTGCCGCTGCGCTGAGGCACATGCACATGCACACGCACACACCTGCCCGCACGATCTGCGTGCTCGGCGGCACGGGCTTCATCGGCACCGAGATCGTCACGCGGCTCGCGGGCGCCGGGCACCGCGTCCGGGTCCTGACCCGCAACCCCGTGCACGCGCGCCATCTCGCCGTGCTCCCCGGAGCCGAACTGCGCCGCGCCGACGTGCACGATGCGGCCACGCTGCAGCGCGAACTGGCCGGGGTCGACGTGGCGATCAACCTCGTCGGCATCCTCAACGAGACCGGGTTTTCCGGGCACGGCTTCCAGCGCGCCCACGCCGAACTCACCCGCAAGCTCGTCGAGGCCGCGGTGGCCAGGGGCGTGCCGCGTCTGCTGCAGATGAGCGCGCTGGGCGCCGACGAACAGGGGCCCAGCCACTACCAGCGCTCCAAGGGCGCGGCGGAACGGCATGTGCGCGCCGCGGGCGCCGCCCTCGACTGGACGATCTTCCGCCCCTCGGTGGTGTTCGGCGCGGGCGACGCCCTCTTCAACCGCTTTGCCGGCCTGCTGCGGCTCTCCGGCGGCTGGCTGCCCCTGGCGCGGGCCGGCGCGAAGTTCGGCCCGGTGTGGGTCAGCGACGTCGCCAGCGCCTTCGAACGCGCGCTCGAGGGCGGCGCGACAAGCCGGCAGTCCTACGATCTGTGCGGGCCCGAGGTCGTCACGCTCGCCGAACTGGTCCGCTTCGCGGGCGAAGCCTGCGGCATACGCGCGAAGGTGGTGCCGCTGCCCGATGCGATCGCACGGGCCCAGGCCTTCGTGATGGACTTCGTGCCGGGGCGTCCGTTCTCGACCGACAACTATCGCTCGCTGTCGATCGACAACGTCTGCCGCGACAACGGCTGCGCGCGGCTCGGCATCACGCCCGCCTCGATGCGCGCGATCGTGCCCCGCTACCTCGGCCCTGCCAGCAACGAGGGGCGTCGCGAACGTTACCGCGCGGCGGCGGGCGGGGAGCCCTGAACGCCCACCGGACCGAGGCAGGCAGCAGGCCCACAACCCGAGGGCTCGGGTACCATTCACCGGTGCAAGTCTATCTCGTGGGTGGCGCAGTCCGGGACGGGCTGCTCGGCAGGTCTGTCGCGGAGCGCGACTGGGTGGTCGTGGGCGCGACGCCTGCGGAGCTGGAGGCCCTCGGCTTCGTGCCGGTGGGCCGGGACTTCCCGGTATTCCTGCATCCCGAAACCCATGAGGAGCACGCGCTGGCTCGCCTCGAGCGCAAGGTGGCGCCGGGCTACCGCGGGTTCGTCACGGAGTTCTCGCCGGACGTGACGCTGGAGGAGGATCTCGCCCGGCGCGACCTCACCATCAACGCGATGGCCCGCGCCGCCGACGGCACGCTGGTCGATCCCCACGGCGGCCGGGCGGATCTCGAGCGCCGCCTGCTGCGCCATGTTTCTCCCGCCTTCGCCGAAGACCCGGTGCGGATCCTGCGGGTGGCGCGGTTCGCGGCCCGGTTCGCGCCGCTCGGCTTCACGGTCGCCCCCGACACCCTGGCACTGATGCGCAGCATGGTGACCTCGGGCGAGGCGGCGGCGCTGGTCGCCGAACGCGTCTGGAAGGAGATGGAGAAGGCGCTGGGCGAGCCCCGCCCCGGCGTGTTCATCGAAGTGCTGCGCGAATGCGGCGCCCTGCGCGTCATCCTGCCGGAAGTGGACGCGCTCTTCGGCGTGCCGCAACGCGCCGAGTGGCACCCCGAAGTGGACACGGGCGCCCACATGCTGCTGGCCCTGCAGGTCGCTGCCGGGCGCGGTGCGCCGGTGAGCGTGCGCTTCGCCGTGCTCGCGCACGACCTGGGCAAGGCGCTGACGCCCCCGGCGCAGTGGCCAGCGCACCTCGGACACGAAGCCGGCGGGCGCGTGCCCATCGACGCCCTCTGCGACCGGCTGCGCGTGCCCAACGAACACCGCGAACTCGCGCTGCTCGCCTGCCGCTTCCACACGACCGTGCACCGCGCGCTGGAGCTGCGCCCCGGCACGATCCTCGAACTGCTGGAACAGAGCGATGCCTTCCGGCGACCCGCGCGTTTCGCCGAACTGCTCGAAGCCTGCGAATGCGATGCCCGGGGCCGGCTCGGACTCGAAGCCCGGCCCTATCCGCAGCGTGCGCATCTGGAAGCAGCGCTCGCCGCCGCAGCGGGGGCGGCGCTGACGGCGGAAGACCGCACCGGCCTGTCCGGCCCGGCGATCGGCGCGCGGATCCGCGAACGGCGGCTCGCCGCGATCGCGGCTCAGCGCCAGTCGCCCTCGAGCTCCGTCATCAGGTAGGTCTGCCTGAGCCCGTGGGAGCTGAGCTTGACCGGCAGGCAGTCCTCGCCACCGGCCCAGACCTCGAAGTCATCCACGCCCGGCACGTCGATGCGGATGTGGCGGGTGTCGAAGCTGCCCGCCGGCACCGTGATGCGCTCGTCGCCGAGGTCGTGGATCGTCGAATAGCCGCCCTCGAGCGGGACCAGCGTCGGACCGGAGCCCCCGTTCGCCATCGTCGAGGACGCGAAGGTCGCCAGCGCGAAGTGTTTCAGGTCGCCGCGATGCAGGCGCAGGCGGCCCACCACCCAGGCGTCGCCGTGCAGCGCGTGGGTGCCGAAGGACTCGACGCCCGCGGGCCAGTCGATCTGCTGCGTCACGCGCCCCTCGCGTCGCGTCAAGCCCTGGCATTCCGCGTGCGTCGCAGTGAAACGGAACCAGGACGATCCCATCAGCCGCCCGTCCACGGCGAGGCGCACGAAGGCTTCGCGGGGACGCCACTCCCGGTCCACCGTGAGCACGACATCGCGCAGCAGCCGGTCATCGTCCATCTCGCACTGCGCGCGCAGCGTGCGCTCGCCGTCAGGCTGCACGGTGACACTGAAGTACTCGCGCCCCATCTCGCCGACCCCGTCGGTGATGTAGAGCATCTTGCCGCGGTAGCTGCGATGCAGGGGGCCCGGAGGCCGCGTGGGCTTGGCGGTCATGATGCAATCCTCAGGCGAAAACCAGGACGATGAAGCCGGCCAGCAGCAGTCGATAGACCGTGAACGGCAGGAAGCCGATCCGGGCGATGAAGCGCAGGAAGTAGTGGATGCAGAAGTAGCCGACTACCGCCGAGACCACGAGGCCCAGCAGCATCTCGGCCACCGGCACCGATTCGCCCGCGACTCCGGTGGCGAACTTGAAGCCCTCGTAGCCGCCGGCCAGCGCGATGCCCGGCACCGACAGCAGGAAAGCGAAGCGCGCCGCGGCCTCGCGCGTGAGCCCGAGCATCAGCCCGGCCGTCATGGTGATGCCCGAACGCGAGGTGCCCGGCACCAGCGCCAGGGCCTGCGCGCAGCCGATCAGCAGCGCCTGGCCCAGCGTCAGCGTGGTCTCGTCGCGATTGCGGCGACCGCTGCGATCCACCAGATAGAGCACGATGCCGAACACCGCCAGCTGAAATGCCACCACGAACGGGCTCCGCAGTTGCGACTCGATGAAATCGTGCGCCAGCAGGCCGACGAGACCGACCGGGATCGTGCCGACCAGCAGGTTGAAGGCCAGCCGACCCCAGGTGTTCTGCCGGTCACCGCGCAGGAAGGCGATCAGCCCGGTCAGCAGCGGCAGCAGGTCCTTGCGGAAATACGTCACGACCGCCAGCAGCGTGCCGACATGCACGGCCACGTCGAAGGCCAGACCCTGGTCGGACCAGCCCAGCAGCCTGGGCACCAGCACCAGGTGCCCGGAACTCGACACCGGCAGGAACTCGGCGAGCCCCTGGATGATCGCCAGCACGACCGCATGCCACCATTCCATCGTCATTCCAGCCACCCTGCCCTCACGGGCCTGTAGGTTCCACGGTGCGCGCTCACAGCGAGTCGCGCAGATCCTGAATCAGCAGGCCCGGCAACGGCACCTCGCAGTCGCGCGCCAGCACCATCACCTTGATCGCCTCGCCCATCTCGCCGGGCAGCAGCAGCTGCCGCGCCCCGTGCGCGAGCCGCACCCGCGCGGCCTCCGACGCAGCCGCTTCGTGGGCCGCGGCGAATCGCGCATCGATGCCGGCGCCCAGCAGGAAAGCCGCCTGCGTGGTGAATCCGGCCACGTCCAGGCCCGCGGCGACCGCGGCCTCGGCCACGGCGGTGAAGTCCACCCAGGCGGTGATATCCGTCAGACCCGGATATGAAAACGGGTCGTCATGCGCAAGATGCCGATAGTGGCACCGCAGCGTGCCTGCCTCGCGCTGCGGATGATAGTAGTGGCTGCGGGGCAGCCCGTAGTCGACCAGCATCACGACGCCGCGCTGCAGTCCGTCGGCCAGAGCCCGGATCCACGCCGCGAGCCCCGGATGGAATTCGCCACGATAGCCGTCCGGCAAGCCTGCCAGCGGGAGCTCGCGCGTGGCCTCGACGAACGCCTGGTCGCCTGCATGGCTGCCATCGGGCCGCCGCTCCGACCAGGCGAAGCCCGCGCCGCAGGCACCGACGCCGAGCCGCCAGGGCTCGCCGGCGCGCAGCACGAAGCGCTCGCAGGGCAGCGCGTCGAGCACCTCGTTGGCGAACACCACCCCCGCGAACCGCGGCGGCAGCGCTTCGAGCCAGCGCGCGCGCGGGGCCGCTGCGCCCGCCGCGACCGCCACCTGCCGCTGCTGGCGCTCGCGCAGGTCGCCGCTCACCTCCAGCAGCAGGTATTCGTCCGGCAGCGGGCCGTGCGCAGGCCATGCGGCCAGTGCCGTGGCCGCGAACCGGCCGGTACCCGGGCCCAGCTCGAGCACCGAGCCACCGCCCAGGCCGGCGAGCACCGCCGCGAACTGACCCGCGAACACCTCGGCGAACAGACCGGAGATCTCGGGCGCCGTGACGAAATCGCCCGCCGGGCCGAACTTGGCCGCGCCGGCGCTGTAGTAACCGAGCCCGGGCTCGTACAGGGCGCAGCGCATGTAGTCGGCGAAGGGGAGCCAGCCACCGGCGACCTCGAGCCTCGCGTGCAGCGCCGCATCGACCCGCCGGCCATGGGCTTCGGCATCCGGGCCCGGCGCGGGCAGCGCCGACGTTGAGCCTGGACCGCCGCGCGTCATAAGCTCACCCGATGAACACTCAAGCAAAAAGCCTCGACGGCAAGGTTGCACTGGTCACGGGCGGGGGCCGCAGGGTCGGCGCAGAGATCGTCCGCGCGCTGCACGGCGCCGGAGCCCGCTGCGTCGTCCACTACCACCAATCGGCCGCGGCGGCGGATGCGCTCGCCGCGGAGCTCAACGCGCAGCGCGCGGACAGCGTCGTGACGATCAGCGCGGACCTGCTCGAGACCGCCCGCCTCGGCCGGCTGGTGGAACACGCGCAGCAGCATTTCGGCCGGCTCGACGTGCTGGTGAACAACGCCTCGACGTTCTATCCGACCCCGATGGGCGAGATTACCGAAGCGCACTGGGACGACCTGATGGGCTCGAACCTCAAGGCACCGCTGTTCCTGTCGCAGGCGGCGGCGCCCGCGCTGCGCCTGGCGCAGGGACTGATCATCAACATCGTGGATATCCACGGCATGCGCCCGCTGCGGCGCTATCCGGTCTACGGCGTGGCCAAGGCGGGACTGATCATGCTGACGCGCTCGCTCGCGCGCGAACTGGGTCCGCACGTCCGCGTCAACGGCATCGCGCCGGGGCCGGTCATGTGGCCCGCCGACGGCGCCGCAGACACCGTGCTGCAGGAAAAGATCATGGACCGCACGCTGCTCAAGCGACCGGGCTCCGCCGGCGACATCGCCCGCACTGCGCTGTTCTTCGCCGCCGATGCGCCCTACATCACCGGGCAGATCCTCCCGGTTGATGGCGGTCGCAGCGTCGCCTGGTAGCACCCGGATCAAGCTTCCGCGGACTCCGGCGCCGCGAGTGCGAGCGGGATGCGCGCCATGGGATGCGCGTCGCGGTCGAAACGCGCCCACAGCTCCCCGATCGTCACCCCGAGTGTCGGGTGCAGCACGCCGGGCGCCAGGTCCGCCATGGGGCCGAGCATGTAGGGTCGGCGCACCAGGTCGGGCCGCGGCAGCACCAGTCCCGGCTCGTCGCAGACCCGGTCGCCGAACAGAAGGATGTCGAGATCCATGCTGCGCGGCGCCCACTTGGGCGCATCGCGGCTGCGACCGCAGAGTGCCTCGATGTGCTGCAGGCGATCGATCACCTCATGCACGCCGAGAGAGGTGCGGAACCCCATCACGAAGTTGACGAAGTCCTCGCCCTCGAAACCCACGGCCGTGTTGCGGTAGGCGGGCGAGAAGCGCACCGGAGCGAATTCGCGGGCCATCGCGGCCGCCGCGAGCTGCAGGTTGCGTTCGGCATCGACGTTGCTGCCGGCGGCCACGTAGACCTCGACAGGCGCGGTGCCAACCTCGCGCGGAGCCACCCTTCAGGCCTGCGCCGGGGCGAGGTCGGCGCGGTTGCGCTCGATCGATACGCCCACGTCCCTCGAGCCACGGATGGCGCCGGGCTTGTTGATCGAGATGCGGATCCATTCGATGCCGAATTCCTCGAGCACCAGCAATGCCATGCGGTGGGCCATGGTCTCGACGAGGTTGAACTCCGAGCCTTCGACGAAGCCGATGATCCGCTTCGCGACCCGTTTGTAATCGAGCGTATCGGCGACGTCGTCGCGGACCGCCGCCCTGGTGCAGTCGGCGGGGACCTCGAAATCGATCACCACGCGCTGGCGGATGCGGCGCTCCCATTCGATGAAACCGATGATGCATTCCACCTCGAGGCCGCGGAGGAAGATCGTGTCCTGTCTGCGTGTGGTCGTCATGTCCGAAGCGCTATCCCTGAGAAGTGGTTCGTGGCTGCCCCGGAGGCGCCAGCGACGCGAGCGGCCATTGAGCCCGGGCCCCGATCGCCGGCCCGTCATGCTCCCCGGCCGCGAGCCGCGCGAGGCCCGCCACGGCGATCATCGCCGCATTATCGGTGCAGAATTCAAGGCGCGGATAGTACACGCGCACGCCGCGCGCGCGCGCCGCGGCGTCGAGCCGCTCGCGCAGCCGCTGGTTCGCGCTGACCCCGCCCGCCACCACCAGCACATCGAGGTCGGTGGCCTCGAGGGCGCGCATCGATTTGACGACCAGCGTCTCGACGATCGCCTCCTGGACCTCGTGAGCGATGTCGGCGCCGTGCTCGAGGGCGGCCTGGGGCGACTCCCGCACCGCGTGCAGCACCGCGGTCTTCAGGCCCGAGAAGCTGAACTCAAGCCCCGGGCGATCCAGCATGGGTCGCGGAAACTGGTAGCGGCCGGGACGGCCCTGCCCGGCCAGCCGCGCCAGGTGGGGGCCGCCGGGATAGGGCAGGCCCAGCAGCTTGGCGCTTTTGTCGAAGGCTTCGCCGGCGGCATCGTCGCGGGTCTCGCCAAGGATCTGGTACGCGCCGATGCCGCGCGCCTCGATGAGCATCGTGTGCCCGCCCGACACCAGCAGCGCGACATGCGGAAACTGCGGCGGATCGGGCTCCAGCAATGGCGCCAGCAGGTGGCCCTCGAGATGGTGCACGCCGAGCGCCGGAATGCCCCACGCATACGCGAGCGAGCGGGCCAGCGCGGCGCCGGTCAGCAGCGCGCCGATCAGGCCGGGGCCAGCGGTGTACGCCACGCCCCCCAGTTGCGCGGGCACTGTGTCGGCCGCCTTGAGCGCACGCTCGACCAGGGGCAGCAGCCGCTGCACGTGGTCGCGCGAGGCGATCTCCGGCACGACCCCTCCGTACATCTGGTGCAGGTCGACCTGGGAGTAGAGTTCGTGCGCGAGCAGGCCGCGCCCGGCATCCAGGATCGCGGCGGCCGACTCGTCGCAGGAAGATTCGATGGCAAGGATTCGCATGCTGCTGGAGTGACCGTGGGGGGCTGGGCGTGGAGGCGGATGTGAGGAACTTTTGCGTTTTGCGCGGGGTAACTTTAGAATCCACGCCCCTGACCCGTCAGGGCTTCATAAGAAGTCCAACTAAATCAATGAGTTGAGGTTTAGATGCCGAGCGTTCGTGTTCGCGAGAACGAGTATTTCGACGCCGCGTTGCGCCGTTTCAAGCGCGCCTGCGAGAAAGCGGGTGTCCTGACCGAGTTGCGTCGGCGGGAATTCTACGAGAAGCCGACGCAGGAGCGTAAGCGCAAGAAGGCCGCCGCCGTGAAGCGGCACCTCAAGCGCAGCTCCCGCAGCTTCACCCGCCCGCACTGACGGCCGGCTTCCGGATGTCGCTCAAGGAGCGCATCACCGAAGACATGAAGGCTGCCATGCGGGCAGCGGAGAAGGAGCGTCTCGGCTCCATCCGCATGCTGCAGGCAGCCATCAAGCAGCGCGAAGTCGACGAGCGGATCACGCTCGACGACTCTCAGGTGCTGTCCGTCATCGAGAAAATGATCAAGCAGCGCCGCGAAGCCATTGCGCAGTTCGAGGCCGGCGGCCGCGCCGACCTCGCCGCCAAGGAGGCATCGGAGATCACGATGCTCCAGGGCTACCTGCCGGCGCAGCTGTCGGATCCGGAGCTGGACGCGCTGATCTCGGCCGCCATCGCGGAAAGCGGTGCAGCCTCGATCAAGGACATGGGCAAGGCGGTGGCACTGGTGAAGGCCCGAGCCGCGGGCCGCGCCGACATGGCCGTCGCCAGCGCACGCATCAAGGCACGTCTGGCCGGCCCCGCAGCCGGCTAGAAAGTCTATCCTTGCGCCCATGAGCGGGCGCATTCCACAGAGCTTCATCGACGAACTGGTCGCGCGCAGCGATATCGTCGAACTGATCGGCTCGCGTGTTCCGTTGAAGAAGGCCGGCCGCGAATTCAAGGCCTGCTGCCCCTTCCACGACGAGAAGAACCCGTCCTTCTGGGTCAGCCCCGACAAGCAGTTCTACCATTGCTTCGGCTGCGGGGCGCACGGCACCTCGCTGGGCTTCCTGATGAACTACGACCGGCTCAGCTTCCCCGAAGCGGTGGAGGAACTGGCCACCCGCGCGGGCCTGGAAGTGCCGAAGGAAGCGCGGCCCGACGACGGCCGCTCGCGCGCCGAGCCGGATCTCGTCGCCCTGATGGCGCGGGTCGCCGCGCACTGGGCGCAGCTGCTGCCGCGCGATCCCCGCGCGCGTGGCTACGTGGAAGGACGCGGCCTCACGCCCGAGACCCTCGCCAAATTCATGATCGGCTATGCGGCGAATTCCTGGAACGACGTGCTGCGTCGCTTCGGCCAGACCGAGGCCCAGCGCGACGCGCTGGCCGCCGGCGGGCTGGTGATCGAACGCGACGCCGGCCAGGTCCGCGACGGCGAGCGGCATTACGATCGCTTCCGTGACCGCATCATGTTCCCGATCCGGGATGCACGAGGGCGCGTGATCGCCTTCGGCGGTCGCGTCATCGACCAGGGCGAACCCAAGTACCTGAACTCCCCCGAGACCTCGCTGTTCCACAAGGGCCGCGAACTCTACGGCCTCTACGAGGTCCGCCAGAACCGCGCGCCGCTGCGCCGGCTGATGATCGTCGAGGGCTACATGGACGTCGTGCGGCTGCATCAGGCGGGCATTACCTATGCCGTCGCGACGCTCGGCACGGCGACCACGCCCGAGCACCTGAAACGCGCGTTCCGCCTGGTCAATGAGGTGGTGTTCGCCTTCGACGGGGACCGCGCCGGTCGCGCCGCCGCCTGGCGCGCCCTGGGCAACGCACTGCCCGAGGCACGCGAGGGGCGGCAGTTGCGCTTCCTGTTCCTGCCCGAGGGCCACGACCCCGACACCCTGGTGGGCGCGGAGGGCCGGGAGGCCTTCGAGGCGCGCCTGGACGGCGCGCTGCCGCTGTCCGAATACCTGGTCCAGGAACTCTCCTCCCAGGTGGACCTCGCGCATGCGGACGGACGGGCAAGGCTCGCCGAGAGTGCGCGCCCGCTGGTCGCGCGCGTTCCCGAGGGGGTGTACCGGGAGTTGCTGCTGGCGCGCCTCGCCGAAACCATCCGCCTGCCGGCAGAGCGCCTCCGCACACTGTGGGCCAGTGCCGATGCAGGCTCGGGAGCGGCCTTCGGCGCAGACCGGAGCGGCGGCAGCGACCCGCCGTCGCAACGTGGCGGCGGCCTCAATCCGGGTCGTACGGGTCGCGGCGCGGGCCGCGGCAGCCTCATGCGGCAGGCCGTGCTGGTGCTGGTGCACCATCCGCGCAGCGCCACCCTGCTGCCCGAGGCCGACGTGGACGCGCTCGCGGCGATCGAGGAGCCAGGCGCGGAGATCCTGCGGAGCCTGGTGGCCGACCTTCGCGAACACCCCTGCGCCAGCACCGGCCAACTGCTCGAGCGCTGGCGCGAACGGCCCGAGAGCGAGCGCTTCGCGCGCCTGGCCACGGCGGAATCGCTGATTCCGGACGAAGCCGCGGCGCTCAGCGAGCTGCGCACCGCCATCGCCCGGATGCTGGAGGAAGGCCGGATGCGGCGGATCGACGCGCTCCTGGAAAAAGACGGCAACCTGGGCCTGGATCGTGAAGAGAAAGCGGAACTTCAGCGCCTTATGTCCGCTCGAACCCAGCAATGGACTAAAGACACGAAGCGTTGAATCTGGCAGGCAGGCGCTGGTCCACGTAGAATCCGCCGTTTGACCCCTTGACCCTGGCCGTCCCCGCAGCAAGCGCCCCGGGGCCCGGCCCTTTGCACGCCGGAAGTCCCTATGACACCCAAGTCCAAGACCCAGACCTCCGCCAGCAAGAAAGCTGCAAAGCCCGCCGCCAGGCCCGCAGCCAGGCCCGCGGCCAAGGCTGCCCCCAAGGCGTCACATTCCAAGGTGCAGGAAAAGGCCGCTGCCCGGAAGCCGGCCGCGCCCGCCCGTACCGCCGCCAAGCCGGCCGCCAAGCCAGCCGCGAAGCCGGCCAAGGCAGCGGCCGCGAAGCCAGCTGCGAAGCCGGCCAAGGCGGCGCCCGCCAAGGCCGCCAGCAAAGCCGTCCCGGCCAAGGCAGCCGCAGTCAAGCCGGTAGCGCCCAAGCCTGCCCCTGCCAAGGCCGCCGCGGCCAAGCCTGCACCCGCTGCCGCACCCGCTGCTGCACCGAAGGCGCTGAAGACGGCGCCACCGGCTCCCCCGGCGCGCAAGGCCGCCATACCGGTTGCCGCAGCGCCGGCGCCCGTGGTGGCTGCAAAGCCCAAAGCGGCCGAACCGCCCCCGTTCGAGGCTGCCCAGGCTGCCAGCGCACCGGCCAAGCTGACCCGCGAGCAGAAAGCCGCTGCGCGCGAGGCGGCTGCCGAGGCGCGCAAGCCGCTGCCGCTGCCCGAACGCCGCCCCGGCACCGTCCCCGAGGACCGCCAGTCCAAGCTCAAGCAGCTGATCGCACTCGGCAAGGAACAGACCTACCTGACCTACTCGCAGGTCAACGACTACCTGCCCTCGGAGATCGTCGACCCGGAGCAGATCGAAGAGATCGTCAACACGATCAACGACATGGGCATCCCGGTGTACGAGAAGGCGCCGGACGGCGAGTCGCTGCTCGCCGCCGAACCGGCCGCGCCCAACGACGAGGAGGCCATCGAGGAAGCCGCCGCCGCACTCGCCGCGCTGGACGCGGAACTCGGCCGCACCACCGACCCGGTCCGCATGTACATGCGCGAGATGGGCACCGTGGAACTGCTGACCCGCGAGGGCGAGATCCGCATCGCCAAGCGCATCGAGGAAGGCCTCGACGCCGTGCGCCGGCAGATCTCGCTGTATCCGCCCACCCATGCATTCCTGCTCAACGTCTACGAGCCGCTCAAGAGCGGCACCGGCCGCCTGGCCGACATCATCGTCGGCTTCATCGACCCCAACGCGCCGGACGTGATCGCGCAGCCGCAGAACCCGACCAAGGTCGACCCTGCCGCCGCCGACAAGCCGGACGAAGAGGAAGAAGGCGACGACTCGGACGACAGCGAGGAAGCGGCGGACACCGGACCGGATCCGGAGGAAGCGAAGCGTCGTTTCGCCTCGATCGAGAAACTGCACGCGCAGCTGCTCGGCTCGCTCGAGAAGCTCGGCGAGGAAGACCCGAAGACCATCAAGCTGCGCAAGAAGGTCTCCGAGGAGTTCATGGAACTCAAGCTCGCGCCGCGCATGTTCGAGGCGCTGATCGGCCACCTGCGCAACCACGTGAACGAGATCCGCCAGCTCGAGAAGGAAATCATGATCATGGCCGTGCGCGATGCCGGCATGCCGCGCAAGGACTTCATCACGTCCTTCCCGCGCAACGAGACCAACGACAAGTGGGTCGGCAAGCACGTCAAGGCCGGCAAGAAGTATTCCGCGCCGCTCGCGAAGTTCCAGGAAGAGATCGAGAAGCGCCAGCAGCTGCTGTCGACCATCGAGAAGCGCCACTTCCTGACCATCACCGGCATCAAGGACCTCAACCGCGAGGTCTCGATCGGCGAGGCCAAGGCGCGCCGCGCCAAGAAAGAGATGGTCGAAGCCAACCTGCGCCTCGTGATCTCCATCGCCAAGAAGTACACCAACCGCGGCCTGCAGTTCCTCGACCTCATCCAGGAAGGCAACATCGGCCTGATGAAGGCGGTCGACAAGTTCGAATACCGCCGCGGCTACAAGTTCTCGACCTACGCGACGTGGTGGATCCGCCAGGCCATCACCCGCTCGATCGCCGACCAGGCGCGCACCATCCGCATCCCGGTGCACATGATCGAGACGATCAACAAGCTCAACCGCATCTCGCGCCAGATGCTCCAGGAAATGGGCCGCGAGCCCACCCCGGACGAACTGGCGGTGCGCATGGAAATGCCCGAGGACAAGGTCCGCAAGGTGCTCAAGATCGCCAAGGAGCCCATCTCGATGGAGACTCCGATCGGCGACGACGAGGACTCACACCTCGGCGACTTCATCGAGGACACCTCGGTGGCCTCGCCGATCGACCAGGCGACGATGGAGTCCCTGCGCGAAACCACCCACGCGGTACTTGCGCAACTCACTCCGCGGGAGGCCAAGGTCCTCCGCATGCGCTTCGGCATCGACCTGAGCACCGACCACACCCTCGAGGAAGTCGGCAAGCAGTTCGATGTGACGCGCGAGCGCATCCGCCAGATCGAGGCCAAGGCGCTGCGCAAGCTGCGCCACCCGAGCCGCAGCGAGCAGCTGCGCAGCTTCCTCGTCGAGGACTGAGCACCGAAGGGTCCGGCCCGCATGATCACGGCAACCGGACCCGGCTTCGATGTAGGGCACCTGATCCAGCTCGCCGTGGCCCCGGTGTTCCTGATCGCGGGCGTGGCCGCCACCCTCAATGTGCTGACCAGCCGGCTCGCGCGCATCGTCGACCGCGCGCGGCCCATGGAGGCCGATTTCGAGCGGGCGGCCGAAGCCGGCCAGCGCGCCGAGATCGGGGCCCGGCTGCGCGTGCTGGCCCGCCGCGCACGATTCATGAACGCGGCGATCACCCTGAGCACCGTGTCCGGTTTCCTGGTCGCGATCGTGGTGCTCATGCTGTTCTTCCGCGCCTTCGTCGGAGCGGACCTCTCCGTGGCCATCGCGGCGACCTTCGTCGCGTCG
>CAJACZ010000029.1 GCA_903938365.1 uncultured Pseudomonadota bacterium | reverse complement strand
ATCCGCAAGGACTTCAACCTGGCGCAGAAAGGCGGCAAGAAGATCTCGCTGGCCGACATGATCGTCCTCGGAGGCGCTGCGGGCGTCGAGCAGGCGGCGAAGAACGCGGGGCAGAACGTGCAGGTGCCGTTCACCCCGGGTCGGACCGACGCCTCGCAGGAGCAGACCGATGTGGCGTCCTTCGCGGTGCTCGAGCCGACGGCCGACGGGTTCCGGAACTACTTCGGGAAGGACAACCGCCTCTCGCCGGCTGAAATGCTGGTGGAGCGTGCCAACCTCCTGTCCCTGACGGTGCCCGAAATGACGGCGCTGGTCGGTGGCATGCGGGCGCTGGGGGCGAACGCCGGCGGCTCGACGCATGGTGTGTTCACCAGCAGGCCCGGCACGCTGAGCAACGACTTCTTCGTCAACCTGCTGGACATGTCGACGCAGTGGACGCGGTCGGCGCAGTCCGAGGGTCTTTACGAGGGTCGGGACCGCCAGACCGGCAAGCCCAGGTGGACGGCCACGCCGGTGGATCTCGCGTTCGGTTCCAGCTCCGAGCTGCGTGCCGTCGCGGAGGTCTATGGCGCGAACGATGGCAGCGAGAAGTTCGTTGGGGACTTCGTTGCGGCCTGGAACAAGGTCATGACCCTCGACCGCTTCTAGCCCGCGGGTCGAGCCCGGAACCGGGCGCGGCGAAAAGAACGGCGGCGTGGCAACACGCCGCCGTTTTCCTATCTGCGGGGCGTCACCGCTTCGATGTAGTTCGCCACGATATCGGCGAAGCGCGCGGGCACCTCGAGCGGGGGGTAATGTCCGACGTCCGGCAGCATCAGCGTGGAGACCTGTGTTCCGGTGAGGTAGCTGGCGAGCGCATCCGCCGCAGCCGGCAAGAGCAGCGCGTCGCGCGCTCCCCAGACCAGCAGCGTCGGCGCGCGCACCGCTGCCATGGCGGCTTTTGCCCTGGGCTGGTCGGCCACCACGGCGGTCAGCGCGTAGAAATTCGGCTCCGGCTGGCGCCGGTTGATGTCGTAGTACTGTTCGCGGATGTCACGGTCGAAGCGCGACGGATCGCCCGCGTAGTAATCGAGGAACTGGTCCCAGAAGAACTGCGAGCGGAAGCCGCCGGCCTCACGGGCCTGGCGCTGGGCTTCTGCGAAGCGCGGCGGGTAGACCTGGTGAGAGTTCGAGACCGTGTCCGCAGGGGAATTGGACAGCACCAGGCGTTCGACCAGGTCGGGCCGCTTCGCGGCGAGGAACACGCCCAGCGTTCCGCCGCTCGAGACGCCGGCATAGGTGATCCTGTCCACGCCAAGCCGGGCGAGCAGGCCTTCGGCGATGTCCACCGGTTGCAGGCGCGCGGCGGCTGCCGCGGAAACCGGGCCCGAGAGACCCTGAGGGGGAATGTCGTAGCGGATCACCCGGTAGCCGCGTTCGATCAGCCGCGGTGCAACACCGTCCCAGGTCTTCAGCGTGCTCTGGGAGCCATGCACCATCAGGATCGCGGGTCCCTTGCCCTCGTCCTTGTAGTACACCTCGACGCCGTCGATCTCCATGATGCGGCCGGCACGGTCGCCGTACTTCGCGCGCAGTGCCTCGACCGACAGGTAATCGCCGGACGGGGAGACCACGGGCGGGACCAGCGGTGCCGGCACCGGGGCGGGGCGGGGGGCTGGGTCGGCCGCCTGCGCGAGGGCGGCAGCGAAGCCCAGCAGCCAGAACGCGGACTTCCGGTGGCGACGGATCATGGTGATGCCCTTCGAGGTGATGGTGGCGTTCAGCATATCGGAGCGGGTCGCTGCGGCGGTCGATGCGGGCCGGGCGCCACTTTGCCGACCCCTTACCTGTCTCGCCTGGTGAGATGCGAGGGTTCGGCTGACGATCCGGCGCACGAAAGCGATTGCCATTTTTGCGTGTTTGGTGTGTTTTAAGTCTATTCGCGCGCGCCGGAACCGGTGCGGGCGTCGGGAGCCATCAGAATTTCATGACGAGGTAAGTTTCAGTGCCGACGAACCACCGCATTTCCAGAGCCGTTGCGCTCGCCCTTGCCTCTACCGTCACGCTGGCCGCGCTGCCCGCCCATGCGCAGGAGGAGTCCGCCGAACTGCGGCTCGAGGAAGTGACTGTCACGGCGCGCAAGCGCGCAGAGTCCGTGCAGGATGTCCCGATTTCCATCACGGCCTTCTCGGCCGAGGCGATCGAAAAGGCGGGCATCTACGACATCCGCGACGTCGTCAAGCTCTCGCCCAACGTGTTCTTCCAGTCTACCGGCGGCAACGGCACCGGCCGTTTCATGCCCAACCTGACCTTCCGCGGCCTGCAGCCCCCCATCCCGCTGCCGCGCTCGCAGCCCGGTGCCGTGTTCGTCGATGGCAACTATGTTCTGGGCGGCGTCAATGCCGTCAACACCAGCGACGTCGAACGCGTCGAGGTGCTGCGCGGCCCGCAGAACACCTATTTCGGCCGCAACACTTTCGCGGGCGCCATCAACTTCATCACGCGCAATCCCGGCGATACCTTCGCGGGCGAGTTCGACGTGCAGACCAGCGACCGCATGACCAACGCGGTTCGTGCGAGCTTCGAAGGCCCGCTGGCCGGGGACTGGCTGTCCGGCCGCATTGCCGTCAACTATCGCGACAAGGAAGGCCACTACCAGTCACTGGACGGCGGTCGCATGGGCGACGAGCAGACCCAGTCCGTCACCGGCACGCTGTACGCGCGGCCCTCCGACAAGTCCTGGATCCGCGTCCGGGCCTCCTACCAGCAGGATGACGACGGCCCGGGCCAGCTCGTCAACATCGCGCCCTCTGCCTACGGCGACACCTGCGGAGCGCGCTTCATCGACAAGGGCTACAACCTCGCCAACACGAAGCAGGGCTTCAACATCTCCCTGCCGTACTTCTGCGGCAAGATCCCGGGCATCGACCAGCTCGGCGAGCGGGTCATCGCGACCAACACCACGCTCCAGAGCCCCCTGCTGGCGTCCCTCGGCCAGCCCAATGCGCTCACGGACGCGTTCCTCAGGAATTCCCTCGGCATCGAGATGTGGAATGACGTCCCGAAGCCGAATGGTGTGGGCCTTCGTCGGGACATCCTGATCGCCAACCTGCAGGGCAACTACGAGTTCGACAACGGGATTTCGGTCGGCCTCAACATCGGCTACGACGATACGCAGACGGGCCTGATCCTGGACGCGGACCGCACGTTCCTCGAGACGACTTACCAGTTCGTGCCCCAGGTCTCGACCACGCGGAACTACGAACTGCGCGTCCAGTCCGGCCAGGAACAGCGGCTGCGCTGGCTCGTGGGTGCCACGCGCTACAAGGGCGAATTCGAGAGCAACTTCGGCAACGGAGGCGCCGCGGCCTACGAGTCGCGCACCCTGCCGACGACCGCGTTCCGGAGTTCGGTGCTGCTGTCGCAGGCGCTGAGCCGGAACCCGTATGCCGCCAACGAAATCGCCGAAGTCAGCGCAGTCTATGGCGAACTGGAGTTCGACATCCTCGACAACCTGAGCGTTACGGCCGAGGTGCGTTACCAGGAGGACTCCTCCATCGGCGGACGGCAGTTCCTGCCGACGTTCCCGGCGGTGCCGAAGGAACTGACTTTCAAGGACACGCTGCCGCGCATCATCGTGCAGTACGAACCGACGGCCGACTGGAACCTCTACGCGAGCTATTCCAAGGGCGTGCTGCCCGGCAGCGAGAACGTGGGCTACACGCAGCGCACCCCCTACCAGCAGGATCTGATCCGGCAGCAGGTGCCCAACGTCCAGGAGATCCTCGGGTCCGACGAGCTCGACAACTTCGAGATCGGCAGCAAACAGACGCTGCTCGACGGCCGGCTGCGTTACTCGGTTTCGCTCTATTACATGGAATGGCAGAACATCAAGGGCAGCACGCCGCTGGTGCTCCCCAGCACCTCGCCCACCAACCCGACGCCGCTGACGCTGCCGGGCGTGACGATCTCGGGCGCTGCGGAGTTCTACGGCCTCGAACTCGAGGGTGGGGCGCTGATCACCAGCAACTGGGACGTGGCCGGCGGCCTCGGCTACCAGCATGGCGAGTTCACGGACTGGTTCGAGGCAGGCCTGCTGCGTGAACTGGCCGGCGGGCAGAGCCCCGGTGCGGTCCCGGGCAACCCGAACTTCGGTGCCGTGCAGTGGAAGGGCAATGCCCTGCAGCGCCAGCCCACCTGGACGGGCAACCTCAACACCACGTACCGCAAGGCGCTCGGCGACACCGGCTGGACTTGGCAGGTGCGCGGCGAGGTCAACTACACCGGCAAGGCCTGGGACAGCACCGCGAACATCGTCCAGACGGATGATTTCTACCGGGTGAATGCGCGGATCGGCTTCGACAAGGACAAGCTCGGCGTGGAACTGTTCGTCACGAACCTGTTCGACGACAACACCTGGGACTTTGCTTACCGCACCACGGTGACGAACCCGGCCAATTCGACCGCCGCGATCCTGCCGCTCGGCAACGCGGGCGTGCTGATGGGCTTTGCGGCCCTCGCGCCCGAGAAGCGCGAAATCGGCCTGCGGGTGAAATACAAGTTCTGACCGCCCGCCTCCGGCCGGGGGCATCGGTAGACATGGGCGGGGCACGGCCAGGACCGTGCCCCGCTCGATCGACTCCCCATTGCACGCGAGGCGCGAGTGCCCTCGCTCCGGAGCCTTGATGACTTCCATACCTTCAGCCGTGGTGCCGGTCTCGCACTCCGTCATCGATCCCGCTTTCATCGGCAGCGAGGTCGCGCGCCGCTACGCCATCGCGGGTCCGGTCAGGTCGTTCCTGCTGTACCGTGGCATCAACGACGTGTACATGATCCAGGCGCAGGATCGCCGCTACGCTGTGCGGGTATGGCGGAAGACCTGGCGCGAGGTGGACGCAGTCGCCTTCGAACTCGAGTTCCTCGAGTTCCTGCGCAGCCGCGGGTTCCCGGCGTCCGCGGGCATCCGTGACCGTGATGGCCACGCCTATTTCAAGCTGGAATCACCCGAAGGCCCGCGTGCGGTCGCACTCTACGAGTGGGCGCCCGGGCGCAAGTTCGGCGACTGCCTGAGCGAGCCCATGGCCGAGAAGATCGGCGCTGCCTTCGCCCGGATGCACCTGCTGGGGCTGGAGTGGAATGCCGGACGCGAGCTCCCGATGGACGCCATCACGGAGTTCAGTATCAACATGCCGGCGCTGCTCGAGTTCTGCTACGACCGGCCCGATGACCTGCGGGTCTATCCCGTCGTCGCGGAGCGACTTGCGGCAGCGCTGCTGGCGCTGCGGGACGAGGACGTTCCGCTCGGCATCTGCCACCGGGATTTCCACCCCAGCAACGTGCACGTCGCCGACGACGGTCGCCTCATGCTGCTGGATTTCGACGGCGTGGGCGTCGACTACTTCATGCAGGACGTGCAGAACTACGTCTGGGGCAACCTGTTCTACGGCTTCGATGCGCGCTACGGCGATGCATTCGAGCGCGGCTACGCGAGCGTGCGCCGCTTCACCGCCGATGAGCTGCGGCACCGCGAATTGTTCCTGCTCGGCAAGACCTTCCGCCTGGTCGCGGGCATGGCCCACAGCTCCTCGAGCGTCGGGCGTGGCACGCTGCGCTTCCGCAACATGGACTGGCTGGGAGGCTACATCCGGGATCGCGCCGGTCCGCTCGGCCTGCTGCCTTGACCGCAGAGGCCGACTACCCCGACCGGCGCAGGGCGTGGTGGCTGGTCATCGTGCTCGCCCTGGCAGGGGTGGTGTCGGTCATCGATCGTACGCTGCTGAGCGTGGTGGTCGACCCGGTGCGCGGCGAGCTGGGGCTGTCGGAGGTCCAGATCGGCCTGTTGCAGGGTCTGGCCTTCGGGTTGTTCTATGCGACGGTCGGTGTGCCGCTGGGCCTGATGGTCGACCGCTACTCGCGGCGGCTCATGGTGATCTGCGGCGTGACCCTGTGGAGCTCCGCGACGCTGGCCTCCGGATTCGCCGAGTCCTTTGGCGAGTTGTTCACCGCGCGGCTGCTCGTGGGTCTGGGCGAGGCCGCGTTGTCGCCGGCGGCCATCTCGGCGATCGCCGACCTTTTTCCGCCTCGTTCGCGCGGGCGCCCGGTGAGCGTGTTTCTGATGGGCCAGGCTGCGGCGAGCGGACTCGGCATCTCGGTCGCGAGTCTGATCGCGGACGCTGCCGCGGCCGGACGCTTCGCGGGCCTGCCGCTGCTCGATGGTCTGTCGCCGTGGCGGGCCGTGTTCGTGGTCTGCGGCGCCCTCGGCCTCGTGGTGGTGCTGGCGTTGCTGCCGACACGCGAGCCGCCGCGACGCCTGCTGGCGGGCACCCGGCCGGGCGGGATGGCGCAGGTGCGCGCCAGTCTGGGCTACCTGCGACAGCACGCGTCGATCTTCGTGCCGCTCTACCTGGGCTTTGCCGCCTGCTTCCTGGCGAGCTACGGGGCCGCGGCCTGGCATCCGACGATGCTGCTGCGCGCCTTCGAAGTGACGCGCGCGGATCTCGCCACGGTGCTGGGGCCGCTGAAACTGTTGTTCTCGGTCGCCGGGCCCCTGGTCGGCGGGTTCCTGGTGGATGCGGCGATGCGTCGTGGCGACCCCCTGGCGCGGTTCCGTATCCTGGCGATCGCGCCGCTCTTCGTGCTGCCCCTGGGCTTCGCCACCTTCGCACCGGGGCCTTTGTCGGCGATGTTCCTCGTCGCGCTCGGGCCCACGGCGATCGCGGCTATCGGCACGACCATGCTGGCGCTGCTGCAGTCGACCGTCCCGTCGGACATGCGCGGTTTTGCGGTAGCCCTGACGGGCCTGGTGAACACCCTCCTTGCCGCGGCGCTGGGTCCGCTGGTCATCTCGCTGCTCACGGAGCATGTCTTCGCGGACCAGCGGCTCGTAGGCTATTCGATCACGGTGGTGGTGTTGCCGGCGCTGCTGCTGGGCAGCGGTCTGTTCGTGCTGGCGTACAGGGCCGCAGTGCGCGAGGTGGCGGGCGCGACGGCGCCACCGACGCTGATGGCGGAGATCGGTGCGGGGCGGCTCACGGCGCGCGAATGAAAACCGGCGGAAAGTCACGATGAAGGACGGGAACACCATGCACACGACGGAAGCACCCTGGCACGAGCGGCAGTGGGACCTGATCGTCATGGGTGCGGGCACGGCCGGCATGACTGCCGCGAACTTCGCGGGCAAGCGCGGCGGCCAGGTGCTGGTGGTCGAGGCGGCCGCCGGGCCGGGCGGCTCGCTGCTGGTCTCCCATGGCCAGATCAGCGCGGCCGGCACGAAGCTGCAGGCGGAACGGGGCATCGTGGACTCCCCCGAGAAACACTTCGAGGAAGCCCTGAGCATCAGCAAGGGCAGCATCGATCACGAGCTCGCGCGGCTTGCGATCTTCAACGCGGGCGAGACTTTCGACTGGTTGATGGACAACGGCTACGAGCCCCTGCCGCAGTGCCCTGCGCTCGGCAGTGCGCACGAACCCTACTCGGTGGCGCGCTACTACTGGGGCAAGGATCTCGGGCGTTCCCTGTCGCGGGTGCTGGTCAAGTGCCTCGACGAGGAGATCGCCAGCGGGCGCGTGACGCTGCAGGCCGGCACGCGCATCATCGGGCTGCTGCAGGATGAGGCAGGCGCGGTGATCGGCGTGGAGACCGAGGAGGCCGACGGCACGCGGCGTCGCGTCCTGGGGCGCAACGTGCTGCTTGCCGCGGGTGGCTATGCGGCCAACCCCGAGATGTTCGAACGCATGGTGGGCCGTCCGCTCTATGCGCGCGCGGCTTACGCCCAGTGCCAGGGCGCGGGCATCGAACTCGGCCTGGCAGCCGGTGGCTATGTGCGGGGTCGCGAGAAGTACCTCAGCAATTTCGGCTGGCTGCT
>CAJACZ010000028.1 GCA_903938365.1 uncultured Pseudomonadota bacterium | reverse complement strand
CGGCACGGTGACGTTCAGCCCGCGACCGCCGTCGGCGAAGAAGGCGGCGACGTCCCGGGCGAAGTTCTCCGGGCTGATGTCATACAGGCGATAGACCAGATGCTGCCGCGTCTGGCGCGCGAACAGGCCGTGGATCAGGGGCGAGCGGCTGTGGGCGACCGGGTGTCCGACGACGCCGTACCGGTCTGGAGCGGGTTCCTGCATGCGGGTTTTATAACCGATGCGGCCAGCGGCCGGGCAGGCAACGCGTCACGCTGTGCGCGGTCGGCCGGTCGGCCGGTCGGCCGGAGGGCTGCGGCGGCTTCAGCCGACGATGCGGGTCGACCAGCCGCCCTGCGGCGGATCGACGTCGAGGCTGCGGTGCACGGCGGGCAGCCACGTCTGCATGCCCTCCTCGAGGAGATAGGGCGCGTTGACGATGGCGACGCCGGAGCCGTTGAGGCCGGCCCTGGAATCGCGGGGATGCAGCCAGAGCTCGCCGCACAGCAGCGGTTTGCCGAGCGCCGTGGCCAGGGCTTCGAGCCAGCGGTTGCTGTCGCGCTCCAGCTTGATCGGGTACCACACGGCGACCACGGCGTTGGGCAGGCGGCGCAGCGCCTCGGCGGCCGCCAGCGTGCAGCGCTGCTGGTCCGCGCGCGCATCCTCGTAGGGCGGGTCGATCAGCACCAGCGCCCGCCGCTCGATCGGTGGCAGCCACGAGGCGATGCGCTCGTAGCCATCGCCGTGCTCGACCGTGACCCGTTCGTGGCCGCGCAGCGCACGGCGCAGCGCCACGTGTTCCTCGATCTGCGCCTCGATGAAGACCGCCCGGTCCTGCGGCCTCAGGAAGCGCGTGGCGAGCAGCGGCGAGCCGGGATAGGCGTCGCGTTGCCGGACTTCCTGGCGCAGTTCGCGCACCGCGCGCAGGTAGTCGCCGATCTCGGGCGGCTGTCCCTCGGCGGGGGCCAGTCGGCCGATGCCGGAGCTGGCTTCGGCGCCGCGGCGTGCTTCGGCGCTGCCGAGTTCGTAGAGTCCGCGACCCGCATGGGTATCGATGAGCAGGAAGCCCTTGTCCTTGCGGGCGAGGGCCTGCAGCAGCGCGATCAGCGTGATGTGCTTGTGGACGTCCGCGAAGTTGCCGGCATGGAAAGCGTGGCGGTATTTCACCGGTGCCCGTCAGTCGCCGGTCGCAGCTTTTGCCGCGACCTTCGCTTTAGCCGCGGCGCCGGACTTGGCCTTGGCCTTGGCTTTGGTCTTTGCCTTCGCCTTCGTCTTGGCTTTTGCCTTGGCCTTGGCCTTCGGCTTGGCAGCGGCCTTGGCGGCCGCCGCCTCTGCCGCCGGCGCCTTGGGAGCGGCCTTGCGGGTCGGGGCTTTCTTCGCCGGTGCGCCGCGACCGCGGCCGAACCTGCCGCGTGCCGGCCGCGCCGGAGCTGCGGCGAGCAGCGCGCGGCATTCCTCGAGCGTCAGCGTCTTCGGCTCGCGATCCTTCGGGATCTTCGCGTTGCGTTCCTTGTCGGTGATGTACGGCCCATAGCGGCCGTTGAGCACCTGGATGCCGTCCACGCCGAAGTCCTGGATGGTGCGGTTCGCGTCGGCGAGCTGCTTGGCGGCGATGACCTCGCGCGCGCGCTCGAGGGTGATCGTGTAGGGGTCGTCGTCCTTCAGGGAGGCGTACTTGCTGCCGTACTTCACGAAGGGGCCGAAGCGGCCGATGTTGGCGTCGATGGGCTCGCCGTCCTCGGTCGCGCCCAGGTTGCGCGGCAGCTGGAAGAGGTAGAGCGCCTCGTCGAGCGTGATGCGGTCCATCTTCTGGCCCGGCCGCAGGCCGGCCCAGCGCGGCTTGTCGACGTCGTCGCGGGTGCCGATCTGCACGAAGGGCCCGAAGCGCCCGATGCGCACGGAGACCGGCTTGCCGCTTCCAGGGTCGATGCCGAGGTCGCGGGACTGCGCGACTTCCTCGCGCGAGACGTTCTTCTCGGTGTGTTCGACGAGGTCGATGAAGGGCTGCCAGAACTTGCGCAGGGGCTCGGTCCAGTCTTCCTCGCCGCGCGACACCGCATCGAGCTCGTCTTCCATCGCGGCGGTGAAGCCGTACTCGACGTACTTGCCGAAGTGCTTGCTCAGGAAGTCGTTGACGATCTTGCCGATGTCGGTCGGGATGAACCGGCGGGCGTCCATGTCCACGTACTCGCGGTCCTTGAGCGTGGAAATGATGGACGCATAGGTCGAGGGTCGGCCGATGCCGTGTTCCTCGAGGGCCTTGACCAGCGAGGCTTCGGAGTAGCGCGGCGGCGGCTCGGTGAAGTGCTGCTCGCCGTGCAGCGAGGTGAGGCGCACGGCGTCGCCCTCGTTCATGGGCGGCAGCACGGTGTCGGAGTCGTCGTCGGCCGAGTCGTCGCGGCCTTCCTGGTAGACGGCGATATAGCCGGGCTTCACCAGCGTGGAGCCGTTGGCGCGCAGCAGGTTGCGCTCCGGGCCGTCCGGTCCGGCGAGCATGTCGATGGCGACGGTGTCGAACACCGCATGCGCCATCTGGCAGGCGACCGCGCGCTTCCAGATGAGCGCGTAGAGCCGGTGCAGGTCGTTGTCGATGCGCCCGTCGATCAGCTGGGGCGTGATCGCCGCCGAAGTCGGGCGGATCGCCTCGTGGGCTTCCTGTGCGTTGCGCGACTTGGTCTTGTAGACGCGCGGGGCGTCCGCCACGGATTCGCTGCCGTAGAGCTTCGCGATGACCTCGCGGATCTCGCGGACGGCCTCGAGCGACAGGTTCACGGAGTCCGTGCGCATGTAGGAGATCAGGCCGACGGAGCCCTCGCCGTAGTCGACGCCCTCATAGAGCTGCTGCGCGAGCCGCATGGTGCGCTGTGCCGAGAAGCCGAGCTTGCGGGAGGCTTCCTGCTGCAGGGTCGAGGTGGTGAACGGCGGTGCCGGGTTGCGCCGGCGCTGCTTGCGCTCGACCGAGAGCACGCGCAGCGTGCCCGGGGCCTCGGCCAGTTCGCGGGGTGCCGCCTCGGATTGCCCGCCGGCGCCGCTGGCGCGGCGCAGGGTCTGTTCCACCTCGCGGGCCTGGGCTTCGCCGGTGAAGCTGAACTGCTCGACCTTGCCGCCGCGGTATTCGACCAGGCGCAGCGGGAAGGACTGCGCGGTGTGTTCGCCGGTGGCGTCGATGCTCCAGTATTCGCGCGGCACGAAGGCCTGTATCTCGGCTTCGCGCTCGCAGATCATGCGCAGCGCCGGGCTCTGCACGCGCCCCGCGGACAGGCCGCGGCGCACTTTCTTCCACAGCAGCGGCGACAGGTTGAAGCCGACCAGGTAGTCGAGCGCGCGCCGTGCCTGCTGTGCGTTGACGAGATCCAGCGACAGTTCGCGCGGCGACTCGATGGCCTCGCGGACGGCGTTCCGGGTGATCTCGTAGAAGGCGACGCGGTGGACGGTCTTGTCCTTCAGTTCGCCGCGCTGCTTGAGGATCTCG
The DNA here is from genome assembly GCA_903938365.1 of uncultured Pseudomonadota bacterium. GTDB lineage: Bacteria > Pseudomonadota > Gammaproteobacteria > Steroidobacterales > Steroidobacteraceae > UBA964. Next base: position 7,763 of record CAJACZ010000028.1, on the reverse strand, counting down.
AAGAGGTGCCACGAGATCGCTTCGCCCTCGCGGTCCGGGTCGGTCGCGAGGTAGAGCGAGGAGCATTTCTTGAGCGCGCGCGAGATCGCCTCGACGTGCCGCTCGTTGCGCTCGATCAGGTCGTATTTCATCGCGAAGGCGTGCGTCGGGTCGACGGCGCCTTCCTTGGGCACCAGGTCGCGCACGTGTCCGTAGGAGGCGAGCACCTCGAAGTCCTTGCCCAGGTACTTCTTGATGGTCTTCGCCTTGGCGGGCGATTCGACGATGACGAGGTTATGAGCCATGGTGCTGCAGCTTCAGCCGGAGGGGCACGAACCGGGCGTCCACCCGCGGAGCGTTCAGTGCGGGAACTCCGTCTGATCGAAGACGAGGTCTTCCATGCGCGAGCAGGCGAGTTCTTCGCCGGGCTGGCTCGACAGCACCATCAGCACCACCCACTTGAGCTGGTTGACGTCGAGTTCTTCGTCGTCGAGGGCGAGCAGCCGTTCGATGACGATCTCGCGTTGCTGTGGCGACAGGATTCCCGTGCGCTCGAGGGTGAGCAGGTAACCCTGGCAATCGGTCGGCAATCGCGCCCGCTCGCTGTCGGTGAAGATGCGCATGGCGCGGTTGCCGCCGCCTTCGAGGAAGGGGCGGTCGCGCTCGCCCGCGAGGTCCGCGAGCCAGTCCAGGGCGCGTTCGACGTTGTCGCCCGAGAACCCGGCGCGCTCGAGGTCGAGCGCGAGTTCGTCCCGTTCGGGGACCTCCGGGGTGTCGGCCAGCATGTAGCGGTCGAACACGTAGATGAGGATTTCGAGGACGGTGCCGTTGAGTTCAGTCATGCAGAAGATCGTTCAGTGGCCGCAGGGCACTTCGGGGGCCGGTTACGGGACGCGGCGGTAGCGGCCGCCGGCCTCCGGTGCGATGCGTCCGTCGAGTTCCCCTTCGAGGAGCAGGGACGCCAGGAGTTCGCTGGAGAAGCCGGTTCTCGCGATGAGCGCATCGACGCTGGTCGGTTCAAAGCCGAGCGCATCTAACAGGATTTCCGCGGGCTTGTCCAACTGGCCCGGCCGCGCCGGCGTCCGGTCCGCGGCGGGCGGCGCATCGTCAAGTGTCTGTTTTGATTGGGGAAAGTGCAGCTCTCTGAGGACGTCGTCGGCGCATTCGACGAGCGTGGCGCCCTGTCGGATGAGCTCGTGGCAGCCGCGCGACAGCGGGTTGTGGATCGAGCCGGGCACCGCAAACACCTCGCGGCCCTGGTCGCCGGCGCAGCGGGCGGTGGCGAGCGAGCCGCTGCGCCGCGCGGCCTCGATGACGAGCACGCCCAGGGAGAGACCGCTGATCAGGCGGTTGCGCTGCGGGAAATGGTGCGCGAGGGGCGGGGTGCCGGGCGGGAATTCGCTGACGAGGGCCCCCTGGGCCGCGATTCGTGCGGCGAGCGCCGTGTGCGGACGCGGGTAGGGGACGTCGAGTCCCGTGCCGCAGACCGCCACCGTCAGGGCGCCGGCGGCGAGGGCGCCTTCGTGGCTGGCCGCGTCGATGCCGACCGCAAGGCCGCTGGTGATGGTGAGGCCGCACTGGCCGAAAAAGCAGGCGAAGTCCCGTGCCGTGCCGTGGCCGAGCGCGGTGGGGTTGCGGCTGCCGACCAGGGCGATCTGCGGCGTGGCGAGCGCTGCGGGGTCGCCGCGCACGAAGAGCACGGCGGGTGCGTCGGGGATCTGCAGCAATCGAGCGGGATAAAGCGCTGATCGGGCGCTGATCACGTGCAATTTCAGCTTGCGTACCGTGGCCAGGTCCGCCTCGAGTGTGGCGGGTTCGACGGCGTGGAGCGCATGGGCCTGGCCGGCCGTGAAACCCAGGGCGGCCAGGTCGCGCACGGGCAGTGAGACCCACCGCGGGATCGACCCGGCCAGGGCGGTGGCGCTCAGCAGGGTGCTGGCGCGGGCGCCCGGAGCCCGTGCCAGGCGACAGAGGCTGCGCAGTTCTTCCTCGTCCATGGCGGAGGAGGATAGGCGGGTGCGGCGGCCCGGCCAGCCCTGCGTTCGGCGCGATTTGCGCCGGTTTCGGCGCTTGCCAGCGCTAGGGCGTGCGCACCACGTCGAAGACGCGGATCGGGTTCGAGGTGCCCACGATCAGGCCGTAGCTCATGCGGTCGAAGGTCCTGAACACGAGCAGCGTGCCGATGCGCTCGTCGGGCAGCTGCAGCTTGGAGGAAAAGGCGCGGGAGGCGCGCACGCCGCCTTCGTTCCTGCGGGTCCGGTCGCGCGTAACGATGCCCGCTTCCTGGATCGCCAGCACATTGCCCGGCTCCAGCCCGTGCCGTCGACCGCGGTTGATCGCGACGACCTTGAACTGCCCGATCAGCTCCACGCCGTCGACCACCGAGACGATGCGGCCTTCGACCTTGCCCGCGGGGGGGCGGGGCACGAAGTTCAGCGGGATGTCGCTCTCGAGCGCGACCAGACGGTCGCCCTCGAGCGTTTCGCGTGCGGTGTCGGTGAGGGCGGCCTTGCTGACCTCGCCCGGCGTCAGGATCACCGCCGTGGCCGTGTAGATGCCCTGGTAGCCGATGACGGCGCCATCGTCGGGGTCCTTGATGGCCTCGCCGATGTGCACGACGCTGAAGCGCTGGTTCGCGGCCCCGCTTGCGAGGCCGCGCACGTAGGCGTCGATGCCGAAGCCGCCGATCATGTGGTTGTCGCGGAACGCCACGATCCGCGGTGCCTTGCGGATCTGTTCCCGGCTGAGCACGCTCGGCCGCTCGAGGAAGGCCGCGATCGCCGAATAAGGAATGGTGGCGATCGCGCCGTCGTATTCGGAGGTCCGCAGCAGCGGTTCGATCCGCAGGCTGTCGCCGGCGGCGCGGCCCGCGTCGGTGGGGGTGCCGCCGTTGCGGGTCAGCCGGACCTGGGGCTCGCCGTTGGCGCCCTGCACCAGGGTCAGCAGGTCGCCGGGGTAGATGAGATGGGGATTCTTGACCTGCGGATTCACCTGCCAGATCTCCGGCCAGCGCCACGGGTCGCGCAGGTACATGGCCGAGATGTCCCAGAGGGTGTCGCCCCGCTTCACCACATATTCGGCAGGGGCGGTGGCGCTCAGGACCACGGCGCCCTCGACCCCCTGGGCGGCGTCCGGCGCGGGCGCGCTGGCGCGCCCCGCAGTGCTGCCGGCGACCGCGGCTTCCGTGACCGTGGCGGGCCCGGTGGCCCGCGGGGCCGTGCTCCTCGGGGCGGTGGTGGTGGGTCGTCCGGCGTCCGGCGCGGGCGAACCGCCCAGCGAGGCGCAGGCTCCGAGCAGGGCGGCGGCTACCGCGAGGCCGGCCCGGGACAGCGGGCGCCGGAGGCTAAGTACTTGTTTGGAAACCATCATCCGCTCCTCGCGACGGGTGGGACCCGCGGTCTTCGCTGCTATACTGCGCAGACAGATGCCGGCGTGCCCGCCGAACCGTGGCGTCCTGCGATGGTACGGGGAATTCGACCGAGCGGCCGGGTCCCTCATCGCAATAAATTCAATCGGCATAGAACATTAGCAAAACTTCTGCGTCGAATACACGAAGAACCTTGAAGAGGCGGATATGGCGCTGCGACAGATCCTGGAATACCCCGACCCGAGGCTGCGGACCCGCGCCGAGCCCGTGACCGCGTTCGATGCGGAGCTCGGGCAGCTGGTCGATGATCTTTTCGAGACCATGTACGCCGCGCCCGGCATCGGGCTCGCGGCCTCGCAGGTCAACGTGCACCGGCAGGTCATCGTCATCGACCTCTCCAAGGACGGCAACCAGCCGCAGGTCTACATCAATCCCCGGATCCTGACGCGGGACGGCGTCGGGGTGATGGAGGAGGGCTGCCTGTCGGTGCCCAACATCTTCGACGAGGTCGAGCGGGCCGAGCGGGTGCGCGTGCGCGCGCAGGATCGCGAGGGCCGGGTGTTCGAGCGCGAACTCGAGGGCCTCCCGGCCGTCTGCCTGCAGCACGAGATGGATCATCTCGAGGGCAGGCTGTTCGTCGACTACCTCTCGAACCTCAAGCGCGACCGCATCCGCAAGAAGCTCGACAAGGAGCGTCGTGACCGCGCCGAGCGGGCGGCCGAGCGTGCTGCCGAACGGAAGAGCCCCGCTGCGGTGTCCTCGGCGCCCTGAGGCGCCGCCCCTCCCTTGGCCATGCGTATCGCCTTTGCCGGGACCCCGGAGTTTGCCGTGCCGCCGCTTGCCGCGTTGTGCGGTTCGGGCCACGAACTCGTCGGCGTGCTCACCCAGCCCGACCGCCCCGCCGGCCGGGGCCAGAAACTCGCCGAGAGCCCGGTCAAGCGCTACGCGCTCGATCGCGGCCTGTGCGTCGCGCAGCCGCAGACGCTGCGTACGGACGAGGGGCGCGCGGCGCTGCGCGACTGGCGCCCTGACGTGCTCGTGGTGGTCGCCTACGGGCTGATCCTGCCGGCCGCCGCGCTCGCGATCCCGCGGCTCGGCTGCGTGAACATCCATGCCTCCCTGTTGCCGCGCTGGCGCGGGGCCGCACCGATCCAGCGGGCCCTTCTCGCCGGTGACCCAGAGACGGGAGTGACGATCATGCTGATGGACCAGGGGCTCGACACCGGGCCGATGCTGCTGCAGCGGCGCCTGCCGATCGGCAGCGGAACGACTTCAGGCGGCCTGCACGACGGGCTCGCGCGGCTGGGCGCCGAGGCGCTGCTCGAGGTGCTGCCCGGTCTCGAGTCGGGCGCGCGGGTGCCGCAGCCGCAACCGGCCGAGGGCGTCACGTATGCGGCCAAGATCGACAAGGCCGAGGCGCGCATCGACTGGAGCGGCAGCGCGATCGCGATCGACCGCCAGGTGCGTGCCTTCCAGCCCTGGCCCGTCGCCGAGACCCGTCTCGACGGCGAACAGCTGCGCGTGCACGAGGCGCATCCGCTCGACGATGCGAGCGCCGGACGTGCGCCGGATATCGCCCCCGGCACCGTGCTCGGCCTGCGCGATGCGGAGCTGTGGATCGCCTGCGGCGCGGGCTGCCTGGCCGTCACGCGGCTGCAGCGCGCCGGCAAGCGTGCGGTGAGCGCGCGCGAATTCGCCAATGGGCTGCGCCTCGATGGCCGGGTGCTCGGATGATCCCGCGCGAGCGGGAACGGCTGGCGCCCGGCGCGCTCACGCTCGCGGCCGCCGCACGCGCCGTGGCGGCGGTGGCGCACGAAGGCTTTTCCTCGGACGACGCGCTGGCCCTCGCCGAGGAGCGCCCCGATCGCGCGGCCGTCCGTGCGATCGCGCTCGGCACGCTGCGCTGGTACCTGAGGCTCGCGCCCGTGGTCGCCGGCATCGTGGCGCGTCCTGCCGCAGAGGTGGATCCCCTGCTGCGCGCGCTGCTGGTCACCTGTGCCCACCAGATCGAATACTCGCGCGGTGCACCCGAGGTCAGCGTGCACCTCGCCGTGGACGCGGCGCGGGAACTCGGCATGCCGCGCGCCACGGGTCTGGTGAACGCCGTGCTGCGCCGCTTCGTGACGGAGCGGGCCGGGCGTTTCGCCGCGGCCGACGCCGAACTGGCCGTCCGCAGCGCGCACCCGCAGTGGCTGGTCGACGAGCTGGCCCGGCACTGGCCCGGCCAGATCGACTCCATCCTCGAAGCGGGCAACCAGCATCCGCCGATGACGCTGCGCGTCGACCTGTCGCGCGGGGCCAGCGTCGCCCAATACATTGAAGAGCTCGCCGGAGCCGGTCGGGTCGCGCGTGCGCTGGAGTGGCGACCGGGCGCGCTGGTGCTCGAGCACGCTGCGCCGGTGTCGGCGCTGCCCGGCTTTCGCGAAGGCCGGGTCTCGGTGCAGGACGCCGGGGCCCAGCTCGCGGCCCCGTTGCTCGACCTGCGGCCCGGACAGCGCGTGCTGGACGCCTGTGCGGCGCCCGGCGGCAAGACGGCGCACATCCTGCAGCAGCAGCCCCGCGTGGCCGACCTGCTGGCCGTCGACAAGGATCCTTCCCGGCTGCGGCGCGTCGAGGAGACCCTGCAGCGTATCGGGCGCGGTGCCCGCTGCCGGGTCGCCGATCTGGCCGAGCCCGGCGTGCTGACGGGCGAGGGCCTGTTCGACCGCATCCTCGTGGACGCGCCCTGTTCCGCCACGGGCGTGATCCGGCGTCATCCGGACATCAAGCTGCTGCGGCGCGCCGAAGATCTGGGCCCGCTCGCCGAGCTGCAGCGGCGCATCCTGGCGGCGGCTTTCGCGCTGCTGGCGCCGGGCGGTCGGCTGGTCTACGCGACCTGCTCGCTGCTGCCGCAGGAAAACGAGGCCCCGGTGCTCGAGCTGCTGGCCCGCGAGCCGCGGGCGCGCCGGCTGCCCTGGCCCGACGGGGTCGAACTGCCACCCGGCGCGCACCGCCTGGAGGCCGGGGTGCAGATGCTGCCCGGCGCGGCGGCGGGCACCGACGGCTTCTATTATGCTTGCCTCGGGCGGGGAAGCATCTGATGACCACCAGGTTCGCGCTACAGCTGCTGCACGGGGCGCTCGCACGCTTCGCGCGGTGCTGCGCGCGGCCCTGGTCTGCGCCGCTGGTGCCGCTGCTGCTGTGTGGCCTGGCGTTTGCCGCCAGCCCGGTCCGCGCGGACGCGCTGGACGGGGTGCTCGAGGTGCAGTCGGCCTTCGTCAGCATCGACGACGGCGTGTATCAGCTGCATGCCCGCGTGCGCTATCCCGCCAACGATGAAACCGTCGCGGCGCTGCTCGACGGGGTCTCCGTGTCCTACGACCTCGATGTCGAAGTCACGCGGGCCCGGCGCTACTGGTTCGATGCGGCCATCACCACGGTCAGCCTGCAGCGCGAACTCACCTACCACACGGTCAGCGAGCGCTACGTGGTGCGCGACGCGCAGGGCGGCGAGCAGTCCTCGTTCGCCACGCTGGATGCCGCCCTCGAATTCCTCGGCGCCGTCGAGGGCTGGCCGATCCTCGTGGCCTCGCAGGTTCCGGAGGAGGGCGACTACCAGGTCCGCGTGCGCGCCAGCGTGCATCGCGGCAGGCTCACCGACGCGCTGCGGGCGATCGTGTTCTGGGACGACGGCTGGAACCGCCAGAGCGAGTGGTACTCATGGTCCCTGCCGCGCTGACGCGCTACCGCACGGCTGGACTGATCGCGCTTTGGACCGTGTTCGTGCTCGGTGCGCTGGCCGCGCTGGCGCTCTCCGCGCAGAACTCCGCGCAGTTCAGCCGCCTGCAGCCCTGGATCCTGCTCGCGGGCGCCGTTGCGGTCGCCGTGCTGACGGTGCTGCTCGCGCGCAAGGTCGCCCAGCTCGTGAGTGCCTATCGCAGCAACGTGCCGGGCTCGCGGCTCACGGCACGCACCGTGGTGGTGTTCGGCGCGCTGGTCGTCATGCCGCTGCTGATCGTCTACCTGTTCTCCCTCGAGTTCCTCAACCGCGGCATCGACAGCTGGTTCCGTGTCGAGATCCGCCAGGGGCTGAACGACGCGGTGGTGCTGTCGCGCGCCGCGCTCGACCTGCGCATGCGCGAATACGGGGAACGGACCGACCGCTTCGCGCAGAGTCTTTCGGAGATGTCCGGTTCCGAGGCGATCTTCGCCCTCGACGAGGAGCGGCGCGCCTCGGGAGCGCTGGAAATCGTCCTGTACGGCGAATACGAGCGCATCCTCGCCGCCAGCAGCCAGTCGGCTCCCGATGCGCTGCCGGCCAGGCCGCCGACCGATCTGGTCCGACAGGTCCGCGAGGGGCGTGCCTACGTCAGTCTCGAACCCGTCGCAGAAGGCGAATACGTGATCCGCACGGCGGCGCCCCTCGGGCGTACCGAGG
>CAJACZ010000027.1 GCA_903938365.1 uncultured Pseudomonadota bacterium | reverse complement strand
GTCGTCCTTGAAGCCGAAGAACAGCGTGGTGTCGGTGGCCTCGAGTCGTCCCTCCGCGGGCACGGCCGCGACGATCTCCCAGCCGAGCTCACGGGCGGCCGCTTCGGCGCGCGCGAAAGCCTGGTCCGCGGGCAAACCCTGCAGGATGAGCGGCTGGATGTCGGGATAGGCCTTGCGCTGGGCTTCCGGTACGTTGGTGGTGCCGTTGGGCGAGCTCAGGTCGTTGACATACTCCGCGGGGTTGAGTCCCGGCTGCGCATCGCGGATCGCCTTGATCGCGACGAACGCCGGCGGCGAGGCCAGATCGGTGCTGATCTCGTGGATGGCCGGCACGCCCATGCCGGTACGCAGCCAGCTGAGCAGGTACCCCAGCACGGCGAGCGCCACGACGATGCCGAACGCAGCTGCGCCACGCGGAATGGGCGAACCCTTCGAGGTGGCCACGAGGAAGCCCACGATCGCCAGCAGGGCGCCCACGATGAGCATTGCGAGCCCGGCGACCAGCACGAGCAGCGCCGGAATGGCCTCGACGACGCCGAAGCGGTTCAGGGGACCGGAGAGGGCGGCGAGCAGCACGCCGATGCCGATGATCCAGAGGCCCCAGCGCGTGATGCGGGCAGGCCAGGCCGGCGGCCCGAGGGAGGGAAATGCGTCTGCGGCCATGGAACCTCCCGACCAGTCGTAAAGGGGAAATCGATCCGGGCATCTTGCCGTGTGCGCCATTGCGGGCGCAACCGCGGTGTTCATCGGCGGGTACGCAACCACCATCCGAGGATCGAGGCCGTACGGGGCGTGAGTCGCTTGCGGTTCCAGGCATCGGCCAGGCGCCGCAGGTACTCCGAGCGGGTCGGATAAGGCAGCACCAGCGCACCGAGCGAACCCAGGCCGAGGCCGGCCGTCATCAGCAGCACGAGCGGCGCGAGCAGTTCGCCGGCATCGCGACCGACGATCGTGGCGCCCAGTATGCGGTCACCACCCCGGGCTACATGAACTTCCGCGAAGCCCTCGGCGTCGCCGTCGGTGCGGCCGCGATCGAGGTCGGCGAACTCGCAACGCAGGGTGTCGAAGGCGACGCCGTCGGCCGCGAGCTGCGTCTGCGAAGCGCCCACGCGGGCGAGTTCGGGACGCGTGTAGGTGCACCAGGGGATCACGAGGCGGTCCGCCCGCGCGCGACCCGCGAACAGGGCGTTGCGCACCACGATGCGCGCGTGGGCGTCTGCCACGTGCGTGAACGGCTGTGCAGAGCACACATCCCCTGCGGCGAAAATGTGGCGCCGGCTGCTGCGCAGCCGCTCGTCCACCCGCACGCCGTCGCGAAGGTCGTAGCGCACGCCGGCGCGCTCGAGGCCGAGCCCCTCGACGTTGCGCTGCCGCCCCGCCGCCACCAGCAGCTGGTCGGCCTCGATCGACGCACCGCCCTCGAGCCGCAGTTGCGGCGCAGCGCCGCCCGTGACGGCGACGACGCGCGCCCCGAGCTGCAGCACGACGCCGTCCCGTTCGAGCGCCCGCTGCACAAGGAGCGAGGCCGCGGCGTCCTCGGCGGGCAGCACCCGCGGCTGGGACTCGATCAGCTCGACCCGCGTGCCGAGCCTGGCGAAGGCCTGCGCGAGCTCGCAGCCGATCGGCCCCGCGCCCAGGATCGCCAGCCGCGCGGGTTGCTCGCGCAGTTCGAAGATGCTCTCGTGCGTGAGGGGCGCGGCCTCGCGGAGCCCGGGCACTGGCGGCAGCACGGCCCGCGCGCCGGTGGCGATCAGGAAACGCCGCCCGCGCAGCCGCAGCCCGCCGACGGACACGGTATGGGCGTCATCGAAACTCGCCTCGCCGAGGAACACGTCGACGCCGGCGCGGGTGTAGCGGTCGACCGAATCGTGGTGCGCGATAGCCGTGCGGGTCGCGTGCACCCGCTGCATCGCGGCACCGAAGTCGAGCCCCGCGGAAGCCGCGGCCAGCAGCGTCTTGGAGGGCACGCAGCCGGTGTTGAGACAGTCGCCTCCCATCGCATGGCGCTCGACCAGCGCCACGCGGGCGCCCAGCCCCGCCGCGGCGATGGCGGCGACCAGGCCTGCGGGACCGGCACCGATCACCACCAGGTTGTAGCGCTGCTGCGGCACGGGATTGCGGTGCTCGGCCGGAAACACCAGCCCGCGCCACTGGTGGTCGAGCGCCTCGATGGACGGCAGGCTCATCGGTCTTCGCCCTGCGCCGCTGCAGAGGGTGCAGACGGCGCAGAGGGGGCCACGCCCGCCATCGCACGATCGAGCTGCCGGCGGGCGATACGTGTCACCAGCACCACCACGCCGATCGTCGCCGCAAAACCGACCCCGAGCAGCGCCCAGGCGCTCGGGCCGAGCTTGATCTGCCCCGACAGGGCCTGGGCCAGATTGGCCGCCACCGAGCCCGCGTACACATAGGCGAGCGTCGCCGGGATCATGCCGAGCCAGGAGCCGAGCACGTATTCGCGCAGCTTCACGCTGGTAACGCCGAACGCGTAATTCAGGAGGAAGAACGGCAAGGCGGGCGTCAGGCGGCTCAGCAGCACCACCAGGAAACCCCGCGACGCCACGGCGCGGTCCAGCGCCTGGAAGCGCGGCCACCCGGCGATGCGTCGGCTGATCCAGTCGCGCGCCAGCGTGCGCCCGATGAGGAAGGCCGCCGTGGCCCCCAGCGTGCTGCCCAGCGACACCAGCACGGTGCCCGCGCCGACACCGAACAGCGCCCCGCCCGCCAGCGTCAGCGGCACGCCGGGGATGAAACACACCGTGGCGACCACGTAGAGCAGCACGAAGATCGCCCAGGCCGTGCTGCGGTTCGCCTGCATCCAGGCGAAGGCCTGGCCGAGCAGGTCCTGCACCGGCAGCATGATCGCGGCCAGGGCGAGCAGCGCCACCAGTACCGCGAGCAGCAGGCGTCCTGCGCTCAAGGGTTCACCGCTGCGCTGCCCCGCCGCGGCCGGCTTCGATCGAGGCGATCCAGCGGTCGATCTTCGCCTCGAGCACATCCATCGGCAGTGCGCCATCGCGCAGCACCTGGGAATGGAACGCCCGCACGTCGAAGTCCGCACCCAGGCGCTGCTGCGCGCGGGCGCGCAGCTCGCTGATGCGCAGCTGCCCGATCTTGTAGGAGAGCGCCTGGCCGGGCCACGCGATGTAGCGTTCGACCTCGGCGACCACATCGCTTTCGGCCAGCGAGGAGTTGGCGAGCATGTAGTCGATCGCCTGCTCGCGGCTCCAGCCCCTGGCGTGCAGCCCGGTGTCCACGACCAGGCGCATCGCCCTCAGCATCTCGTCGTTGAGCCGGCCGTACCACTGCATCGGATCGGTGAAGAGCCCGAGTTCGCGGCCGATCGACTCGGCGTACAGCGCCCAGCCCTCGGCGTAGGCCGTGTAGTCGTTGAAGCGGCGGAACCGCGGCAGGTCGGTGAGTTCCTGCTGGATCGACACCTGGAAGTGATGGCCGGGAGCCGCTTCGTGCAGCGACAGGGTTTCCATGCCGTACTTCGGCTGTGCACGCAGGTCGAAGGTGTTCACGTAGAACACGCCCGGACGCCGGCCATCGGCCGACGGCGCCTGGTAGGACGCGCCCGGTGCCGAGGCGGCCCGGAAGGGCTCGACGGCGCGGATCTCGTAGTCAGCCTTCGGAAAGTCCGCGAACAGCAGCGGCAGCCGCGCATCGATGCGCTGCTTGAGCTCGCGATACCCCTGCAGCAGGTCCTCGGGCCGGTCGTACACGAAAGCAGGGTCGGTCTGGACGTGCCGGAAGAAGGCCTGCAGGTCGCCCTCGAAACCCACCTGCCGACGGACGTTGTCCATCTCGGTGCGGATGCGGGCGACTTCGGCCAGGCCGATGGCGTGGATTTCACCGGCGCCGAGCGTGGTGGTCGTGCTGTGGCGGATCAGGTGGTCGTACCAGGCGGACCCATCGGGCAGCGCCGACCACGCCACGCTGGCCCGGGTGGCCGGCAGGTACTCGGCCTCGATGAAGTCCGCGAGGCGCCGGTACGCCGGCACGATGCGCGCGGCGATCGCCTCGCGATACAGCGCCGTGAGCCGGGCGCGCTCGGCGGCCGGGAGGTCCTCGGGCATGGCGCGCACGGCCTGCCAGAAGATCGTGCGTTCCGGGTCCTCCAGCGCCACCTCGCGCAGCTGCGGGAGCGCCTTCTGCATCACGACGCGCGGCTGCACGACGCCGCGCGCGATGCCCTCGCGCATCGCGGCGATCGCGCTGTCCGCCCAGCCGACGAAATCGTCGGCGCGCCGCAGGAAGCGCTCGTAGTCCGCCACGCTGCGGAACGGCTGGGGCCCGGCACCCGAGCCGAGCAGCGCGAAGATGATCGCCATGCTGCTCATCTGGTCGACGGGCAGCAGCCGCTCGGGGAAGGCCGCGCGCGCCAGCCGCAGCTCGCGCTCGCGCACGAAAAGGTCGTGGGAGATCCGCGCGCTGCCGACGAGGCCTGCCGGATCGAAGGCACGCGCACGCTGCAGGAAGCGCTGTTCGGTCGCCAGCACCTCGGCCTGGAACGCAGCGCTCGCGGGGTTCTCGAGACGGTCGTCGTAACGCGCATCGCCCACGAAGGTCGCGAGGCTGGGGTACAGCGCGAGCTGCGCCTCGAAGTACTCTTCGTAGAGCTGCTCGAGCGCGGCAGGCGCGGCCGCCACGGACGGGAGGATCGGCGCCGTTGCAGCCGACGCTGCGGCCGACGCTGCGGCCGACGCCGCATTGGCCGCCGGCGCGGGCGGCAGGCCGGCACAGCCGCAGAGCAGGCCGATGAGGCAGGCCGCCGCGACGCGAGTCCCGAGGCGCTGCGCCGCGGTGAACCGATGTCTGATCATCGCGCCATTGTACGCGCGACAATGTCCTAAACTTGCGCTTCGCTCACACCCCAGGGAGTCGCCGCCCGATGATCCGTACTTGTCACAGGCCCGCCACCAGGTTCGTCCTGGGCAGCGTCGCGGCCCTCACACTGGCCGGCTGCGCCGCGACTCCGCGGGTCGACAGTGCTCCGGCCACCCCGGCTCCGGCAGTGCCTGCCCCCTACCCGTCGACCTATGTCGCGCCCGCCGCGGTCCCCGTACTCATCCGCGGCGCCGTGGTGCTCACGGGCACGGGCGCACGGCTCGACAATACCGACGTGCTGCTGGCGAACGGCCGGGTCTCGGCAGTGGGCCCTTCGCTCACCGCCCCGGCAGGCGCCCGCGTGATCGAGGCGCGCGGCAAGTGGGTCACCCCCGGGCTGATCGACGTGCATTCGCATCTCGGCGTGTATCCCTCGCCCGAGGTCGCCGCACACGATGACGGCAACGAAGCCACCAACCCGTCCACCGCGCAGGTCTGGGCGGAACATTCGGTCTGGCCGCAGGATCCCGGATTCGAGGCGGCGCTCGCTGGCGGCGTGACCACGCTGCAGGTGCTGCCGGGCTCGGCAAACCTGATCGGGGGTCGCTCGGTGGTGCTCAAGAACGTGAACGCCGCGACCTACCAGGGCATGAAGTTCCCCGACGCGCCCCAGGGACTCAAGATGGCCTGCGGCGAGAACCCCAAGCGGGTCTACGGCAGCCGCCGGCAGTCGCCCGCCACGCGCATGGGCAACGTCGCCGGCTGGCGCGCGCAATGGATCGAGGCGCAGGAATACGCGCGCGACCAGGCCCTCTACGAGTCCCGGCGTGCGGCCGGCGCGCGCGATGCGCGCCCGGTGAAGCGCGACCTGCGGCTCGAGACCCTCGCCGCAGCGCTGCGCGGCGAGATCCGCGTGCACCACCACTGCTACCGCGCCGACGAGATGGCCATCGTGCTGGATCTGGCGAAGGAGTTCGGCTACCGGGTCACGGCCTTCCACCACGCCGTCGAGGCCTACAAGATCTCGAACCTGCTCGCCGACAACGGCACCTGCGCGGCGATGTGGGCGGACTGGTGGGGCTTCAAGATGGAGTCCTACGACGGCATCCCGGAGAACATCGCGCTGGTGGACGGCGCGCCAGGCAGCTGCGCCATCGTGCATTCGGACTCGCCCGAAGGCATCCAGCGGCTGAACCAGGAAGCGGCCAAAGCCATGGCCTACAGCCAGCGCATGGGCCGGCCGATCGCGCCCGAGCATGCGATCCGCTGGATAACCACCCATGCCGCCCGTGCGATCGGCGTGGACGAGCGCACCGGCTCGCTGGAGCCGGGCAAGATGGCCGACGTCGTCGTCTGGAGCGGCAACCCGTTCAGCACGCGGGCGCTGGCCGAACAGGTGTTCATCGACGGGGCACTGCGCCTCGACCGCAACGCGCCGCGCCGTGAGCCGGAATCCGACCTGCTGCTCGGCCAGCCCATCGTCGAAGCCGCCCGCACCGGGAGCACACCATGACCCGCAGACTTCTTCCCGGCGCCGCGCTGGCGCTGCTGTTCGTGGCCTGCTGCACCGCGACCTTCGCGGCCGACAGCCCGGCCGCATCGCGCACACTGCTGATCCGCAATGCCACCGTGCACGCCGCCACCGACGACGGCAGGCCCTTGCCGGCCACCGACCTGCTGCTCCGCGACGGGCGGATCGCCGCGATCGGGCCGCGCCTCGCCGCCCCGGCGGACGCCGCGGTGATCGAGGCCGCCGGCCGGCCCGTCACGCCAGGCATCTTCGGCGGCCTCGGACGGATCGGGCTGGAGGAGATCGGACTCGAGAGCAGCACCGGCGACTACGCCCAGCGGCTCGGCCAGATGCGCCCGGAATTCGACGTGACGCTGGCCTACAACCCGGAGTCCATGTCGCTCGGCATCCACCGCGCCAACGGCATCACCTTCAGCGTGCTGGCCCCGAGCTCCGAGAGTGGTGGCAGCCTGGTGTCGGGCCTGGGCGCCGTGGTGGCCCTGGACGGCTCGGCGCCGGCGGCCCCGCGCGCCCTGTTCGTGGATCTGGGCGGCGACGCCAACCGCCTCGCCGGCGGCAGCCGCGCCGCGCAGTTCATGCTGCTCCGGCAGGCCATCGTCGAGGCGCGGGCGCCCAACCTCGTCATCGTCCATGACGAGCGGCTGCTGACGCCTTCCGGCCGCCAGGTGCTGCTCGAATTCCTGCAGGGTTCGGGGCCGTTCGTGTTCGACGTGGACCGCGCCGCCGACATCCGCCAGGTCATCGCGCTCGCACAGCGCGAGAAGCTGCGCGCGGTGATCCGCGGCGGCGTCGAGGCCTGGCGTGTCGGTGCCGAGCTCGCCGCGGCGAAGATCCCCGTGATCCTCGACCCGCTCGAGAACCTGCCGTACAGCTTCGACGGCCTCGGTGCGTCGCTCGAGAGCGCCGCACGCCTGCACGCGGCCGGCGTCGTCATCGCCTTCTCCATGCGCAGCGCCGAGGTGCACGACGCCGGCAAGCTGCGCCAGGCCGCCGGGAACGCCGTGGCACATGGTCTGCCATGGCCCGCGGCGCTCGCCGCAGTCACGCGGGCGCCGGCCGAGATCTTCGGCGCGGGCGAGCGCTTCGGTGTCCTCGCCCCCGGCCGCGTGGCCGATCTGGTGCTCTGGTCGGGTGATCCGCTGGACGTCACGAGCCTGCCCGACCTGGTGGTGGCCGGTGGCGTCGTGCAGCCCGCGCAGTCGCGGCATACCGCGCTGCGTGACCGCTACCAGGAACGACTGGGCCGCGGCGCGGCGCGCTGAAGACCGGAGGACTGACCCCATGCTCGTCGGCTCGAACGTCCGTCGCGTCGCCATCGTCGGCGGCCTGCGCATCCCCTTTGCACGCGCCCACGGCGCCTACTCGCTGGCGGGCAACCCGGAAATGCTCACGGCCGTCCTGCAGGGAATGGTGCAGCGTTTCGGCCTGCAGGGCCTGCGGCTGGGTGAAGTGGCCGCCGGCGCGGTAATGAAGCATTCCCGCGACTTCAACCTGGTGCGCGAATGCGTGCTGTCATCGGGCCTGGATCCGCAGACGCCGGGCCTCGACCTGCAGCGCGCCTGCGGCACCAGCCTCGAGGCAGCCATCGGCGTGGCGAACAAGATCGCGCTCGGCCAGATCGACGCCGGCATCGCCGGCGGTGTGGACACGATCAGCGACACCCCGGTGGTGTATCCGCGCAGCTACCAGCAGCTCCTGCTGCAGTCGTGGCGCGGGCGGACGGCGTGGGCGCGGCTGCGGCCCTTCCTGGGACTGCGACCGAAACACTTCAAACCGGTGTTCCCGGGCGCGCTCGAGCCCCGCACCGGCCTGTCGATGGGGCAGAGCTGCGAACTCATGGCCAGGCGCTGGCAGATCGGACGCGAGGACCAGGACGCGCTCGCCGCCGAGAGCCATGCGCGCGCCGCAGCCGCCTGGCAATCGGGATTCTTCGAGGGGCTGGTGGAACCCTTCAACGGCCTGCGCATCGACGACAACCTGCGCGAGGACACCTCGGCAGAAAAGCTCGCTCGCCTGCGGCCGGCCTTCGAGCGCGACGGCACGCTCACCGCGGGCAACAGCACGCCCCTGACCGACGGTGCTGCGGGCGTGCTGCTCGCGTCGGAGGACTGGGCGCGCGCACGCGGCCTGCCGGTGCAGGCCTGGCTCAGCTTCGGGAAGTCATGGGCGGTCGATTTCACCGGTGGCAGCGAGGGCCTTCTGATGGCTCCGGTTTACGCAGTGCCCGCGATGCTGCGGGACGCCGGGCTGTCGCTCCAGGACTTCGATTATTACGAGATCCACGAGGCCTTCGCGGCGCAGGTGCTGTGCACGCTCAAGGCCTGGGAATCCGCGGAGTTCTGCCGCGACAAGCTCGGTCTCGACGCGCCACTGGGCACGGTCGATCGCGCTCGGCTCAATGTGAAGGGTGGAAGTGTCGCGATCGGACACCCGTTTGCCGCCACCGGTGCGCGCGTGGTGGCCACGCTGTCACGCCTGCTGGCGGACGACCCGGCCGCGAGGCGCGGGCTGATCTCGATCTGTACGGCCGGCGGAATGGCCGTGACCGCCATCCTGGAACGGAACCGGGGTACCTAGGCACCCCGGTCCGCTCAGGACCCGGGACTCCTCGCGAGCAAGCGCTTGAGCCAGGCGACCTGGGTCTTGAGCGCGAGGTTCTCTGCCGCAGCGTCCTGCCAGCGCTTGCCGAAATATCCGGCGAGCATGATCAGCAGGGCGATGACGGCAGTGGTCATCCGTGGATCAGCGGCGCGACTGCCCGCCGCCGCCGCCACCGCCGCCCGGCGAACGCTCCTGGGCTTCGCTGATGCGCAGCGGGCGACCCTCGAAGTCCTTGCCGTTGAGCGCGTTCATGGCGCGCGACGCGTCGGAGTCGGACATTTCGATGAAGCCGAAGCCGCGGGGGCGGCCCGTCTCGCGATCGTTGATCAGCGCGAGCTTGTCGATCGTGCCGTGCGGCTCGAACAGCGCGCGAACGGATTCGTCGGTGGCGGTGAAGGGGAGATTTCCAACGTAGAGCTTGGTCATGTGATTTTCTCAAAGAAACGAGTGAAGAACGCCGGCGCGCAAACGCGCGGCCGACCGGATCGTGATTGTCGTGGAGGTTTGGCGGACTTTGGCCGCGCGACGCGCCCGGGGAGGGCGAGGGGAAAGGGCAAAGGCTGTCTGGCCTGAAGAGCACGAGCCTGCCAGCACGGTAGCCTAGTCGCCACTTCCGTGCTTGGGTTTATCGCGGCACACCGCGGCAGCAGCCCTCAGGAACGACCGGAACTGCCGAAACCGCCGCCGCCGCGCGCGGTTGCGATGAACTCGTCCACGACCTCGAGTTCGACCTGGACCACGGGCACGACGACCAGCTGCGCGATCCGCTCGCCGGGCTGGATCGTGTAGGGCTCGGCACCACGGTTCCAGCACGACACCATCAGCGGACCCTGGTAGTCGGAATCGATCAGCCCCACGAGGTTGCCCAGCACGACACCGTGCTTGTGGCCAAGACCGGAGCGCGGCAGGATCACCGCCGCCAGCGCGGGATCGTCGAGCCAGATAGAAAGCCCGGTGGAGATCAGCTCCGCGCGGCCGGGAGGCAGCGTCAGGGGTGCTTCCACGCAGGCGCGCAGGTCCAGGCCCGCCGAACCGTCCGTGGCATAGGCGGGCAGCGGAAACTCGCCGCCCAGTCGCGGGTCGAGGACGCGTACCTTGAGCGGACGACGGTTCATTTGCGGCTGTCCGCGCCGGCCGCAGCCACTGCCGGGCCGACGGCCGCAAAGCGCTCGGCGATCAGCCCCATCAGGTCCTGCGCCACCGCGGTCTTGCTGCCCGGCCCGAGGTCGCGGCGACCGTCGCGCCAGAGCACCAGCAGCGCGTTGTCGTCTTTCTCGAAGACCTTGTCGTCACCGACCTCGTTGGCGGCGATCAGGTCGAGCTTCTTGCGCTCGAGCTTGAGGCGGGCGTAATGCTCGACGTCGTGGGTCTCGGCGGCGAAGCCCACCACGAAGGGACGGTCGAGCCGCGCCGCGACCGCCGCGAGGACATCGACGGTGCGTTCCAGCGCGAGTTCGAGCGTAGCCCCGGTTTTCTTGATCTTGCGATCCACGGGATGCGCCGGCCGGTAATCCGCGATCGCCGCGGTCGACACGTAGATGTCGGTGCCGGGGAGTTCGCGCTCCACGGCCTCGAGCATGTCTGCTGCGCTCTCGACATCGACGCGCCGCACGCCGGGCGGCGTCGGAAGCGACACGGGCCCGCACACCATCACCACCTGCGCGCCGGCCGCACGGGCGGCCGCGGCCACTGCAAAGCCCATCTTGCCGCTGCTGCGGTTGCTGATGAAACGCACCGGGTCGATGCGCTCACGCGTCGGCCCGGCGGTGATCAGCACGCGGCGGCCCGACAGCGGACCGGTCGGCGCCAGCAGCGCGCCCACCGCAACCGCAATGTCCTGGGGCTCGAGCATGCGACCCGCGCCGGTCTCGCCGCAGGCCTGCTCGCCCGCCCCGGGGCCGAGCACCTCGACACCGCGCGAGCGCAGCAGCGCGACGTTGGCCTGGGTTGCCGGATGCGCCCACATCACGCGGTTCATCGCCGGGGCAACGGCGACGCGCGCCTCGGTGGCCAGCACCAGCGTGGTCAGCAGGTCGTCGGCGCGGCCCGCGGCGAGCCGCGCGAGGATGTCGGCCGTCGCGGGCGCGATCAGCACCAGGCTGGCCCAGCGCGCCAGCTCGATGTGCCCCATCGACGCTTCGCCCTGCGGATCCCAGAGCTCATCGCGCACGGGCCGTCCGGAGACGGCCTGGAAGGTCAGCGGCGTGACGAAGCGGCTCGCGCCCGGCGTCATGACGACCTGCACGGCAGCGCCGCGCTCGCGCAGGCGCCGGACCAGATCGGGGCTCTTGTAGGCCGCAATGCCGCCGGTGACACCGAGGAGAATGTTCTGGCCAGTAAGGTCTGACATGCGGACATTATCGGGGATTGACGGGCTTTTCGGGTGACTCCCGTCACTTTGTGGCCTGGGCGCGGCGCGAGCGCCGCGCGACGCTGCGGCCATGACCCTCGCACCCCTCGACAGCGCCCCGCCCCGCCGCCGCGCGCACTGGCCCGCCGGCGAACGGCCGCGCGAAAAACTCCTGGAACGCGGCCCCGCCGCCCTGTCGGACGCCGAACTGCTCGCGCTGCTGCTGGGCACGGGCATGCGCGGCGCCAGCGCCGTCGAACTGGCGCGCGAGCTGCTGGCGACCCACGGCGGGCTGCGCGGGCTGCTCTCGGCAGACCGGCAGCGCTGCCTCGCCTCGCCCGGCCTGGGACCCGCCCGTGTCGCACTGATGCAGTCGGCGCTGGAACTCGCCCGCCGCCACTACGCCGCAGCGCTGCGCGCCGGGTCGGCACTGGGCAGCCCGGCAGACACCCGGCGCTTCCTCACCGCCCAGCTGCGGGACCGCCCCTATGAGGTCTTCTGCTGCCTGCACCTCGACAACCGCCATCGACTCATCGCCTTCGAAGAACTGTTCCGCGGCACCATCGACGGCGCCAGCGTGCACCCGCGCGAAGTACTGCGGCAGGCCCTGGCGCACAACGCCGCTGCGGTGATCCTCGCCCACAATCATCCCTCGGGCGTTCCGGAGCCGAGCCAGGCCGACGAACTGATCACGCACCGCCTGCGCGACGCGCTCGCGCTGGTCGACATCCGGGTGCTGGACCACCTCATCGTCGCGGGCCCGGAGTCGGTGTCGCTGGCCGAGCGGGGGCTGCTTTGAAGGCTCCCGATGCACATGGAGGTTGCCGAGCGGCTCCGGGGCTGGTATAAAAGCGGCCCTTTGCACAGGCGCAGCTTTGCCCGTGCAGCCTTAACCAACTGATATATAAGGGCTTCCAAGATGTCCCGCGTCTGCGAACTCACTGGCAAGCGCCCCACCGTGGGCAACCGCGTCTCGCACGCGAACAACCGGAAGCGCCGTCGTTTCCTGCCGAACCTTCACACCCAGCGCTTCTGGCTGGAAGGTGAAAAGCGCTGGGTCACGCTGCGAATCAGCACCAACGGCCTGCGTACCATCGAAAAAAATGGCCTGGATGCGGTCGTCGCCGACCTGCGTTCCAAGGGCATGAAGATCTGAGCCCCAACGGGAGCACTGCACCATGCGCGAAAAGGTCAAGCTGCTGTCCACCGCCGGCACCGGTCATTTTTACGTGGCCATGAAGAACAAGCGTCTTCATCCCGAGAAAATGGAACTCAAGAAGTACGATCCCGTCGTGCGCAAGCACGTCTCGTACAAGGAAACCAAGATCAAGTAAGCGCCGCGGCACCCCTCCGGGGTGCAAGCCGTCGCCCGGAAAGGCCTGCCGTCGTGCAGGCCTTTTCGTTTAACGTGGCTACGCCATGCCCGAACTGCCCGAAGTCGAGACCACGCGACGCGGTGTCGAGCCCCATGTCGCCGGTCGCCGCATCGTCCAACTGTCCGTGCACGAGCCGCGGCTGCGCTGGCCCGTGCCCGCGGAACTCTCCAGCCAGGTGGCGGGGGCGCGCATCGAGCGCGCGGAGCGGCGCGCCAAGTACCTGCTCTTCCCCCTCGACACGGGCGGGACACTGCTGCTGCACCTCGGCATGTCCGGCAGCCTGCGCGTACTGCCTGCCGATACGCCGCGGCGACTCCACGATCACCTCGATTTCCGGCTCGATTCAGGCCAGACGCTGCGCTTCAACGACCCGCGCCGCTTCGGCTCGCTGCACTACGCTCTCGGCGACGCGCAGGCCCACCCGCTGCTCAGCCGGCTCGCCCCGGAACCGCTCGGCCCGGACTTCGATGGCGAGTATCTCTGGCGCGCGACGCGTGGCCGGCGGGTTTCGATCAAGCAGCTGATCATGGACAGCCATCGGGTCGTGGGCGTCGGCAACATCTACGCCAGCGAGGCGCTGTACCGCGCCGGCATCCGGCCACGCCGCCAGGCCCGCGGCCTGAGCCACGCGGAAGCCGACCGGCTCGCCGGGGCGATCCGCGAAGTGCTGGCCCTGGCGGTCGAGGTCGGCGGCACCACCCTGCGCGACTACGTGGGGGCCGATGGCAGCCCGGGCTACTTCCGCCAGCAGCTCTTCGTCTACGAACGGGGCGGTGAACCCTGTCGCGGCTGCGGGCAGCCGGTGCGGCACGCCGTGCAGGGCCAGCGCTCGACGTACTGGTGCGCGCTGTGCCAGCACTGACGCGACGCCGCCTGCTCGCGCATTTCAGCGCCGTGGACCCGACGCTCGGTGCCGTGATCGAGGCCGCGGGTCCTTACCGGCTCGTGCCCGACACGGGTTCGACGCCCTTCGTGCACCT
>CAJACZ010000026.1 GCA_903938365.1 uncultured Pseudomonadota bacterium | reverse complement strand
GCGTGCGCGCCGTCGCGCGTTTCGATGCCGCCCGCGTGCAGGACGACTTCCGCGCGCTGGCCGGCGAGGGGCAGGTGACGGTCACGATCGAGGCGCCGCGCCTCGCCTCCCGCTACCAGGGCATCGTCGCGATCGACGGCGCCTCCCTCTCGGTATCCCTCGAGCATTACTTCGCGACCTCCGAGCAGCTGCCCACCACGGTGCGTCTTGCCACCGACGACCTCGGCGCAAGCGGCCTGCTGGTGCAGCGCATCCCCGTCATGGGCGGTCTCGGCGCGGCGGCGGACGACCCCGAGGCGGAGCAGGCGCGCGTGCTCGAGGCACAGCAGACCTGGGAAGCCGCGCGCGAGGCGGTGGCCGGGATCGAACCCGACGAACTGCTGCTGCGTCCCGCGCAGGAGCTCATGCAGCGCGCGCTTGCCGGACACGACCTGCGGCTTTTCGATGCCCGCGACGTGCGCTTCCAGTGCCGCTGCAGCCTCGAGCGGGTCTCGGGCATGCTGCGCTCGCTCGGCGAGGTCGAGACCCGGGACATCCTCGCGGAGCAGGGGCTGGTGACGGTCACCTGCGAGTTCTGCCACCGCCCGTATCGTTTCGATGCTGTCGACGTCGAGCGCCTGTTCGGTCCGGCGGCCGCCCAGCCCACCGTGCCCGACAGCCTGAACTGATCAGGGACGGTGCTGGGTCGCGAGGTATTCCTCGGTCTGCATCTCGATCAGGCGGCTGGCGGTGCGCTCGAACTCGAAACGCAGTTTCTCGCCGCGATAGAGCTGTGACGGAGCAGCGACCGCCGAGAGGATCAGCTTGACCCGGCGATCGTAGAACTCGTCCACCATCGCGATGAAGCGGCGCGCCGCATCCTCGCGGCTCGCCGTGAATTCCGGTACGTCCGAGACGATGACCGACTGGTACTCGCGGGCGATCTCCACGTAGTCGTCCTTGCCGCGCGGCCCCTCGCAGATCGACTCGAACCGGAACCAGACCACGTTTTCGCTCTCACGCACCACGGCCACCGGCCGGCCTGCGAGGTCGATCCGTCCGTCCGCATCGCCCGGGCCGTCGGCCAGGTCCTCGAAGATTTCCCTCAGCGCCTGGCTGGCGTGCGCCGTCGCGGCCTGCAGGTAGATCGGTGCCTGCGTGAGCTGCCGCAGGCGGTAATCCAGACTGCCATCGACGCACACGTTCTCGGTGTGCTTTTCCAGCAGTGCGATCGCCGGCAGGAAGCGCTGGCGCTGCAGTCCGTCCCGGTACAGGCCGGCAGGGGGTACGTTGGAGGTGAAGACCAGCGAGACGCCGCGGTCGATCAGGTGCGAGAACAGTGTCCCGAGCAGCATGGCATCCGCGATGTCGCTGACGAAGAGCTCGTCGAAGCAGATCACGCGCGCCCCCGCGGCGATGTCGCTCGCGACTCCGGCCAGCGGGTCGGCCTCGTCGCGGTGCGCCGCCAGCCCCTCGTGCACCGACTGCATGAAGCGGTGGAAATGGCTGCGACGCTTGAGCGTGAATGGCAGGCTGTCGAAGAAGAGGTCCATCAGCCACGTCTTGCCGCGCCCGACGCTGCCCCAGAGGTACACGCCGCGCACCGCGGCGCCGTGCCCCGGCAGCCCCGAGAACCGCGTCATCAGCCGGGCGGCCATGGAGCGCCGCTCGGCGCGGATCAGCTCGTTGCGCAGGCGTTCCAGGTGCTGCAGCGCCGCGAGCTGCGCCGGGTCGGGCGTGAAGCCACCGGCGGCGGCGGCACTGGCGTACCGCTGCTCGAGTATGTTTGCTGCGCCCTCGGCGGCCATCAGGAGGCGAGTTCGGGAAGGTTCCGGAACAGCTCGAGCGCCTGCGGGTTGGCGAGCGCGTCCGTGTTCGTCACCGCGAGGCCCTGCACCACGTTGCGCACGGCCAGTTCGACGAT
>CAJACZ010000025.1 GCA_903938365.1 uncultured Pseudomonadota bacterium | reverse complement strand
CGGCCATTCGTGAGCATCGCGCCAAGGCCGGTTCGGTCGTCGTGCTGGACGTCACGACCGGCGAAGTGCTGGCCATGGTCAACCAGCCGACCTACAACCCCAACGACCGCCTGCAGATCCAGCCGGTCGGCTACCGCAACCGCGCGGTCACGGACATCATCGAGCCGGGCTCCTCGATCAAGCCGTTCATCGTGGCGGCCGCGCTCGCGAGCGGGAAGTACGACGACCACAGTGTCATCGACACCTCGCCCGGGTTCATCAAGGTCGGCATCAAGATCATCGAGGACAAGCACAACCTCGGCGCGATCGACCTCTCGACCGTGCTCGCCAAGAGCTCCAACGTCGCGATGGCGCGCCTGGCGCTCGACCTCGAGCCCGGGCAGATCCACGACACGCTGACCCGCCTCGGTTTCGGGCAGGTCACGAGCAGCAGCTATCCGGGCGAATCCGCCGGCTCGCTGGCGCACTTCAAGCACTGGCGCCCGATCAGCATCGCGTCCCTGTCCTATGGCTACGGACTGTCCGTGACCCCGCTGCAGCTGGCGCATGCGTATGCGACGCTCGGCAGCCTCGGCGTTTCCCGTCCCGTCACCTTCGAGCGCGTTGATGCGCCGGTGGTCGGCCAGCGCGTCCTCGACCCGCAGGCCAGTCGCCAGCTGCTGACAATGCTGGAGGCGGTGGTGAATCCCAACGGCACCGGCCAGCGCGCCTCGGTGCACGGCTATCGGGTCGCCGGCAAGACGGGTACCGCCTGGAAGGCGAGCCTCGGCGGCTACGCGACCGACAAGTATCTCGCGGTGTTCGGCGGCGTGGCCCCGGCCTCGAACCCGCGCCTTGCCGCGGTGGTCGTGATCGACGAGCCGAGCGCCGGCGCCTACTACGCCGGCGAAGTCGCGGCACCGGTGTTCTCGGGAGTGGTCGGGGGTGCGCTGCGCCTGCTGGCCGTGGCGCCCGATGCGCCCATCGTCGCCCCGACCGATGAAATGCCGTCCATGCCCGCGCCGGCACGCACCCCCGACGAGTCGCCGGTGACGGCGGCCAGGCCGTCCGCGAATCCGCTGGTGCGTCGTTGAGCGCCGCGTCCGGCGCCGGGCCGTTCGCGCTGGCCGAGCTCGCTCCGGGGATCCGCGTCGTGCCTGCGGACCTGCAGGTGAGCGATCTCAGTCTGGACAGCCGCGCGGTGCAGCCCGGCGGCCTGTTCCTCGCGTGTGCGGGCCTGCGCAGCCATGGCGTGGCGCACGTTCCCGAGGCGCTCGCCCGCGGGGCCCGCGCGGTGCTCTGGGAGCCCGCTGCCGGGATCGATCCACCGCTCGTGCCCGATGACGTGTTCCTCGCCGCCATGCCGGGGCTCGGCGCGCAGGTCGGCGCCCTGGCGGACCGGTTCTTCGGCGCGCCCTCTGCTGCACTCGCAATCGCCGGCGTGACGGGCACCAACGGCAAGACCACGGTCGCGTGGCTGCTCGCCCAGGCGCTCGGTCGTGCGGCGCGTCGCTGCGGCTATTCGGGCACGCTCGGCACGGGCATCCCGCCGCACGAGGTGGCCGCCGGGACGCACACGACGGGCGATGCCGTCTCCGTGCATCGACAGCTGGCCGCGCTGCGCGCTGCAGGCGCCGACAGCGTGGCGATGGAAGTCTCTTCCCATGCGCTGGCGCAGCACCGGGTCGAGGGCGTGCGGTTCCGCGTTGCGGCCTTCACCAACCTGACGCGTGACCACCTCGACTTCCACGGCACCATGGAAGCCTACGGCGCGGCCAAGAGTCGCCTGTTCGACTGGCCTGACCTCGCCGCACGGGTGATCAACGTCGACGACGCCTTTGGCGCGCTGCTTGCGCGTCGCCCGCGTGCCCCGGGCCGGCTGTTCATCACCTGCCGCACGCCTGCCGGGCGCGCTGCTGCCGCCACGCTGCGGCAGCGCGCGGACGTGATCGTCCTGCGGGCGTCGGAGCTGCGTGCCACCGGTCGCGGCATGGCGTGGCAGCTGGCCAGTCCCGCGGGCACGCGTGAGGTCGAGGTGCCGCTGCTCGGCGATTTCAACGTCGACAACGCGATGACCGTGATCGGCCTGCTGCTCGCGCTGGAGGTTCCGCTGGACGACGCGCTGCACGCGCTCGAGCGCACGGCGGCGCCGCCGGGCCGCATGGAGGCGATCGTGACCGAGGGTCGACCGCTGGCGATCGTGGATTACGCGCACACCCCGGATGCGCTCGCGAAGGCACTGCGCGCTGCGCGCGCCCATTGCGCCGGGCGTCTGCATGTCGTGTTCGGCTGCGGCGGGGACCGTGATACCGGCAAGCGTCCGCAGATGGGGCGCATCGCCGCCGAGCTGTCCGATACCGTGGTCGTGACGGACGACAACCCGCGCGGCGAGTCGTCCGCGCGCATCGCCGCGGACATCCTCGCGGGGGTTCCGGCGGGCCGCCGCGCCGAGGTGATCCCGGACCGCTCCGAGGCGATCAGGTCTGCGGTCGCGCGCGCGGGTCTCGACGACGTGGTGCTGGTTGCAGGCAAGGGCCACGAGGACTACCAGCTCGTGGGCGCCGAGCGCCGTCCGTTCAGCGATCAGCATGAGCTGCGCGCGGCCTTCTCGGGGGTGGATCTGTGAGCCGCACTCTGGCGGCGTTCGCCCGTCATTGCGGCGGCACGCTGGTGGGCGAGGACCGGCCGTTCGCCGCGGTCTCCACTGATTCGCGTTCCATCGGGCCCGGCGACCTCTTCGTGGCGCTGCGTGGACCCCGCTTCGACGGCGCCGCGTTCATGGCGCAGTGCCGCGCAGCCGGCGCTGCCGGCGCGGTGGCTTCGAGCCCGGTCGAGGGATTTGCCACGATCGTCGTCCCGGACACCCTCGTCGCGCTGCAGCAGGCCGCGCGCGCCTGGCGCGAACGCTTCCCGATCCCGGTGGTCGCCGTGGCGGGCAGCAACGGCAAGACCACCACCAAGGAGATGATCGCCTCGATCCTGTCACTGGCCGGCGCGACGCTGGCGACCCGTGGCAACCTCAACAACCACATCGGCGTGCCCCTGACCCTGCTGCGCATGGACGCGGCGCATCAGCATGCGGTCATCGAGCTGGGCGCGAACCGCGCCGGCGACGTCGCCGAGCTGGTGGCCCTGGCCGCCCCGGGCGTCGGCATCGTGACGAACGCTGGAGCCGAGCACCTCGAGGGCTTCGGCAGCCTCGAGGGCGTCGCGCGCGCCGAGGGCGAACTGTTCGCGGGGCTCGCGCCGGACGCTGTGGCCGTGGTCAACGTCGATGACGCGTACGCACCCCTCTGGCGCAGCATGACGGCGGCGCGTGTGGTCGGCTTCGGGCTCGGGGCGGCCGCGGACTTCCGCGCGGTCGCGCCGCAGGCCACGGTCGACGCGGACGGCTTCGTCACGCGCTTCGAGCTGGTTTCCCCGCTGGGTCGTGCCGCGGTCAGCCTGCGACTCGCCGGCCTGCACAATGTCGTCAACGCGCTCGGCGCCGCCGCCGCGGCCGTTGCCGCAGGCGCGACGCTGGAGCACGTCGTCGCGGGCCTGGCGGCGATGCAGGCGGTCGCGGGCCGCCTGCAGTTCCGCGCCGCGCCCTGCGGCGCCTGGGTCATCGACGATTCCTACAACGCCAATCCGTCATCCATGCGCGCCGCGATCGAGGTGCTCGGCAGCCTGCAGGGGCGGCGCTGGCTGGCGATCGGCGACATGGCCGAGCTGGGCGATTTCGCCGCCGACGCGCACGCAGAGATCGGCCGCCACGCGCGCACCTGCGGCATCGAGCGGCTGTTCGCGATCGGGCAGCTGGCCGGAATGGCCGTCGAGAGCTTCGGCAGCGGTGGGACCTGGTTCCCGGACGCCGAGGCGATGTCGCGCGCGCTGCAGTCGGAGCTTGCCCCCGAGGTCCGGTTGCTCGTCAAAGGTTCGCGCGTCAATCGTCTCGAACGCGTCGTCGCGGCGCTGGCCCCGGACGCGCGGGCGGAGGGCTGATCATGCTGCTGTGGCTCGCCAAACAGCTCGCTCCGCAGGTCTCGTTCTTCAACGTGTTTTCCTACCTCACGCTGCGCGCCATCCTCGCGGCCGTCTCCGCCCTCGCGTTCTCGCTGCTGGTGGGCCCGTGGATGATCGCGCGGCTCTCGCGCGACCAGATCGGGCAGGTGGTACGCGACGACGGTCCGCAGACGCACCTCAAGAAGGCGGGTACGCCGACCATGGGCGGTCTGCTCATCCTGGTGGCCATCCTCGCCAGCACCCTGCTGTGGGCGGACCTCTCGAACCGCTTCGTCTGGATCGTGTGCGGTGTCACCGTCACCTTCGGACTGGTCGGCTTCTGGGATGACTACCTCAAGCTGGTCAAGAAGAATCCCCGGGGCCTCGTCGCGCGCTGGAAGTATTTCTGGCAGTCCCTCGGGGGGCTGGGTGCCGCACTGGCGCTGTGGTTCACGGCCAAGGTGCCGGCCGACACCACCCTGTACCTGCCGCTGATCAAGAGCTTTGCGCTGCCGCTCGGCTTCGCCGGGTTCGTGCTGCTGACCTATCTGATGATCGTCGGCATGAGCAACGCGGTGAACCTGACGGACGGACTGGACGGGCTGGCGATCATGCCGGCGGTGATGGTGGCGGCCGCGCTGGGCGTGTTCGCCTATGCCAGCGGCAACGCCGTGTTCGCGCAGTACCTGTCGATCCCGGCGGTGCCGAACGCGGGCGAACTGCTGATCTTCTGCGCGGCGATGGTGGGCGCGGGGCTGGGGTTCCTGTGGTTCAACGCCTATCCCGCACAGGTATTCATGGGCGACATCGGGGCGCTGGCCCTCGGCGCGGCGCTGGGCGTGGTCGCCGTGATCGTCAGGCAGGAGGTCGTCGTGCTGGTCATGGGCGGCATCTTCGTGCTCGAGACCGCATCCGTGATCCTGCAGGTGGCCTCCTTCAAGCTGCGCGGCAAGCGCATCTTCCGCATGGCGCCGATTCACCACCATTTCGAGCTCAAGGGCTGGGCTGAACCGAAGGTGATCGTCCGGTTCTGGATCATCACGTTCTTCCTCGTGCTGGCCGGGCTGGCCACCCTCAAGCTGCGATGACGCCCGCGATGGATCCGCAGCAGCGTGCGCTGATCGTCGGGCTGGGCCGCAGCGGGCTCTCCGCTGCGCGTCACCTGCTGCGACGTGGCTGGCAGCTCGCGGCCACCGACACCCGTGCGGCGCCCCCGGGACTGGCCGAGTTCCGCGACCTCGCCCCGCGCGCGACGGTCCGGCTGGCCGGTCTCGATGTCGCGCTGCTGGCGGGCGTTGCGCTGGTGGTGGCATCGCCCGGTGTGTCGCTCGCCGAGCCGCTGTTCGTTGCGGCCCGCGCCCTCGGCATCGACGTGGTCGGCGACATCGAGCTGTTTGCGCGCGAAGCGCAGGCGCCGACGGTCGCGATCACCGGGACCAACGGCAAGAGCACGGTGACGACGCTGGTGGGCCGTATGGCCGAGCGGGCCGGCTGGCGCGTCGCGGTCGGCGGCAATCTCGGGACGCCTGCGCTGGACCTGCTGGCTGCGGATGCGCCGCGGCTGTACGTGCTCGAACTCTCCAGTTTCCAGCTCGAGACGACCCGTTCGCTGCGACTGGTGGCCGGCGCGGTGCTCAACGTGACCGCCGACCACATGGACCGCTACGCTGACCTCGGGGCCTACGCGGCGGCCAAGGCGCGCATTTTCGGGCACTGCGGGACCGCGGTGATCAACCTCGACGACCCGGTGGTCGCGGCGCTGCCGCCGCCGGGCCAGGCGGTGCAGGGCTTCAGCCTGCAGGCCGGTCGCGGCGCGGCCTATTCGCTCGGGGAGTGCAACGGCGCGGCCTGGCTGATGCACGGCGCCCGCCCGCTGCTGGCGGTGGCCGAGCTGCGCATCGCCGGGTTGCACAATGCCGCCAACGCGCTGGCCGCGCTGGCGCTTGGTGCAGCCGCCGGCCTGCCCGAAGCGGCCATGCTTGAGGAACTGCGCGCCTTCCCCGGGCTGCCGCACCGCTCGCAGTGGGTGCGCGAACTGCGCGGTGTCCGCTATGTCGACGACTCCAAGGGGACCAACGTCGGCGCCACGCTTGCCGCGGTCGCGGGGCTCCCGGGAACGCTGGTGCTGCTCGCCGGTGGGGATGGCAAGAGCCAGGATTTCTCGCCCCTGGCCGCTGCGCTGCGCGGGCGTGCGCGGCTCGCGGTGCTGATCGGCCGCGATGCGCGCCGCCTCGGCGCGGCGCTCGCGCCGGCGTGTCCGGTGCACTACAGCGACACGCTCGAGGATGCCGTGGTGGCCGCGGCGGCTGCGGCCCGGCCCGGCGATACGGTGCTGCTGTCGCCCGCCTGCGCGAGTCTCGACATGTTCCGTGACTATGCCCATCGTGGCGCGGCCTTTGCGGCCGCCGTCATGGGCTTGCCAGCATGAGCGGCGTCGCGGTCGGACTGCGCCCGGGTTCGCGCTCCGTGCCGATCCGGCTCGATCTCGTGACCATTGGCCTGGTGATGGCGATCCTGCTGCTCGGCCTCGTCATGGTCACCTCCGCGTCGATCTCCATCGCGACGCGCGAGAGCGGCGACGCCTTCATGTACCTCGAGCGGCAGCTCGTGCTGACCCTGGCCGGCACCCTGGGCGCCGCGCTGGTGTTCTGCATCCGCACCGAACTGCTGGAAAAGGCGGCAGTGCCGCTGCTCATCTTTGCCGCCGTGCTGCTGCTCGCCGTGCTCATTCCCGGGATCGGTCATTCCGTCAACGGCAGCCGCCGCTGGATCCGTCTGCTCGGCTTCAATTTCCAGGCCTCCGAGCTGGTGCGCGTGCTGGTGCTCGTGTTCATCGCGAGCTACGCGGTGCGACGCGAGACCGAGTTGCGGACCAGTTTCGGTGGGCTCCTCAAGCCCCTGGCGCTGCTGGCGCTGTTCTTCCTGCTGCTGCTGGCCGAGCCCGACTTCGGCGCCGCGACCGTGCTGCTGCTGACGGGCTTCGGTGTGCTGTTCGTCGCCGGCGCGCGCCTCCGCGACGTGTTCGCGCTGGGCGTCATCGGCGGCGTCGCGCTGGCGGTCGTGGCCATGTCCTCGAGCTACCGGGTGCGGCGCCTCACGGCCTTCCTCGATCCCTGGGCTGATCCGTTCAACACCGGCTTCCAGCTCACGCAGAGCCTGATCGCCATCGGCCGCGGCGGCTGGACGGGCGTCGGGCTGGGCGAGAGCGTGCAGAAGCTCTTCTACCTGCCCGAGGCGCACACCGACTTCCTGTTCGCCGTGCTCGCCGAGGAGCTCGGCCTGCTCGGCGTGGTGCTGACGCTCGGGCTGTTCCTCGCGCTGGTCTGGCGCGCGCTGTTCATCGCCCGGCTGGCCGCGGATGCGGGCCTCAAGTTCCAGTCCTACCTCGCCGCGGGGTTCGCGATCTGGCTTGGGCTGCAGGCCTTCATCAATATCGGCGTGAACATGGGCGCGCTCCCGACCAAGGGGCTGACGCTGCCGTTCATGAGCTACGGCCGCTCCAGCCTGATCGTGACCCTGGCCTGGGTGGGCATGCTGCTGCGCGTCTACCACGAGGCGATGCAGGCGGGTCGCGGCTCGGCCGTCGGCCGCCGCGGCGCGGGGGTCGCGGCATGAGCACGCGCAAGGTCATGATCATGGCCGGCGGTACCGGGGGTCACGTCTTCCCGGCGCTCGCGCTCGCCGAGGCGCTGCGTCAGCGCTCCTGCGAAGTGGTCTGGCTGGGGACCCGGCGCGGCATCGAAGCCCGCCTCGTGCCCGCCGCAGGCATCCCCGTGGAATGGGTCGAGGTGGGCGGACTGCGGGGCAAGGGAGCGGCGACGCTGCTGGCCGCGCCCCTGCGGCTGGCCCGTGCCCTGTGGCAGTCGGTCATGGCGATCCGGCGGCAGCGACCCCGCGTCGTGGTCGGGCTCGGAGGTTTCGTCACGGGGCCGGGCGGGCTGGCCGCCTGGCTGCTGCGGTGTCCGCTGGTGATCCACGAACAGAATGCCGTGGCAGGCTTCACCAACCGCACGCTCTCCCGCTTCGCCGACGAAGTGCTCGAGGCTTTCCCCGGCAGCTTTGCAGCGGGGGTTCCGGCACGTGCGATCGGTAACCCGGTGCGCCGCGGGTTCTTCGAACTGTCCGCGCCGGGCGAACGGATGGCGACGCGCTCGGGTCCGCTGCGGCTGCTGGTCGTCGGCGGCAGCCAGGGCGCGGCACGCCTCAACGCCACGGTCCCCGAGGCGCTTGCCCTGCTGCGCGACCGCCAGGTCTTCGAAGTCCGCCACCAGGCCGGTGAGCGCGGCATCGATGCCGCACGTGCCGCCTACGGGCGCGCGGCCGTGGTGGCGCAGGTTACGCCGTTCATCGACGACATCGCCGCTGCCTACGGATGGGCGGACCTGGTGATCTGTCGCTCCGGGGCGCTGACTGTCTCGGAACTCGCCGCAGCAGGCGTCGCCTCGGTACTTGTGCCGTTTCCGGCGGCCGTCGATGACCACCAGACCCGCAACGCGGGTTTCCTGGTCGCGCGCGGTGCGGCCGTCCTGATGCCTGAGCCGGGCCTGTCGGCGCAGGCGCTGGCCGACGTGGTCGGGCGCCTCTGCGGTGGTGGGCGCGCCGCGCTGCTGGAGATGGCCGACAACGCCCGTGCGCTGTCGCGGCCGCAGTCCACCGAGGAACTCGCCGCGGCCTGCCTCGCAGCCGGAGGACTGTCATGAACGTCCGCGACCGCATGCGCCGCATCCACCGCATCCACTTCGTCGGCATCGGCGGCAGCGGCATGGGGGGCATCGCCGAAGTGCTGCTGAACCTGGGCTACGAAGTGCAGGGCTCGGACCTCAAGGCCAACCCGGTGACGGCGCGGCTGCAGGAGCTGGGTGCGACCATCGCCTACGGCCATTCGGCCGCGAACATCGACGGCGCCGACGTCGTGGTGGTGTCGACCGCCGTGTCGCGCGAGAACCCCGAGGTGGCCGCCGCCCTGGAGCGCCGCGTTCCCGTGGTGCCGCGCGCCGAAATGCTCGGCGAGCTGATGCGCTTCCGCTCTTCGATCGCGGTTGCCGGCACGCACGGCAAGACCACGACCACCAGCCTGGTGGCTTCGGTGCTCGCCGAGGGCGGCGAGGATCCGACCTTCGTCATCGGCGGGCGGCTGAAGAGCGCGGGCACCAATGCACGGCTGGGCGCCGGTCGTTACCTCGTGGCGGAAGCCGACGAGAGCGATGCGTCTTTCCTGCACCTGCAGCCGATCATCTCGGTGGTCACCAACATCGACAATGACCACCTGGCTACGCATGACGGCGACTTCGCGCGGCTGCGCCAGAGCTTCGTGGACTTCCTGCACAACCTGCCGTTCTACGGGCTCGCGGTGCTGTGCGTCGACGATGCGGAAGTGCGCAGCATCCTGCCGCTGGTGGGGCGGCCGATCGTCACCTACGGCATCGGCGAAGGCGCCGACGTGCGGGCCGTGGAGCTCGAGCGCAACGGGCTCCAGACCAGCTTCTCGGTGCTGCGACCCGGCCAGGCCGCGGCGCTGCGCGTGACGGTGAACCTCCCAGGCACGCACAACGTGCTCAACTCGCTGGCCGCGATCGCGGTAGCGACCGAGCTCGGCGTGGCGGACGCGGCAATCCAGCGCGGGCTGGCGCGGTTCCAGGGGGTGGATCGCCGCCTGCAGCTCATCGGCCACGTGCCCGTGCCGGGCGGCGAGGTGACGATCGTCGACGATTACGGGCACCACCCCACCGAGATCGCCGCGACGCTCGAGGCGATCCGCCAGGGCTATCCGAACCGTCGCGTAGTGCTGGCTTTCCAGCCGCATCGCTACACCCGCACCCGTGACCTGCTTGACGACTTCGCGACGGTGCTCTCCACAGCGGACGCGCTGCTGGTCAGCGAGGTCTATGCCGCCGGCGAGACGCCGATTGTCGGTGCCGACGGTCGCGCGATCTGCCGCGCGGTGCGCGGCCGCGGCCACGTCGAACCGGTGTTCGTCGCCCGCGTCGAGGAGCTGGCC
Source organism: uncultured Pseudomonadota bacterium (assembly GCA_903938365.1). Taxonomy (GTDB): domain Bacteria; phylum Pseudomonadota; class Gammaproteobacteria; order Steroidobacterales; family Steroidobacteraceae; genus UBA964. Next base: position 19,739 of record CAJACZ010000025.1, on the reverse strand, counting down.
GACGCGCTGCGCGACCTGCTGCGTCCCGGTGATGTCGTGCTGGCGATGGGTGCCGGCAACATCAGCGCGGTAGCGCATGAACTGCCGGCCCGGCTGTCGTCCGGAGCGCAGCCGTGAGCGTTACCGCCGTGGAAGAACTCGGCCTGCGCTTCGTCGGGCGGCTGCGGCTCGGCGAGCCGATGTCCCGGCACACCTCGTGGCACGTCGGCGGGCCGGCGGACCTGTACTTCGAGCCGCGTGATCGCGCGGACCTGGCGGACTTCCTGCGCGCGCTGCCGCCGGAAGTGCCGCTGCACTGGCTGGGGCTCGGCAGCAACCTGCTGGTGCGCGACGGCGGTCTGCGCGGTGCGGTCATCGCGACCCACGGCGCGCTCTCGCGCCTGGAGCGCAGCGGCGAGGTTGGGGTGTACTGCGAGGCGGGGGTGCCCTGCGCGCGGATCGCGCGCCAGTGCGGCCGCTGGGGCATCGGGCCGGCGGAGTTCTTCGCCGGCATCCCGGGCACGCTCGGCGGTGCGCTCGCCATGAACGCGGGCGCCTTCGGCGGCGAGACCTGGCCGCACGTGCAGGCGGTCGAAGTGATCGACCGCGCCGGCGCGGTGCGGACCCGCGGCGCTTCCGAGTACCACTATTCCTACCGGCATATCGATCCGCCGGCCGCGCAGGAGTGGTTCCTGTCCGCGACCCTGGGCTTCGCGCGGCTGGAGGCTGTCGAAGGTGATTCGATCCGCGACCTGCTGGTGCGGCGCAAGCAGACCCAGCCCATCGGCGAGTGGAGTTGCGGTTCGGTCTTCACGAATCCGCCCGGCGACCATGCGGCGCGGCTGATCGAGGCTGCGGGGCTCAAGGGCGAGCGCCTCGGTGGCGCTCAGGTATCGGAAAAACACGCGAATTTCATCATCAACGGCGGCGGTGCGACCGCGGCCGATCTCGAGAGGTTGATCGAGCACGTGCAGCAGACAGTGGAACGCAGACACGGGATCCGTCTCCAGACGGAAGTGCGGATTGTCGGGGAGGCGGCCTGATGCGCCTCCTGCGTGACCCGGCGGCGCTGCGCGAGGCGACGGACCCGGCGGAATTCGGCAAGGTTGCCGTGCTGCTCGGTGGCACCTCGACCGAGCGCGAGATCTCGCTGCGCAGCGGCAACGCGGTGCTGGCCGCGCTGCAGCGCCGCGGCGTCGATGCCCATGCCTTCGATCCGGCGCAGACGCCGCTCGCCGCGCTGGTCGACGGCGGCTTCGCGCGCGCGTGGATCGCGCTGCATGGCCCGGGCGGCGAGGACGGCACCCTGCAGGGTGCGCTCGAGTTCCTCGGTGTGCCCTACACCGGCAGCGGCGTCCTTGGCTCCGCGATCTGCATGGACAAGCTGCGCACCAAGCGACTGGCGGCGGCCGTGGGGATCTCGACCTCGGAGAGCGTCGTGCTGGGCGGGCCCGAGGATTTCGAGCTTGCCGTGTCCCGGCTTGGCCTGCCGATGATCGTCAAGCCCGCGACCCAGGGGTCCTCGGTGGGCATGACCCGGGTGGAGCGCGCCGAGGAGCTGCCGGCGGCCTGGGCCGCGGCGGCGCAGACCGACGAGTCGGTGTTCGCCGAGCCGTGGATCACCGGTGGCGAATACACGGTCGCCATCCTCAAGGGCAGGGCGCTGCCGTCGATCCGCATCCAGACCCCGCGCACCTTCTACGACTACGAAGCCAAGTACTTCCGCGACGACACGCAGTATTTCTGCCCCTCCGGGCTCGCCGCCGAGGCGGAGAAGCACCTGGCCGCGCTGGCGCTCGGCGCCTTCGCTGCGACCGGGGCCGAGGGCTGGGGCCGCGTGGACTTCATGATGGATCGCACGGGTCGTCCGCTGCTGCTCGAGATCAATACCGTGCCGGGAATGACGGACCACAGTCTGGTGCCGATGGCGGCCCTCGCCACGGGCGTCGGGTTCGATGAGCTCGCGTGGCGCGTGCTCGAGACCAGCTTCCTGCGCCGGCTCGCCGGCTGACCTCAACCTTTACCGAGACCGAGCGACATGCTGGGAACCCGAAAGCCGAAGAACCGTCGCCGCCAGGAAGGTCGCCGCTGGCGTCTGCCTGCCGTCGACTGGCGGCGCGTGGCGCTCTCGGTCGCGAGCGTCGCGACGCTCGTCACGCTCGGCTCGGCACTGGCCTGGACGCTCGACCAGCCGATCCAGACGGTGTCGGTGCAGGGGCTCTTCCAGCGCGTCTCGCCGGTGGACGTCGAGCGCGCGGTGAAGGATCGGGTCCGCGGCTTCGGCCTCGTGTCGGTGAGTCTGCCCGCGGTGCAGCGCTCGATCGAGGCGCTGCCCTGGGTGGATACGGCGACCGTGGGGCGTGCCTGGCCGCGTGGCCTGAGCGTGGTGGTGATCGAGCAGGTGGCCGCGGCGCGCTGGGGGGCCAACGGCCTGCTGAACGCCCGTGGCGAGCTGTTCGCGAGCGAGACCCGGCACATTCCGCCCGAATTGCCCCGCCTCTCCGGACCCGCCGGCACCGAGGGCCAGGTGGCCCAGCGCTACCTCGCGATCCAGGGCCGGATGGTCGAGGGCGGCATGCGCATCGTGGCGCTGCGCCTCGATGCCCGCGGCGCGTGGGAGATCGACCTCGACAACGGCGTGCGGGTCCGGCTGGGCCGCCGCCAGGTCGACGAACGCTTCGAGCGCTTCGTGGCCGCCGCCCTGCCGCTGGTCGCACAGCGCAGCGGCGACATCGATTACGTGGACATGCGTTACACGAATGGCTTCGCAGTCGGCTGGCGCGGCGGTGCGAACGACGCGGCCGGGGCCTGACGGAACATACGGAATCAATAGATGGCAAAGAAACCTGATAGACACCTGATCGTCGGCCTCGATATCGGAACCTCGAAAGTGGTGGCCCTGGTCGGGGAGATCGGTGCGGATAACAGCATCGAGATCATAGGCATAGGTTCACAACCTTCGCGCGGCTTGAAGAAGGGCGTGGTCGTCAACATCGAATCGACCGTGCAGTCGATCCAGCGCGCCGTCGAGGAAGCCGAGCTGATGGCCGGCTGCGAGATCCACTCCGTGTTCGCCGGTATCGCCGGCAGCCACGTGCGCAGCCTGAATTCGCACGGCGTGGTGGCGATCCGCGACAAGGAAGTCCAGCAGACCGATGTCGACCACGTGATCGACGCCGCGAAGGCCGTGGCGATCCCCGCGGACCAGAAGATCCTGCATGTCCTGCCGCAGGAATTCATCATCGACGGCCAGGAGGGCATCCGCGAACCGGTCGGCATGTCCGGCGTGCGCCTCGAGACCAAGGTGCATATCGTCACCGGCGCGGACAGTGCCGCGCAGAACATCGAGAAGTGCATCCAGCGCTGCGGACTGGCCGTCGACGACATCGTCCTCGAGCAGCTGGCCTCGAGTTATGCGGTGCTGACCGACGACGAAAAGGACCTCGGCGTGTGCCTCGTGGACATCGGCGGCGGCACGACGGACATCGCCGTGTTCTCGCAGGGCGCGATCCGCCACACCGCGGTGATCCCCATCGCGGGCGATCAGGTGACGAACGACATCGCGGTGTCGATGCGGACGCCAACTCAGTACGCAGAAGACATAAAAATTCGGTACGCTTGCGCCTTGTCACAACTCGCGAACACGGACGAGAGCATTGAGGTTCCGAGCGTCGGAGATCGACCTGCGCGTCGTCTCGCCCGCCAGACGCTCGCCGAGATCGTCGAGCCACGCTACGAGGAACTCTTCGGCCTGATCCGCGAGGAACTGCGCCGCAGTGGATTCGAGGAAATGATCGCCGCCGGGATCGTGCTGACCGGCGGCAGCGCCAAGATGGAGGGCGCGATCGAACTTGCCGAAGAGATCTTCCACGTGCCGGTCCGCCTCGGCATGCCTTCGGGCGTCAAGGGGCTTGCGGATGTCGTGACCAATCCCATCCATGCGACCGGCGTCGGACTGCTGCTCTACGCGCGCGACCACGCCCTGCCGGGCAACCGCGGCCGCTCCCTCGGCGGCAGCGCCAAGAGCATGGTCGACCGCATGCGGAGCTGGTTCCAGGGGAACTTCTGACCATTTTTTTCTTGATCAAGACCACCAATCGAAGCTGACAACTTCCAGAAACTGACAGACTCAAACTACGGAGCAACCAACGAAATGTTCGAACTGATGGATGCGTACAGCCAAAGCGCCGTGATCAAGGTGCTCGGCATCGGCGGCGGTGGCGGCAATGCCGTCGCGCACATGGTCACCACGGGCATCGAAGGCGTCGATTTCCTCTGCCTCAACACCGACGCGCAGGCCCTCAAGCACTCGAAGGTCAAGACCGCGCTGCAGATCGGCGGCAACATCACCAAGGGCCTCGGCGCGGGCGCTGACCCGGAGATCGGCCGGCAGGCCGCCATGGAGGATCGTGACCGCATCATCGAACTGATCCGGGGTTGCGACATGCTGTTCATCACCGCCGGCATGGGTGGTGGCACGGGCACGGGCGCGGCGCCGATCGTGGCGCAGCTCGCCAAGGAACTCGGCATCCTGACCGTCGCCGTCGTGACCCGTCCGTTCAACATGGAAGGCAACAAGCGCGCGCTGGCCGCCGATCACGGCATGGCCGAGCTCGCGAAGCACGTGGATTCCCTGATCACGATCCCGAACCAGAAGCTCCTTTCGGTGCTCGGGCCCAAGACCACCCTGCTCGACGCGTTCCGCAGCGCCAACGAAGTGCTGCAGGGCGCCGTGCAGGGCATCGCCGAACTGATCACCCGTCCCGGCCTGATCAACGTCGACTTTGCCGACGTGCGCACCGTGATGGCCGAGACCGGCATGGCGATGATGGGTTCGGGCCGTGCCTCCGGTGAGGATCGTGCGCGGATCGCCGCCGAAATGGCCGTGTCCTCGCCGCTCCTCGAGGACGTCAACCTTTCGGGCGCCCATGGCATCCTGGTCAACGTGACCGCCGGGCTCGACCTCGCCATCGGCGAGTTCGAGGAAGTCGGCGCGATCGTCAAGCAGTTCGCCTCCGAGGACGCGACCGTCGTGGTCGGCACCGTCATCGACCCCGAAATCACCAACGAGCTGCGGGTCACCGTGGTGGCGACCGGCCTCGGCCGGCCGCAGCCGGCTTCGGCCGCGCGCCCCGGCATGACCCCCGCGCAGAAAGCCGTGTCCGGCGTGGGTTCCACCCAGGGCGGCACCGAGGTCCCGATGCGCGTGGTGCGCCGCGGGCCGATGTCGGCCTCCGACTACTCGCACTTCGAGAAGCCGGCGGTGCAGCGCAAGGCGGCCGTGGGCGACGGCCTCCGCCACGACCTCGATGCCGAAGACATCCTGGACATCCCGGCGTTCCTGCGCCGCCAGGCCGACTGAACGGCCCCCGGCCGTGTAGTATCGACGCTCCGTTAGTCGGGCGGCACGCGAGTCAGTTGCGTGCCGCCCGGTTCCGGCCTGCGCCCTGATGCGCCGGATCCTTGGACAGCAGCCAGATGGTCGGACAACGCACTCTCAAGAACTCCATCCGCGCGAGCGGGGTCGGCCTGCACACGGGCAAAAAGATCCTGATGACCGTGCGCCCTGCGGCCCCGGACACCGGGATCGTGTTCCGCCGCACGGACCTGGCCGAGCCGGTCGACATCCCTGCGCACGCGTTCAACGTGGGCGACACGATGCTCGGCACGACGCTCGTCAAGGGCGATGTCCGGGTGTCGACGGTCGAGCACCTGCTGTCCGCCTTCGCGGGGCTGGGCATCGACAACGCGTGTGTCGAGGTGAGCGCGCCGGAAGTGCCGATCATGGATGGCAGCGCCGGTCCCTTCGTGTTCCTGCTGCAGTCAGCGGGGATCGAGGAGCAGCGCACGCCCAAGCGCTTCATCCGCATCCGCAAGGCGGTGCAGGTCGAGGACGGCGACAAGTGGGCCCGCTTCGATCCCTTCGACGGTTTCAAGGTGAACTTCGAGATCGAGTTCAGCCACCCCATCTTCAAGCGCCGCTCGCAGCGCGCCACCATGGATTTCTCCACGACGTCGTTCCTCAAGGAAATCAGTCGGGCGCGCACCTTCGGCTTCATGCGCGACATCGAGACACTGCGTTCGCGCAACCTCGCGCTCGGCGGCAATCTCGACAACGCGATCGTGCTCGACGATGCCGGCGTGATGAACGAGGACGGGCTCCGTTACGAAGACGAGTTCGTCAAGCACAAGATCCTCGACGCGATCGGCGATCTCTACCTGCTGGGCTACAGTCTCATCGGCGAATTCAGCGGCTACAAATCCGGTCACGGACTCAACAACCTGCTGCTGCGCACGCTGCTCGAGGATCGCACGGCATGGGAGGCCGTGGTCTTCGAGAAGCCCGAGGACGCGCCGATCTCCTACGTGCGGGCTCCCCAGGTTTCCGCCGCCTTCGGCTGAACCTTCACCACCCAGGTCTGCAGCGCCGCGTGGGTGGCGCTCACCTCGGGCCAGAGTTCCGCCATCGCGAAGCGCAGGCGCGCGGACCAGGCGGGTGAACTGGCGAAGACGCTCAGTCTTCCTTCCTGCTCGACGATGCCGGTGATCTGCCGGAAAAGCTCCTCCTGAAGCCTTTGTCCGAGGAAATCCCGCCAGTATCTTTGGCGATCAGAGAGCTGCGAGACTTCCCTTCCGGAAATCTTAGATTTCGCCAGTAAGTCACTGAGGTTTATGGGCTTTGGTGCACTACCGACTGGCGTCGGTGCCCGGAACGGCCTTGCTTTGTTGTATCGGTCGGGAGGTTTGGGCATAGTCGGCCGCCGGAGTTCAGGATCGGTCCAGAACGTTATGGAAAACACGGTCCTGGATCACGCGGGTACGGCTTCTTCCCTCGGATCATCACAGAGAAGGTGGGCATGACACCAGCGCAGTCCAGCATCGCCAGCATGCGCCACCGCATCTCTTCTGCGTGGGCTTTCATGCGCAGCCGTTTCGCGGAAGCGCAGTCCCTGCAGCTGTCGCGCCGACTGGTGCTCGGTGGCACCGCGCTCGGCGCGTGCGTCCTCGGCGGACTGGTTCTCGCCGCGTTCACGGCAGGCATGCACCTCGGCGAACGCTCGGCCGCACGGGCGGGCGGGGGCAGCCCCGCCGAGCTGGCGCGCGCGGTGGTGGACCAGCGCGCGGAACTGGAGAACCTCCGCGCACGACTCCAGGAGCGCGTCGATGCGCTGTCGGCGCGCATGGGCCAGGTCAATGCACACGTGATCCGTCTCGACGCACTCGGCAGGCGTCTCGCCGAGATGGCCGAGATCGATTCCCGTGAGTTCGATTTCGGTTCGGAGCCCGCTGTCGGCGGTCCCGAAGCCGAAGGCTTCGCGGCGGAAGTCCCCGATCTCTCGAGGCTGATCGCCGATCTCGAGGATCGGCTGACGCTGCGCGACGCACAGCTCGGCGCGCTCGAGGACGCCATCCTGCAGCGCGAGCTGCATGAGCAGATCGTCCCTGACGGGCGTCCCGTGCGCCGCGGCTTCATGTCTTCAGCGTATGGCGTGCGGCAGGACCCTTTCACGGGCCACAGCTCGTTCCACAAGGGCGTCGACTTCGCCGCCAGCCGGGGTTCGGACGTGATCGCGGTCGCCGCGGGCATTGTCACCGCGTCCGGCTACCACGCGGGCTACGGCGGGGTGGTCGAGGTGAGCCACGGCGACGGCTACGTGACCCGCTACGCCCACAACGAAAAGGTGGTCGTCGAGGTTGGGCAGACGGTCGCCCGCGGCGACAACCTCGCGACGATGGGCTCGACGGGCCGTTCAACGGGTCCGCACGTGCACTTCGAGGTCCTGTTCAAGGGGCGTCCGGTCAACCCGCTGAGCTACATCGGCCGCTAGCCCGTCGGGGCCCGCCTTCCCGTACAATACCCGGCTAAGTCCGGGCGGCCCGCTGGTCCGCCTTCTGTTCGGGTTACCTGAAGGTCCTCACGAGTGTTCAACATTCTCGCGCGCATATTCGGCAGCCGGAACGATCGGCTCTTGAAGGGGCTTTCCCGCCAGGTCCAGGCCGCCAACGCCCTGGAGCCTGAGCTCCGGGAACTCTCCGACGAGCAGCTGCGGGTCCGCACCGACGACTTCCGTGCCCGCCTGGCCGCCGGTACCCCGCTCGATGCCCTGCTCCCCGAGGCCTTTGCGGTCGTCCGCGAGGCGGCGCGCCGCACGCTGGGCATGCGCCACTTCGACGTGCAGCTGATCGGCGGCATGGCGCTGCACCAGGGCAAGATCGCCGAGATGCGCACCGGCGAGGGCAAGACCCTCATGTCGACCCTGCCTGCGTACCTCAATGCGCTGACGGGCCAGGGCGTTCACGTCATCACGGTGAACGAATACCTCGCGCAGCGCGATGCCGACTGGATGGCGCCGGTGTACCGGTTCCTCGGGCTCACGGTGGGCGTGATCCGCAACCAGCAGGCCCAGGCCGAGAAGCGCGCGGCCTACGCCTGCGACATCACCTACGGCACCAACAACGAGTTCGGTTTCGACTACCTGCGTGACAACCTGGCCTTCCGGCTCGAAGACCGGGCCCAGCGTAGCCTGTCCTACGCCATCATCGACGAAGTGGACTCGATCCTCATCGACGAGGCCCGCACGCCGCTGATCATCTCCGGTCCCGCCGAGGAGAGCACCGACTCCTACCTCGCGATCAACAATCTCGTGCCGCGGCTGGTCCGCCAGCAGTCCGAGGATGCTGCCGGCGACTACTCGGTCGACGAGAAGCAGCGCCAGGTGCACCTGACCGAGGCCGGCCACGAGACCGTCGAGGCGATGATGATCGAGGCCGGGCTGCTGCGCGAGGGCGAGAGTCTCTACGATGCGGCGAACATCCGCCTGATGCACCACCTCAACGCCGGCCTGCGCGCGCATGCGCTGTACAAGCGCGACGTCGAATACATCGTGCGCAACGGCGAAGTCATCATCGTCGACGAGTTCACCGGGCGCACCATGCCCGGCCGCCGCTGGTCCGACGGCCTGCACCAGGCGGTCGAGGCGAAGGAGGGCGTGCGCGTCCGCGAGGAGAACCAGACGGTCGCCTCCATCACCTTCCAGAACTATTTCCGCCTGTACAAGAAGCTTTCGGGCATGACCGGCACCGCCGACACCGAAGCGCCCGAGTTCCTGCAGATCTATGGCCTCGAGGTCATGGTGATCCCGACCCACAAGCCGATGATCCGCAAGGACCAGTCGGACCTCGTCCACCTCACCCAGAAGGACAAGTTCCAGGCCATCGTCGAAGATATCCGGGACTGCGCCACGCGCGACCAGCCGGTGCTCGTGGGCACGACGTCGATCGAGACCTCCGAGCTGCTGTCGGGCATCCTGCGGACCGAAAACATCCCGCATGAAGTGCTGAACGCCAAGCAGCATGATCGCGAGGCACAGGTGGTGGCGCAGGCAGGTCGCCCGGGCGCCGTCACCATCGCCACCAATATGGCGGGTCGCGGTACCGACATCGTCCTCGGCGGCAACATCGAGGCCGAACTGCAGGCGCTGCCGCCCGAGACCGTCGAAGAGGTCCGGGCGCAGGCCCGTGCTGCGTGGCAGGAGCGCCACGCGCGGGTGCTGGCGGCCGGTGGCCTGCACATCATCGGCACCGAGCGCCACGAATCGCGGCGCATCGACAACCAGCTGCGCGGCCGCTCGGGCCGGCAGGGCGACCCGGGGTCCTCGCGCTTCTATCTGTCGATGGAAGACAACCTGATGCGCATCTTCGGCGATCCCGCCTTCACCAAGCGGCTGCTGACGGTCGCGGGCATGAAGGAAGGCGAAGTCATCGAGAGCCGCATGCTGTCGGGCCGCATCGAGAAGGCGCAGCGCAAGGTGGAATCGCACAACTTCGACATCCGCAAGCAGCTGCTGCTGTTCGACGACGTCGCCAATGACCAGCGCAAGGTGATCTACCAGCAACGCACCGAGATCATGGGCGCAGCGCAGCTGTCAGCCGCGATCAGCGGCATGCGCGAGGATGCGCTGGGGACCCTGCTGGACTCTGCGCTGCCGCGCAACGTCGCCCACGACGAATGGGACCTCGATGCGCTGCGCGATGCGGTGCGCAAGGATTTCGTCACGGAGATCGAGCCGCGGGCCTGGCTCGTCGCCGAACCCGAACTCGACGAGCAGTCGCTGCGCCGGCGCGTCATCGACGAGGTGGCCGCCACCTATGACGCGAAGGCGGGGCGCTACGGTCCCGAACTCATGCAGCATGTCGAGAAGGACATCATGCTGCGGACGCTCGACCAGCACTGGCGCGATCACCTCGCGGGGATGGACTACCTGCGCCAGGGCATCCACCTGCGCGGCTATGCCCAGAAGGACTACCGCTACGAGTACAAGCGCGAAGCCTACGAACTGTTCAGCAACATGCTCGACCGCGTGAAGTTCGACACGGCCTCGGTGCTGGCACGCATCGAGATCCGCACCGAGTCGGACCTGCAGCGCGAGGAAGAAGAACGCCAGCAGCGAATGCTGCAGGCGCTCCAGCTCCAGCATGCCGAGGCTCCGTCCATCCTCACCTCCGGTGTCGAGGGCAGCAGCCCGGATCCGCGCGCTGCGGCCCTCGGAGCCGCGGCAGGCGCTGCGGCAGGCGCCCAGATCACCCCGGAGTCCGCCGGCCGCATGCTCGGCTCGGCCGATCCGGGCGATTCCGGGCAGGCGGGCACCTTCATCCGCGGCGATCGCAAGGTCGGGCGCAACGAGCCCTGCCCCTGCGGGTCGGGCAAGAAGTTCAAGCAGTGCCACGGCCAGCTGCAGCAGGATTGAGCGGCTCAGCCAGCGGGTGGGCGGGCGCTTGAGCGGGTCCGCAGCGTCTGCCCGGCTGCGGCTGAGGGTGGTCGCCGGTGCCTTGCTGGATGCGCGGGGCAGGGTGCTCATCGCGCAGCGGCCGCCCGGCAAGCACCTCGCAGGGCGCTGGGAATTCCCGGGCGGCAAGATCGCCGAGGGCGAAACCGAGGCCATGGCCCTCGCCCGGGAACTGCGCGAGGAACTCGGCATCGAGCTGCGGCGCTGCGAAGCCCTGATGACACTGGCTCACGCCTACCCGGACCGCGACGTCGAACTGCACCTGCACGTGGTGCCCGAGTTCGGCGGGGAGCCGCGCGGGCTGGACGGCCAGCAGATCAAGTGGGTGCCGCTGGATCAGCTGGGCGATGAAGACCTGCTCGAAGCCGATCGACCGTTCATCGACGCCCTGCAGCGTCATCGTCCCAGCGCTCGATAGACCCGTGATGCGCCGACCCCCCCGGAGTTCCCGATGAGCACGCCAGCCGTCAACGCCGCACCGTCCATCACCACCGGCGAGCGCATCGCCGTGCATAACCCCCGCAGCGGCGCAGTGGACTATCACTTCAACGCGCCGTCCCGCGCTGAACTCGAGGCCGTGACGGCGCGCCTGCGCGCCGCCCAGGCGGGCTGGGCTGCCGCACCGCTGTCCCACCGCATCGAGGTCCTGCTGCGCTGGCGTGCGGAGTTCCAGTCGCGCCAGGCAGAGATCGCCGCCGCCCTCGCGGTGGACACCGGCCGTTACCTCATCTCGACCAGCGAGGCCGGCTCCATCCTGGGCATGGTGGATCGCTGGGTCCGCGATGTGCCGACCCTGGCGCGCGACGAGGAATTCCAGTCCGCGACGCAGCCTTCGATCAGCTATCGCTCCCAGCACGTGCCCTACGCGCTGGTGGGCATCATCAGCCCCTGGAATTTCCCGCTCTCGCTGTGCTTCATCGACGCCATCCCGGCGCTGCTCGCCGGCTGTGCGGTGCTGGTCAAGCCGAGCGAGGTGACGCCGCGTTTCGTCGAGCCGGTGCGCCGCTCGATCGAGGCGGTGCCCGAGCTCGCCGCCGTGCTGGCGGTGCTGCCGGGGGCGCGCGAGACGGGCGAGTCGCTGGTCCGGCTGTCCGATGTCGTGTGCTTCACGGGCAGCGTGGCCACGGGGCGCACCGTCGCCGAGAACGCGGCCCGGCAGTTCATCCCCGCCTTCCTCGAACTGGGGGGCAACGATCCGCTGGTCATCGCGCCCAGCGCTGATCTCGAGCGCGCTACGGACGTTGCGCTGCGCGCGACCTGCCTGGCGACCGGCCAGGCCTGCCAGTCCCTGGAGCGCGTCTACGTCCATCGCAGTCTCTACGACCGCTTCGTCGCGCGGCTCGTCGAGAAGGCGAGCCGTGTCGAGCCCAACTGGCCCGATATCCACCACGGCACCATCGGCCCGTTCATATTCGGCAGGCAGGCCGCGATCGTCGCTGCGCAGATCGCCGACGCCCGGGCGCGGGGCGCACGCGTGCTGTGCGGTGGCGAGGTTGAGGACCATGGCGGGAAGTGGCTGCGGCCCACGGTGCTGGTGGATGTCGACCACACGATGCAGGTCATGACCGAAGAGACCTTCGGTCCGGTGATCCCCGTGATGGCCTACGACACGCCTGAACAGGCGATCGCGCTCGCAAACGACGGCGTCTATGGCCTCTCCGCCGCGGTGATCGCCGGCACCCTCGAGGAAGCCGAGGCGATCGGCCGGCACATCGATGCCGGCGGGATCAGCCTCAACGACGGCTCGCTGACTTCCACCTGCTACGAGGCCGACAAACACTCCTTCAAGCTGTCGGGCATGGGCGGTTCGCGCATGGGGCCTTCGGGCTACACGCGATTCTTCCGCAAGAAGGCCATCATCCGTCAGTCCGGCGCTCCGACGACGATCGACATGATCGCCGAGGACCACGCGCGCCCCCGCTGAACGGGCCCGCCGCGCTTTCCGAATTCGTTCGACTCATCCAACCCGAGGAATCACACACATGGTCGGCCAGGAACAGGGGCTTCCAGAGATCAAGTTCGATGTCGCCGAGCTCTACCGCGAAGAGGTCTTCACGGACCGTCGGGCCGGTACGCTGCGCCGCATGGTGCCCGTCACCGTCGATGGCTCGCACGACGAGTCCCGGCCGGTGCTCTACGCGGGCCAGACGCAGCTGCTCACGCCGGGTGGCGTGCTGCCGCTGATGTTCGAGATCGAGGCGAAGGACCTGGCCGAGGCCATCGCGAAGTTCCCGGACGCCGTCAAGCAGGCGCTGGAAGACGCGATCGAGGAAGCGCGCGAGATGCGTCGCGAGCAGGCCTCGCGCATCGTCGTGCCGGAAGTCGGCGGCATGCCCTCGGGCGGCGGCAAGATCAAGTTCTGAGGCGCGCGCTCCCGGGCGCCAGGACTGCGAGGTCCTCGACGAGCAGGACCTCGCAGGCCCCTCCGCCGGTATCGCTGCGGGTCAGGGAGGTGCGGAACTCCATTCCGTCGCCGCGCTCGCCGTCGACCAGGCGGCCCTCAAGCCGCACGATCTCGCCACGGCGCACGCGGTCGAGGCGCCGCGCGATGCCGCTGTTGGCGGGAATGATGTGCACGTTCGCGCTGTGCTGCATCAGTGTTTCGGCGGGCAGGGGTGGCGTTTCCCGCCAGCTCAGCGAAAAAAACCGTCCCCCCTGGCCGATCCTGAGTGCCTCGAGTACCCGGGTGTCGGACATCGGGCCCCAGCCCAGCGCGAAGTCGAGCGGCGAGACTTCGGCCATCGAATCGAAGCGGTAGCCCTGGCGCGACAGCAGTCGCGCCGTGATCGAGTAGCGGGCCCGGGGCAGCAACTCCCAGTCGCCGCGCGGCAGGGCGCGGGCAGCGGCCGAATCCGGGTTGAGCGGCTGCTGGTCGGGCGGTGAGGGCGCGAGGATGCCCGGCGGGGGATCTGCCGGCCGTGTCCGCCAGGCGTCCCAGCTCCCCCATGCCAGCGCGGCAAGCACCGCGATCTTGAACCATGGCAGGCCGGACATCCGGGCATGTTCCGGTCAAAGCCCGCGATCGGCTGTGCGCCGGTTCACGAACCGGTCGCGTTCAGGTCGCGTTCAGGTCGACTCGGCGACCGAACGATAAACCTGCTCGAACTCTGCGTGGCTGCTGACGCTGACGCTCAGGTCCTTGAGGAGCCCGTCCGAGATACCGTAGATCCAGCCATGGATCTCCAGTGCCTTGCCCCGGTCCCATGCCTCCTGGGCGATGGTGGTCTGGCCCACGTTCAGCACCTGCTCGATCACGTTCAGTTCGCAGAGCCGGCGCAGGCGCTGGTCTTCCGTGGGCAGTTCATCGAGGCGGGCACGGTGCTTGCGCATGACGTCCTGGACGTGGCGCAGCCAGTTGTCGATGAGGCCCAGCCGGCTGTTGCGCATGGCGGCATGCACGCCGCCGCAGCCGTAATGACCGCAGACGATCACGTGCTCGACGTCCAGCACGTCGACCGCGTACTGCAGCACGGAGAGACAGTTGAGGTCCGTGTGCACGACCACGTTGGCGACGTTGCGGTGGACGAAGAGCTCGCCGGGCAGCAGGCCGACGATCTCGTTCGCCGGCACGCGGCTGTCGGCGCAGCCGATCCAGAGATAGTCGGGCGACTGCTGCCGCGCCAGCTTGGTGAAGAACTCCGGGTCGGCCTCGGTGATGTCCTCGGCCCACGCGCGGTTGCTGTCGAACAGTTTTGAAATCTTGGTCATGGGGCTCAGGGTGAAGGGCCGCTGCCCAGCGTGCGGCGGAAAAAACTCTCGACGCTGGCATAGCCGTGGGGGCCGGTGGCGGGGAAGCGCAGCAGCCCGTGCTTGCTGCCGGGGTAGGGCATGACGTCGAAGGGCTTGCCGAGGTCCTGCAGTGTCTTGAAGAGCGCCGTGCTGTGGGTGAAGAGCACGTTGTCGTCGGCCATGCCGTGCATCACCAGCAGCGGGCCGCGCAGCTGGGCAGCGTGCGTCATGACACTGCCCTCGCGGTAACCGTCCGGGTTGTTCCCGGGGGTGCCCATGTAGCGCTCGGTGTAGTGGGTGTCGTAGAGCTTCCAGTCGGTGACCGGCGCGCCGGCCACGCCTGCGGCGAAATGCCCGGGAGCGCGCACCATGCTCATCAGGGCCATGTAACCCCCGTAGCTCCAGCCGAACACGCCGATGCGCGCCGGATCCACGAAGGGCAGCGTGCGGAGGAATTCGACGCCGCGTACCTGGTCGTCGATCTCGACGCCGCCCAGGCGCCGGTGCAGGGCACCCTCGAAGCGCACGCCGCGGTGCCCGGAGCCGCGGTTGTCGAGCGTGAACACGACGAAGCCGCGCTGCGCCAGGTACTGTCTGAAGAAGCCTTCGTTGCTGCGCGGGAAACCGCCCCAGGCCCGCCGGACGCGCTGGTTGCCGGGGCCGCCGTACACATCCACGATCACCGGATAGCGGCGCCCGGGCTGCATGCCGCGGGGGCGGATCATCTGGTAGTGCAGCACCTGCCCGTCCGCCGCCGTGAGCGTGCCGAACTCGGTGGGCTGGTGCGCCTCGAGGTGCGGCGCGTAGGGGTGCGCGGCGTCGAGCGCGTTGGCGACCAGCGTCGCCACGGCCGCGCCGCTGGCGCGGCGCAGCGTCAGCGAGGGCGGTGCGTCGGGCGTCGAGAAAGTGTCCAGCCAGAATTTCGCGTCGCGCGACATCTGCACCGAGTGCCAGCCGGACTCCGCGGAGCGACGCTGGATGCCGGACTCGACGCCCGCCTGATCGGCAGGCCCGTCGAGCGGTGCGGCGTAGAGGTGGCGCTCGAGCGGCGTTTCCCGGTTCGCCGAGAAATACACCCAGCCCTGCTTCTCGTCGACGGCTTCGATCGCGCGCTCGCCGGCGTCGCCCACCACCATCCACTCGCCCGCGGTGACGGGGCGCTGCAGGCGACCGTCGAGGTCATAGAGATACAGATGCTTGAACCCGCTGCGCGAGGAGGCCCAGAGAAAGCCTTTGCGCCTGGGCAGGAACGTGAGTTCGTCGTGGAGTTCGACCCAGGTGTCACTGCGTTCCTCGAGCAGCGTCGTGGTGGCGCCCGAGGCTGCATCGACTTTGAGCAGCGCGAGCCTGCGCTGGTCGCGCGACTGGCGCTGTACCGCCAGCGATCGGCCGTCCGGGAACCAGTTGACGCGGGCCAGGTAGACATCGGGGTCGGTGCCGGGATCGACCTGCACCGCCGCGGCACCGCCCGCGAGGGCGGCGACCTGCAGGGTGACCCGCGCATTGGGGCGGCCCGCCGCCGGGTAACGCTGGCGGATCACCTTGACCGTGTCGGCGTAGATCTCGAAGCGTTCGAGTTCGTCCACCGGTGACTCGTCCACCCGCGTGTAGGCGATGCGGGTTTCGTCCGGGGACCACCAGTAGCCGGTGCTGCGGTCCATCTCTTCCTGGGCGATGAATTCGGCGACCCCGTAGGAGACCAGCCCTGCACCGGCGGTGGTGAGGGCGATCTCGCGGCCCGTGGCCAGCTCCAGGGCGTAGAGATTCTGCCCGCGGACATAGCTGACATGGCTGCCGCGCGGCGAGAAGCGCGCGTCGGTCTCGGCTTCCGCGCTGCGGGTCAGCTGCCGCGCGGCGGCGCGGCCCTGCGGCGCGCGCAGGTCATAGAGGAACAGGTCGCCGGCGAGCGGCACCAGCAGGAAGCGGGAATCGGGCGAGAATTCGTAGTCGACGATGCCCCGCAGGGACGAGGTGCGCTGCCGTTCGCGGCGCTGCTCCTCCTCGGCGGACAGGGCACCTTCCTCTGCGACCAGGGTGGCCGAATCCACCAGCACTGCGCTGCGCTTCGCGTCGATGTCGTAGGCCCAGATGTCCAGGCGGTCCTTGTCCGTGTCCTTGCCCTGCAGGTAGGTCACCAGGCGCCCGTCCGGCGAGAAACGCGGGCTGCGCAGCGAAACGCCCGACAGATCGGGCGCAGCAAAGATCCGCTCGATGCTGAGCTCGGCCGCAGGGGCCGCAGGGGCTGCGGGGGCGGTAGCGAGGGCCGCGGGCAGCAGCGCCGCAAGGGCCGGGATCCAGGCGGTGGCAGAGGGGTTTCGCATCGTGCGACGGTGTCCGATAACATCGCCTGCTGGGCGGCCGAAGGAGTGTAGAGAGGAACATGAGTCATCGCCATACCGGGGCCGCGGCCGCAGCGCTGCTGACCCTTCTCGCGGCGTGCAGCACGCCCCCCACGGATCGGGCCCCGACGCAGGAAGCCGCCATGCCCAGTTACCCCGCCGCCCCGCGCGGCACCGTCGTCGACGATTACCACGGCACCCGTGTCGCGGATCCCTACCGCTGGCTGGAGGATCCCGCGTCGCAGGCGACGCGCGATTTCGTGACGGCGCAGAACGCGCTGGCGCAGCCCTGGCTGGAGTCCATTCCCCAGCGCGCCTGGATCCGGGAGCGGCTGGCGCGCCTGTGGAACTACGAACGCGTCGACGTGCCGCGGCAGAAGGGCGGTCGGTATTTTTTCCTGCGCAACGACGGCACCCAGAACCAGAGCGTGCTGTACGTCTCCGAGGCGCTCGATGCGGCACCGCGCGTGCTGTTCGACCCGAACGCGACCCGCGACGACGCAACGGTTGCGCTGGCGCGCTTCGAGCCCTCGCCGGACGGCAAGGTGCTGGCCTATTCGCTCTCCGACGGTGGCACCGATTGGGAGATCTGGCGCTTCCGCAGGGTCGCGGACGGCCAGGACCTCGGCGACGAACTGCGGTTCACCAAGTTCTGGCAGCTGTCCTGGGCGGCGGACGGTTCCGGTGTGTACTACAGCCGCTATCCGCGGCGCGCCGGCGCGCCGGACGAAGCGCGCGGCGACGACCAGGCCCAGCCTGCGGTGTACTTCCACCGCCTCGGCCAGCGCCAGGAAGACGACGCCCTGGTGTATCGCGTGCAGGGGCACCCGACGCGGGCGCCCTCGGCCAGCGTCACCGACGACGGGCGTTATCTCGTGGTGTCGCTGTTCGACGGCTATGAGCGCAACGGCATCGACCTCGTGGACCTGCGGCGGCCTGCCGAGCCGGCACGCGCGTTGTTCGGCGCCTGGGATGCGCTCTACACCGTGATCGGCTCCGAGGGCGACACCTTCTACGTCCAGACCACGCAGTCGGCGCCGCGGGGCCGGGTGCTGGCGGTCGAAGCCACCGACCCTGCGCCGGCGCGCTGGCGCGAACTCGTGCCGCAGCAGGACGACGTGCTCGCCGAAGCGAATTTCGTCGGCGGTCGCCTGATCGCGAACTACGTGCGCGACGCGCACAGCGTGGCGCGGCTGTTCGAGAAGGACGGTCGCCCGGTGGGCGACGTGCCGCTGCCCGGGCTCGGCACCGTGGCCGGATTCCCCGGCTCGGGCAAGGACACCGAGACCTTCTTCGCCTACGCGGACCACCTGCAGCCGGGCCGGGTGCTGCGTTACGACGTCGCGCGCAATGTCGCCACCGTGTTCCGGGCGCCGCGCATCGACGCCGACACCTCGCGCTACATCACGCGGCAGGTGTTTTACACCAGCCGGGACGGCACGCGCGTGCCCATGTTCCTGACCCACCGGCGCGACCTGGTGAAGGACGGCCGCACGCCGACGCTGCTCTATGGCTATGGCGGCTTCAACATTTCGCTCACGCCGGTGTTCCGGCCTGCGGTGCTGGTCTGGCTCGAAATGGGGGGCATCTACGCCGAGGCCAACCTGCGCGGCGGCGGAGAGTACGGCGAGGCCTGGCACCAGGCGGGCACGAAGCTGCGCAAGCAGAACGTGTTTGACGACTTCATCGGTGCGGCCGAATACCTCGTGGGCGAGGGCTACACCACCCCGAAGCGGATCGCGATCAGCGGCCGCAGCAACGGCGGCCTGCTGGTCGCCGCGACGCTGGCCCAGCGCCCCGACCTGTTCGGCGCGGCGCTGCCGGCGGTAGGCGTGCTCGACATGCTGCGCTATCACACGGCCAGCGCCAACGCGCGCCAGTGGTCGTCGGACTACGGCCTGTCGGAGGATCCGGCGCAGTTCCGCGCACTGCAGGCCTACTCGCCGGTGCACAACCTGCGCGCGGGCACCTGCTACCCGCCGACGCTGGTGACCACGGCGGACCGTGATGATCGCGTGGTGCCCTGGCACAGCTACAAATTCGCGGCCGAACTGCAGCGGGTGCAGGGCTGTGCGAACCCCGTGCTGATCCGCGTCGAGACCCGCGCCGGGCACGGCGCCGGCAAGCCAGTGTGGATGCAGGTCGACGACTTCGCGGACCAGTGGGCGTTCGTGGCCCGCGCGCTCGGGATGGAGGTCCCCGCGGGGTCGGGCGCTAGCGTCGAGTGAGCAGGTAGAAGGCCTCGGCCAGGGCATCGACCCCGCGCTGCGAGAAGCGCGGGAAGTCGCTTAGGCAGGAGTCGCGCGCCAGCCATTCGATGTGGTGCGTGGCACCGAAGAGTTCGTGCACTTCCGCTTCGGGCACGCTGTGCGGCGGCCCGGCCATGCGCGACTGGTCGTACTCCATCGTGACCAGCAGCGTGCGCGTGCCGGGCGGCGACAGCTCGGCGAGCTGCGCCGCATAGCGCTGCCGCATCGGCGGCGGCAGCGCCACCAGCGAGGCACGGTCAAAGACTGCGTCGATGCGGCCTAGCGTGCCTGCGGTGAGGTCGAAGAGGTCGCCGCAGCGCAGGTCCAGGCCGTCGATCGGCCCGTGCTCGGTATGGAAATCGCGCACGGCGATTTCCGACAGTTCGATGCCCACCACCGCGTGGCCCTGCCGGGCCAGCCAGACCAGGTCCAGGCTCTTGCCCGCCAGCGGCACGAATACGCGGGCGCCGGGGGCGAGGGCCAGCGGCTCCCAGAAGCGTGCCAGCGCGTCGTGTGGGCGCTCCTGATGGAAGCCGATCTCGTTGCGCTGCCAGCGTGTCCGCCAGAAATCCGCTTCCATGAGGGCTCTCCTGCGGCGGGGTCGGTGTCAGGCGCGCGCGCTGGGCCGCGCCGCGACGGCCGCGTGCCAGCGCGCG
>CAJACZ010000024.1 GCA_903938365.1 uncultured Pseudomonadota bacterium | reverse complement strand
CGGGGCCTGCCTTCATGATGTCGACCACGCGGGCGTGCAGCTCCGCAGGCGGGGGCAGCGGGCTGGCGAGGGCATGGGTCCGGGTCCGTTGCCACCACGGCGACCAGAGCGCGGCATGCCGCGCATGGTGCCAGGCGCGGAACAGGTGGGTGCCGTCCAGTGCCGGAGAGAGATCCGGTATGTGGCGTACGAGCCAGTCAGCGAGGGGTGGCGTGGCCGGGGGCGAGGCGCCGAGGGGCCGCAGTGCGCCGACGAGGCCGGGGCGGCGGCGCCCGAGCTCCTGTGCGATGCAGGCGCCGAGCGGTTCGGCGACGATGTCGCAGGAGTCGATGCCGAGTTCGCCCAGCACGTTGTCGATGAGCGCAGCGAGCCCGGCAACGCCCGGGTCAAGAGTCCCGGCAGCGGCGGTACGCGCGGTACTCTCTCCATGTCCCGGCAGATCGACGCAGATCAGTGGCGCCGGTTCGCGTTGTGTCAGCAGCCAGCGCTCCATCGCCGAGGCAGAGCTTCCCGCGCCGTGCAGCGCGAGCAGGGGCTTGCCGACACCGGCAAGGCGTGACCGCAGGTGCAGGCGCAGCCCGTCGACATGGATGTAGGAGGACGAGACGCGTGATGCGGGGGCCGGCGCCGACGTTTCCGGCTGCGCCGCTGTCGTGGCGCCGTACCGGGCACGGACCGCTTCGGCGATCCCCTCATACCGCTCTGCAGGCGTGGGCCCTACTCGCAGCACTTCGTAGTTGTCCGGCAGGCCGTGCCGGATCAGCGCGTCGGTTTCGGCGAGGATCACGCTGGAGGGCCAGCGCACCAGCAGCGAGGGTACGGTGACTTCCCGGGCGTATTCGACCCGCTCGTGGAAGAACGCTGGCCGGTAGGCCCAGTCGTAGCGGTCGCCCGCGCGCAGGTAGTCGAGCAGGTAATCCTGCATCAGCGTGACCGGCGGCAGGTCGCGGGCGAGTCGTGCGGCCGGGCGCGCGTCGCACCAGGGGAAAAACACGAAGAGGTCATGGACCATGTGCCAGAGCGTGGCCAGGTGGCTGCCGTCGGCCCGAGGCTGCAGGGGCGGGAAGTAGTCGGTGACCATGGCCTCGGTCGTCGCCGAATCGAAGTGGCCGGCGGAGTCCAGGATCATCAGCGACACGCGCTGCGGATAACGGCGCGCGAAGGCGACCGCGAACTGCGCACCGGTGGCTGCGCCATACAGGCAGACCGGCCCGAGTCCGAGCGCGTCGAAGGTGGCCGCGAAGCCCTCGAGGTAGTCGTCCAGCGACTCGGGGCGCGTCGCGGGCGCGTCGGACAGACCGTAGCCCGGTGTATCCAGCGCAAAGACGCGGAAGTGCTTCGCGAGTTCGGTGGCGAGTGGCAGGACCGCCTTGCCGGAGAGGGGCGACGGGTGCAGCAGCACGACGGGCGGGCCCTCGCCCGCAGTGTGGTAATGGACCTGGCGGTCGCCTACGGTCAGGAACCTGGGTTGCAAGCGAGCGACTCCTGGAGGTCGATTGAAGACGGAACGTAAGCGAGATAATCGACCGGCAGTATCGGCTGGTAGGGCGGGTCCCAGCGGAAAGGTTTCGCGGCGGGTTCGAAGCGCGTGGAATACAGGCCACCCTTGCCGCGGCACAAGTGGATGGTGCCGCCCAGAGTGCCGAACGGACCGTGGGCCACGTCGGGCGGCCGCCAGAAATACGCGCCTTCCAGCATGATGCCGTTCGGCATGTGGATATCCCCGGCGAGGGCGAATTCCTCCTCGCACACCGGATGCCGCTCCACGGTGTCGCAGCTCCAGTAAGGCGGAAGCCCAGCGATCCAGGTCTTGTCCCGGGTCAGCGGGTCATCGAACAACAGTTTGTGGACCGTACCGCCATGGTTGAAGCCCTCGCTCGCCATGTGCTTGCGCGGGCCGGTCATCGGGGCGAGTGCGCGGGTGTCGATGCGGCGCACCAGGCGTGCGGGGTCGGCATCGGGCAACGGCGCGCTGTCGCCCGGGAAAGCGATCGGCTCGCCGGAGAAGAAGCTCAGCACCTGGGCGCCGGCGATGCAGTGCATGCCGCGGCGACGCAGCCCGCGCGGCAGATGCGCGTAGTCATGGCGGCCGTAGCGGACGCCGTCGATTTCGATGCTGCCGCTCAGCACCATCAGCTCTTCGTCCACTCCGAGCACCTGCGAGCCTGCCGTGAAGCCCGGCGGGTACTCGATGATGAGGCTGCAGGAGCCGTCGTCAGGGTCCCTTGAGAGGACCCGCGCGCGGATGCCTGGCCGTGCGGCGGGCAATGCGTCCTCCTGCCAGGGCAACCATTGCGAGGGGATGAACTCGATGTGGGGGCGCATCGTCGGCGCCTATCCCCGTGCTGCCTGGCGCCAGGCCTGCTTGCCCTCGAGCAGGGCTTCGTAGATCCGGGCCGATGCGCCGCCGGCCTGCTTAACCAGTTTTTCGTAGGAGGGACGCGCGGCAGCGCGCCATGACTCGCGCTCTTCGGGCGTCGGCTCATACAGCGAGACTCCCTGTTTCGGCAGCGCCAGCAGGAGGGTCGAGACGGCGGTACGGACTCGCCGCCGGGACTCGGCTACGTCGCCATAACCCTTCTCGTAGACGGCGCGCTCCGCCGGCGCGAGACTGTCCATCCAGCGTGCATTGGCGAGCAGCACTCCCATGTCGTAACTGTGCCGCGTCAGCGCGTAGTTGGGCGCGACTTTCGGGATCCCGGAGAGCGTGTACATGGTCACCGTGGTCACACCGGCATCGACCAGTCCTGTCTGCAGGCCTGGCAGCACATCCGAGAACGGCAGTGTGATCATGTCCGCCCCGATCTCGCTGATGAAGGCCTGCGAGGCGATCGACGAGGAGGCGCGCACTCGCGTACCCCGGGTGTCTTCCGGGAGGCGCACTGGCGTCTTGCTGTACAGGTGGACCCAGCCGACCTCCGACCACTGGATCAGCCGCAGCCCCTGTGCCGCGAACAGTTCCCGGAACGGTGCGAGCATGTGCCGGTCCATGACGTAGTCCACTTCCTCTGCGGTGTCGAACAGGAACGGCAGGGACAACAGCGCGATTTCGGGCACCAGCGTCGCCACGCCCGCGAAGGAGCCGCCGGCGATCTGGATCCGGCCGCGCCGCAGGGCCGCGAAAGACGACTCCTCCGGTCCGGCCTCGCCGCGTATCAGCAGGCGGACATCGTGCCCCGGCAGCTCGCGTTCCACGCGGGCCTCGAAATCGAGCCAGATCGCCTCATCCGTCGATTTGGGCAGCGAAAACGCGCTGGCGTAGACCACGCGCCGCGGCGCGGGATTGTCGGCGCAGCCGGCGAGCAGGAGCGCAGGGGGGGTGGCCAGCAGGCTTCGGAGGAGAGAGCGGCGTTGCATGCTCGCGGTGCGACGTGGGGGATGGGTCGCCCGACTATGCCAACGCGGCGCCGCACCCGCAACCGAGACGCGACCGGTGGCGTGTCGACTATGTGTAAACTGGGAAGCCAACCGAAGAGGCTCCGGATTCGATGACTTCGCCGCCGCTCGTCTATCGCCTGCTCGATTCCGTGCGCACGCTGGAGCGGGTCATCACCTGCGCCGCCTTCGCGGTCCTCGCCACGGTGATTTTCGTGGACGTTGCGGTACGGGAATTCACCGGCACCGGGCTGATCTGGGCGCGCGAAGTCGGTGTCTACGCCAATATCATGGTCACGCTGGTGGGCATCGGCCTCGCCTCGGACAGTGGCTCGCACCTTCGCCCGAGATTCGCGGATCGCTGGCTGCCCGCGGGCTGGGATCCGGTCCTCGCCAGGCTGGGCGAGGCCCTGACGGCCGCCTTCTGCATTGGCTTTGCCTTCGTCGCGCTGCAGGTCGTGCTCGAGACGCGAGTACTCGACGAGCGCTCCATCGTGCTGCGCTTGTGGGTCTGGCCGTTCCAGGCGGTGCTGCCACTGGCCTTCCTGCTGTGTGCGCTGCGCCATGCCATCTACGCAACGTGGCCTGCGCTGGCGCCTGCCGCGAGGAACGAAGCATGACGGTCTTCGGGCTACTGCTGTTGGCCCTGGCGCTGTTCGCGCTGCGCCAGAACCTGTTCGTCGTGCTGGGCTGCGCGGCCGGCTATGCCTACCTCGTCTGGGGCGACGGCATCCTCGACTACATCGTGCTCGACGGCTGGGATTCGCTCAATCGGGATGTGCTGCTCTCGATACCGCTCTACCTGCTGGCGGGGAACATCATGGCGGGCGGTGCGATCGCGCCCCGCCTCGTGCGCCTCATGAGCGCTCTGACCGGGCCGATTCCGGGCGGACTCGCCATCGCCACGGTGCTCTCCTGCGCGCTGTTTGCGGCGATCGTGGGCTCCAGCATCGTGACGCTGCTCGCGGTGGGGAGCATCATGTATCCAGCACTCCTGAAGGCGGGCTACAGCCGGTCCTTCGCGCTGGGCCTCGTCTGCGCGGGAGGTACGCTCGGCATCATCATTCCGCCGAGCATCCCGTTGATCCTCTACGGGGTGATGACGAGCACCTCGATCGCCGATCTGTTTCTCGCTGGCATCGGACCGGGGCTGCTGCTGGTGTCGCTGTTCGCCGCGTATTCGGTTTTCGTGAACTGGCGGCTCAGGCTGCCCGGCTGGGATGTCGTCGAGTTGCGTGCGGCTTTGGTTTCGGGCGCGTGGTCGCTGCTGCTGCCGGTGATCATCCTCGGGGGCATCTACAGCGGTTACTTCACGGCGACGGAGTCGGCGGCAGTGGCGCTCTTCTACGCGCTGTTTGTCGAGATGTTCATCCACCGCGAGCTCGATCCGCGCGGGCTGTTCAGGATCACGGTGGAGACGACGAGGCTGCTGGGGTCCCTGTTTCCCGTGCTGATGATGGCGCTGTCGTTGAACGTCTTCCTGTCCTATCAGCAGGTCCCTGCCCAGATCGTCGGGATACTGAACCAGTGGTTCGACGGGCCTGCCAGTTTCCTGGTGGTCACGAACCTGCTGCTGCTGCTGGTGGGCATGGTGATGGACATGGGATCGGCGATACTGATCCTCGCGCCCATCCTGGAGCCTGTGGCGCAGGCCCAGGGCATCGATCCGGTGCACTTCGGGATCATGATGACGGTAAACCTCGAGATCGGTTACCTCACACCGCCCATGGGCCTGAACCTCATCGTTGCGATGGGTGCTTTCCGGGTGGACTTCAAGACCGTATGCCGGGCGGTGCTGCCCTTCATCGCCATCATGCTGGTGGCGCTGGTGGTGGTTGCTGCCGTGCCGCGGCTGTCACTTTTCCTGCTGGACTGAGTGCTGCAGTGCAGCCGAATAGGCTGCAGGGTTGAATCCGACCAGCAGGTGGCCGGGCCCCTCCAGTACAGGCCGCTTGATCATCGAAGGCTGCCCCAGCATCAGCTCGATGGCCCTGCATTCGTCCAGTCCGGCACGGGCGGGTTCCGGGAGCTTGCGAAACGTGGTGCCGGCGCGGTTGAGCAGGGACTCCCACCCCGCCGTGCGGCACCAGCGCTCGAGCGTGGCCCGATCGATCCCGTCGGTCTT
>CAJACZ010000023.1 GCA_903938365.1 uncultured Pseudomonadota bacterium | reverse complement strand
TTGTCCTGTCCGGCTCCGCCGTCCTCGCGGTGGCCAGTGCCGCGGTGTCCCTCCCGGCCTACGCGGCTGAGCCGGGTTCGCCGGATTCGCTGGCGGAGGTGGTCGTCACCGGTTCCCGCGGCCAGCCGCGCACGGTGCTCTCGAGCCCGACCCCGATCGACGTGATCGGCGGAGAGCAGATCGAGCGCCTTGCCGGCAGCATGCAGCTGCGCGACGTACTGACGCAGCTCGTGCCCTCGTTCCAGTCCACCACGGTGGGAAGTTCCTCATTCAACAGCCTGACCCGCCCCGCCGGCCTGCGCGGTCTCTCGGGCGTGCACGTGCTGGTGCTCGTCAACGGCAAGCGCCGCCACAACAGTTCGGTCATCGACTTCAATTCCGGCGCCACATCTGCTGGCGGCAACCCGGTCGACCTGGACCTGATCCCGGCGAGTGCGATCGAGCGCATCGAGGTGCTGCGCGACGGCGCCTCCGCGCAGTATGGTTCCGACGCGATCGCGGGCGTCATCAACGTCATCCTCAAGAATGAGGCCAGCGGTGGCCGCGCGCAGGTGGATGCCGGGCAGCGGTACGGCCGTGACGGCAGCGGCAGCGACGGCGATACCCTCCAGGGGGGTGCCTCGCGCGGTTTCGCGATCGGCCAAAGCGGGGCGCTGACCTTGTCGGTGGATGCCAAGCGGGCGCTGCCCGCAGTGCGCAACTCGGATGTGCCGGGGGCGTTCTACTTCCCGCTGGCCGGCAATGTCCCCGATCCGCGCGAGCAGACGGTCAACCGGCGCACCTATCTGGGCGGCCTTCCCGAGGTCAAGGAGATCAAACTCGCGCAGACGCTCGTGCTGCCGGTGGGCGAAGCCGAATTCTATTCGGACGGAACCTTTGGCTATCGCGAGGCACGCGTCGGGCAGGCGGGCCGCAAGCCGAACTCCAACCAGGACGTCATCGAGATCTACCCCGATGGCTTCACGCCTTTCTACACGCTCGAAGAGACCGATTTCCAGCTGACGGCCGGCGCGCGGACTGCCGTGGGCGCATGGCAGGCGGATTTCAGCACGACTTACGGTCGGAACGAAGTCGACAACGGCGCCGAGAATACCCTGAACGCATCGCTCGGACCCGCAAGCCCGACCGAGTTCAAGACCTTCAGTTCGGCCTTCGACCAGTGGACGAGCAACGCCGACCTGACGCGTCGCGTCGAGCTCGATGGCGGCGGCGCGCTCCAGGTATCGTTCGGTGGCGAATACCGTTACGAGTCCTATGAGACCCGGCCGCTCGACGCCGCCAGCTATATCAGCGGGGGGTATTTCTATCCGACGGGCCCGCTGGCCCGGCGGCCGGCGCAGGTGGGCGCGCAGGGTGCCATCGTCGTCACGCCGGAGGACGCTGCCGATGTGTCGCGCAACGTCCTCGGCGCCTATGTCGACTTCGCCTGGGACGTCTCGGACCGCCTGCTCCTCACGGCAGCCGGCCGTTTCGAGGACTACGACGACAGTTCCGGCAGCGTGCTCAGTGGCAAGCTCAGCGCGCGCTACGAGGTTACGGACCGGGTCGCCGTGCGTGGCGCCGTCAGCAATGGCTTCCGGGCGCCGTCGCTCGCGCAGCAGTCCTTTGCGCAGACCTCCACGTCCATCAACCTGGTCAGCGGCGTCTACGTGCCCGTGCTGACCAAGGTGGTCAAGACCGGTTCGTCCATCGCCAGCGCCCTGGGCGCGGCGCCTCTCGATCCGGAACGCTCGACCAACTACAGCCTCGGCTTCTCGCTCACGCCGGCCCCCAATCTGTCGCTCGCGGTGGACGCGTATCACATCGACGTCGACGACCGCATCACGCTGACGGGACTGCTGTCGGGGACGGGCATCCGGAACATCCTGATCGCGAACGGGTTTTCAGGCGAACAGTCGGTGCGCTTCTTCACCAACGCCGTCGATTCGCGCACTCAGGGCATCGACGTCGTGGCCACGCACGTCGCCGATACGGATCGCTTCGGAACCTTCCGCAGCACGCTGGCCTTCAACCGCAACAAGACCGAAATCCGCGAAGTGGCGGCCAACCCGCCGCAGCTGGCTGGC
The DNA here is from genome assembly GCA_903938365.1 of uncultured Pseudomonadota bacterium. Taxonomy (GTDB): domain Bacteria; phylum Pseudomonadota; class Gammaproteobacteria; order Steroidobacterales; family Steroidobacteraceae; genus UBA964. The sequence goes on along the minus strand of CAJACZ010000023.1, from coordinate 19,465 downwards.
CTCGGCCTCACGCTGTTCGATCGGCGCACGCGGGGCTGGTTCACCGAGTCGCCGCAGACCAAGCTGATTCTCGGCGTCGACTGGTCGCTGGGGTCGTGGGCGGTGCGGATCAAGGAAACGCGTTACGACAAGTTCCGCTTGCTCGACAACAGTGCCGTGAACGACCAGAGCTTCGGCGCGAAGTGGATCACCGATCTCGAGGTATCTTACGCGGCGACGGAGCGGCTCAACGTTGCCGTCGGGGCCTACAACCTCCTCGATGAATATCCCGATCGCACGACCGTGGCCAACACGATCGGGCTGCCGCCTTATGGCGCCGGGCCGTTCGGCCTGTATGGCGGCTACTACTACGGGCGCGTATCTTTCAACTTCTGAAGTTTGCGCGAGCACGGTCCGGCGGCTCGCGCCACGCCGCCGGACCGCCCCTCACTGGAGCTCGCCTGACACATGAACGTCGATGCGCTGGTAAACGCCTGGGTCGCACCGATCGCCGATGCGATTTCCGGCGTGGTTTTTTTCTCGGTGGAATTGGCCGGCGCGCAGCTTCCGCTCATCGTCGTGTGGCTGATCCTGGGCAGTCTCGTCTGCACACTGGCCTTCCGTTTCATCAACCTGCGCGGTTTTGGCCACGCGCTGCGCGTCGTCAGGGGTGATTTCTCGGATCGCTCGGCGGCGGGCGAGACGACCCCCTTCCAGGCCCTGACGACCGCTGTCTCTGGCACCGTGGGCCTGGGTAACATCGCCGGCGTGGCGGTGGCGGTGAGCGTCGGCGGGCCCGGGGCGGCTTTGTGGATGATGCTGGCGGGCTTCCTCGGCATGAGCGCCAAGTTCGCCGAGGTCACGCTGGCGGTGAAGTACCGCCGGGTGCGTGAGGACGGTACCGTCACCGGCGGGCCGATGTACTACATCCCGATCGCGCTGGGGCGCATCGGAATGCCGCGACTCGGGACTTTCCTCGCAGGATTCTTCTGCGTCGCCGCGGTCGGCGGCTCACTCACGCTCTTCCAGGTCAACCAGTCCTTTGCCCAGTTCCGCGCCGTCACGGGATTCGACCAGGGTTTCCTGTTCGGCCTGGCGATCGCTGCATGGGTGGGCGTGATCCTGTTCGGTGGCATGCGGCGCATCGCGAAAACCACCGACAAGCTCGTGCCGCTCATGTGCGGTATCTACATCCTCGCGTGCATCACGGTGCTCGTGGCGAATGCGGGCCGCTTGCCCGAGGCACTCACCACGATCGTGCGGACCGCGTTCGTTCCCGAGTCCGTGGTCGGGGGCATCGTCGGCGCCATCGTGCAGGGATTCCGGCGCGCAGCGTTCTCGTGTGAAGCGGGCCTGGGGTCTTCGCCCATGGCGCATGCTGCCGTGCGCACGCGCGACCCGATGTCGCAGGGTTTCGCCGCGCTGCTGGAGCCGTTCCTGGATACCGTCGTCATCTGCCTGCTGACCGCGCTGGTGATCGTCGTGACCGGCGTGTACCAGGGAGGCGCCCAGGTCCAGGGGATCGCGCTGACCTCCGCGGCGTTCGCGACCGTCGTGCCCTGGTTCCCGATCGTGCTCTCGGTGGCTGCCATCCTGTTCGCGCTCTCCACCGTGCTGAGCTGGGGCTACTACGGCGAGCAGGCGTGGACATGGCTGTTCACGGACAGCGGGACCAGCCGGGTCACGTACCGCCTGTTCCTCTGCGCCGTGATCTCGACGGGCGCCACCTTCGAGCTGTCCCAGCTGGTGAACCTCGTGGACTCACTGAACTTCTGCATGGCCATCCCGAATCTGATCGCCGTGTACCTGCTGCTGCCCGAACTGCGCAGCGACCTGGCCGCCTACCTTCGTCGACATCCGCTGGCATGAGCCTGTCCATGCGCGGATCCGGCTTTGTGGTGCTGGTCCTGGCGTGTGCGGGCCTGGTGGGTTGCGGATCCCGCAGTGTGCGCGTCGATCCAGCCGCGGCTGCCGCCGGCAGGAACGAGATCCTCTGGGATCGCTACGGCGTGCCCCATGTGTATGGCACCGACACCGCCGCGGTCTTCCATGGATTCGGCTACGCCCAGGCCAGGAGCCACGGCGACGAGATCCTCCGGCTGTATGGTGAGTCGCGTGGCCGCGGCGCCGAGTACTGGGGGGAAAAGTACGAAGCCACGGCGACCTGGCTCCTCCGCAACGACGTGCCGGGTCGCGCTGGACTCTGGTACGCCGCGCAGCAGCCTGAGTTCAGGGCGAATCTCGACGCCTTCGCCAGGGGCATCAACGATTACGCGACGGCGCATCCCGGCGCCCTGGATCCTGAGGTGCGTGCAGTCCTGCCGGTGACGGGGGTCGACGTGGTGGCTCACGCCCACCGCCTGATGAATTACATCTACGTTGCCTCGCCCAGCCTGGGGGGTGAGGGCGGGCATGCGGCGCAGGGGGCGTCCGAGGGCTACACCGGCGAGGATGGTTCCAACACCTGGGCCGTTGCAGGCAGCAGGACCGCCAGCGGCAGGACAATGCTCCTGCAGAATCCGCATCTCGGCTGGGACGTCAACTACTTCACCTACTATGAGGCCCATCTGATCGGGCCCGGTTTCGAAATCTATGGAGCCACGCAGATCGGCTTGCCGATCGTGCGCTTCGCGTTCAATCAGCAGATGGGGATCTCGAACACGGTCAACGGGATGGTGGGTTCCACCACCTACAGGCTGACCCTGCGGGACGGCGGCTATGTCTTCGACGGCAAGACACTGCCCTTCCAGACCCGCACCACGTCTTACAGGGTGCGACAGAAGGACGGAACGCTCGTCGAGAAGCCCCTGGAGATCAGGTCCACCGTGCACGGGCCTGTGTTCCCCCGCAAGGACGGCGTGACGGTTGCGCTGCGGGTCGCGGGCCTCGACCGTCCCGGGATGCTGCACCAGTACTTCGACATGGTAACGGCGCCGAATCACGCGGCGTTCACTGCGGTCATGCAGCGCCTGCAGGTCCCGACTTTCAACATCAGCTATGCGGACCGCGACGGCAACATCGAGTACATCTTCAACGGCATCGCGCCGAAGCGGAAGTCGGGCGACTTCGGGTTCTGGCGCGGGCTGGTGCCCGGCGACACCTCGGAGTACCTCTGGACCGATGTTCATGCCTACGAGGACCTGCCGCGCGTGACCAATCCGGCCACAGGCTTCGTGCAGAACTCCAACGACCCGCCCTGGTTCCCGACGTGGCCGACGCCGATCCGGGCGGACGATTATCCGCCGTACCTTGCGCGACAGACGCCGTTGTCGATGCGCGCCCAGAACTCACTGTCCATGATGACCGGGAACGAGGGGCTGACGCTCGAGACGCTCATCGAGCTCAAGCTCTCGACACGCGCGCTGCTCGCCGAGCGCACTTTGCCCGAACTGCTTGCCGCCGCACGCGCGGAATCCGACCCGGCCCTGCGGCCGGCTGTAGAACTGCTCGCGGCCTGGGATCGCCGCTATTCGAGCGACAGTCGCGCGGGACTGCTCTTCGAGGAATGGGCGCGGCTCTTCGCCGGTCCCGACTTCACGGGTGTCGCTAACTACGCGGTGCCCTTCAACGCCGCACAGGCGCTCTCCACGCCTGCCGGGATCAAGGATCCGGCCGCCGCCCTGGGAATGCTGCGCGAGGCCATCGCCACCACCCGCAGGAAATACGGCGCGCTCGACCGGGCGTTTGGTGATGTGTCGCGCTTCCGGCTCGACGAGGTCGATCTGCCGGGCGACGGCCATATCGGGGGTCTCGGCCCGTTCCGGGTCATGACGTGGGGACCCCTCGACGCTGCCGGCAAGCGCTACCCCCAGCATGGTGAGACCTGGGTCGGCATGATCGAATTCACGACACCCGTGAAGGCCTATGGGCTCATGAGTTACGGGAACTCGCGCCAGCGCGGCACCACGCATCGTTCGGACCAGCTCCCGAAGCTCGCAAACCATGAGTTCCGCGAGCTCTGGCTGCAGCGCGCCCAGATCGAGGAGCACCTCGAGGAAACCACCGTGCTCGGGTCAGCAGCAGAGCCCTCATTCACGTCGCTGCAACCCGAACTGCTTGGGGTCGCCCACTCACTGTCGAACGCCTGGGGCGACTACGACAGCGATGGTGACCTGGATCTCGCAGTCTCGCTCGGCTCCGGGGAAGTGCGGCTCTATCGCAACGACCGGGGCCGCCTCGCCAGTGTCGGGGCAGAGACGGGCATGCCGCAGGCGGGCAGCCCGGAACTGCGGGGCCTGAGTTGGGGCGACTTCGATCAGGATGGCGATCTCGACCTGCTCGGCGGACCTACGCGCGCCGACAAGCCGACGGTGGTGCTGCGCAACGACGCCGGGCAGCGATTCACGGATGTCGCCGTCGCCGTTGGCTTGAACACGCCGGGGCGCTCGGCGCGCCAGACCAACTGGATCGACTACGACAATGATGGCGATCTCGATGTCTACGCCACCGATCGGCGCGGCGCAAACCGGCTGTTCCGCAACGCGGGCGGACAGTTCACGCAGGTTCCGCCGGAGTTCGGGGCGGCGGATACCCGTCCCACGGTGGGCGCATGCTGGCTGGATGTCGACCGGGACGGCGATCTCGATCTGTTCCTTGCCAACCAGTCGGGTGCTGCGGACGCGGTGTGGAGGAACGACGGTACGGGATTCGTCGACGTGGCCGTCGTGCTTGGCATGACGGGTCCGCGGCGCAGCCCGGAGCAGGGTGGGGTGGGCTGTGCGATCGGCGACTACGACAACGACGGTGACCTCGACATCTTTTCGCCCAACTACGGTCGTAACCTGCTCTATCGCAACAACGACGACGGCAGCTTCACGGAAGTGGGCGAGGCGCTTGCCGTGGGTGTCGACAACCACGCGGTGGGTGCTGACTGGGGCGACTACGACAACGACGGTGACCTCGATCTCTCCGTGATCGCATACGAAGGTGCCGCCGGGGCCCAGAGGCCTGCGAACATGCTGTTCCGGAACGACGGCGCCGCGGGATTCGTGAACGTGCTGGGCCCGGACAGCCCCATGAACGTCGCAGACCATGGCGCACAGTTCGTGGACTACGACGGTGACGGCGATCTCGATCTGTCCGTGACCGATGGCTACGGGCCCGAGGGCGGGCACTTCCTGTTCCGTAACGAACTCTCCGGACCTGCCCGGGCGCGCAGCCTGAGCGTGCTCGTGCTCGACAAGGCCGGACACCAGACGCGGTTCGGTGCAGAGGTCCGAATTTTCGACACCTCGGGGCGGATCCTCGGCTCACGCCAGGTCGTCACGGGGGGTGGCTACAATTCGCAGCGCGCAGGGCCCGTGCACTTCGGTCTGGCCACGCGATCACCGGTCATCGTCGAGGTGACTTTCATGAGCGCTGCCGGTCGCAGGACGCAGACCCTCAAGGGAGTGGACCCGGCGCGATACCGCGGCAGGAGTCTGGTGATCCGGCAGGCGAACTGACCGGCTCACGCGAGGACGGCAGTCTGGCAATCCCCGCGGCAATGGGTGACATTAGCCCGTGGCCGCGTCGGCCGCGTCTCGCGGAAACTCCTCGCATGCGCCGAACCTCTACGCGATGGGCTCTGGCCCTGTCTGTACTCTGGATGGCTTCTGCGGGGGCTCCTGCCCGGGCGCAGGGTCAGGACTCGACGCCGGGCGAGCGCAACCTGCGTGTCATGGTGGAACTGCTGCCGGGCATCTACGACAACGTCAACCAGGCTTATTTCGACGGCCGCCGCAAGCTGCCGGCTGCGGACCGCCATCCGCGTACCCACACCGTCATCACGCCAGTCAGCGCCCCTGCGTTCGGCAAGCATGTATTCCTCTGGGTCAGCGAGACCGAGACCCCGGCGGGACGGCAGTCCAGCCACCGAATCGCGACGCTGGAGGCCGGGCCCGGCGCGGACGAAGTCACGATGCGCCACTACCTGCGGATGGAGGGCGTGATCCGGGAGGATGAACTCGCGGCGCTGACGCCTGCGGCGTTGCAGCGCACGGAGGGCTGCGACTACGTCTTCAAGCGGCGCGCCGATCACTTCCGTGGCCTCCAGGGCCCGAAGGCCTGCCGCTTCGACTGGGAGGGTGCCCGTGTCTACACGGACAACGAGATATCCCTGTCCGGTTCCAGTCTCTGGGTCAGCGACCACAAGTGGGTGGCTGCTACCGGCAAGCGCATCACGGGTGTGGCGTCGGGCGAGCCCCTCTGGCTGGAACGAGCGCGGATCTTCCATTGCTATGCCGACGTTCCCGGCGTGGGCGGCGGCAGGGATATTCCCTTCCAGCGCTACGATCACATCGAACTGCACGACAAGGGCGGCACGCACTGGTTCAAGACCCGCGAGGCGCAGCCCCGCGAACTGGGCATCCAGCTGCAGTCTGTCACCTGGCACGTGCTCAACGAGGCCAACGACTACTTCAACCGCAACTCACTCGTGCTGTACGCGATGGAGCGCCTGCCCGATGGCAGCGTCAAGGAGCACGGGTACGCGTTCACCGAGCCATCTGCCGAGCGCATCGGCAACAACCTCAAGTGGATGCTCGTGAACTGTGCGATGACCGCGCGCGACAAGGTGCGGCCCGAGATGTAGGTCAGGTTGCCGTGGTTGCAGCCGACTGTCGCAGCCGGGCCATGTCGGAAAAGCGGCTTGCGATATCGGTCCGGCGGGCCGCGAGCCGCATGTCGCGCAGCACCTCGAGCGCGCGCAGCAGTACCGGCAACGGAGGTCCGCTGGCAGTGAGGCCCTCATGCTGTTCCGGGGACAGGGCCGCCGCCGGCGCCTCGATGAACCGGCTGACGAGCTGGTCATGGTGTTGGGCGGCGTAGCGTCCGAACAGGTCGCAGATCTCGAGGTAAGCCCCGGCGTTGCGCTGGAACCAGTCACGCGAGTGGTGTTCCGCGGGGACCGCCAGAAGCTCGTCCAGCAGGCTTCGATAAGTCATGCATTCTCGCAGCCTTGCCTGGTCGGCGGGCATCATGAACAGCATCTTGTCCACCAGCAATTGCGCGTAGTAGGGGTCGCTCGCGCTGCAGAGACCCAGCAGCAGGTCGATCTCGTTGATACCCGAAAAATCGCCAGCGTTCGCGCCCCGGTATTCCTGGCGCCCGACCCGGTACGGCTTGTAGTAGGGGCGGACCGAGAAGAAGAAGCGGTCGACGTCCAGATCGCGGAACAGGATCTCGTTGTGCCGCAGCACTCCGTGGAGGGCTGATTTCGCAGTGTCGAACATGACGTCTGTCACCGGACTCGTGATGCCGAGATGGACGATCCGGCTGAGGGCGTCTGCTACGGTCTGCAGCAGCAGGATGCCGCGCGTGTTCTCGTCGATGAAGACGAATTCGTCGTGGAGCGAGGTGAAACTCTTCCTTACGCCGGCGATGGCCTTGTTGTGCGTCGCCAGGTGACCCGTGGAGAACCGCGGCGCCATCCCCAGGGACGCGCCCACGTGCAGGGCCAGGCAGGAGGCCTCAGGGAAAGGCGAGCGTTCCTCCCTCGCTGGATTGGTCAGCTCGTGCCGCCGCAACGCCCCGAGGTACATCCCGACGTTGCCCAGCACCCCGAATGCGCTGTCGAAGCCGTCACCCGTGTTCCCCTCGCGCAGCAGCGCCGCGATGTAGCTTCGGCCCTCTTCGCAGAGTACCTGCTTGATCGGGTCTCCCACGCCTATGACCCGGGTGCGGTTCTCCTGCGCGAAATACAGGTCCTCGAGTTGGGTGTTCATCTCGACGAACGAGCTGCGAATCCAGTGTTCGAAGGCTGCGGCTTGACTCATTACGGGCTTCCTTGGATCTGCGGCTGGAGCACTGTGCGCGACGCGCGTCGGGGCCAGGACCGTGCCACGAGGTCTACGTCCTCGTCCGAATTCCAGATGTGGAAGGACATCCGCAGGACGGAACCACGGTGATCCGACCGTACGCCGGCTGCCACGAGTCGCTCCTGGACGCCCGCCCGGTCGGCGCCGAGATCGAGGCACAACGTGCCACCGATGGGATGTTCGGGAAGCGCATCCTGCCACTCCTGCGGCAGTCGCGCCCTCATCGCCTCCGTGAGGCGCCTGTTGTGGCTGACGAGGCGCTCGAGGCCGATATCCTGGAGCACGCCCAGGCTCGCCGCAGCCATCACGTAGGGGACGAGGCTCGGGGTGCCGCCCCAGAATCGCCGAGCGTCCGGTGCATGGCGATATGACCGGATGTCGAACTCGAACGGCGATTCGTGCGAGAACCAGCCGACGTTGACCGGATCCATCGTCGCCACAAGAGACTCTCGAATCCAGAGGAAGCCGGCCCCCGGGCCGCCGCACAGCCATTTGACGCAACTGCCGAGCATGACGTCGACGCCCAGTGCGTGCGCGTCGATCGGCACGATGCCGGCGGACTGGGCGATGTCCACGACGCTCAGCACTCCGTGCGCCCTGCAGAGTTCCGCGATCGGCCGTACCGGAGAGACGCGACCGTTGTTGAAGTGCACATGGGTGATCAAGACGCCGCACACATCGGGCTTGATCGCTTCGCGCCAGGTTTCGAGGTCGTCGGGGCTGTGCTCGCGGGGAATCAGCCGTAACTCATAGCCGAGACGACGTGCCTGCTGCAGCACGAACCCCATCGAAGGAAAGGCGTCCTCGGCGGCCAGCCATATCCGGCGGCCCGGTTCCGGTCTCGGGAGGGCCGAGAGGATGCTGGACAGCCCTGCTGAAACGCTGGGTTGCGGACAATATTCATGTGCGCTGCCCCCGAAAGATCGGCAGAGCGCTGCCCTGAACTTTTCGATGCAATCCAGCCATTGCGGCCAGGCATCGGCGCCCAGTCGAGCCCATGGATCCAGAAACCCGGACTGCAGTTCATGAATCGCTGCGTGCGTCATACAGCCCACGGAGTGAGCGAGGAGATAAGGCCCCGGACCGGGTACGGAAAACGCATTGCAGGGGTCCTGACCGTACGACATGTCGAAGTTCCTGACGGCGCACCAGACGCTGGGACCATTGTCGGTCCTCTTCAAGCGAACAATTTCCCGATCGAGCCCTGAACGCGAGTATTTCTAAAAACGTTCGTATCAATAATTCGAGAATAACGGGACGATAAGGTAGATTCATCCGACCATGATCCAACGAAAAGCCAGCAAGAGGCCGTCGCGAGACCCAGGGGCGGGAGCGTTGCAGCGAACCCGGGTCGAGCAGCGGATTCTCTTCGCCCTCGAGAAAGACGCCCGCCTGTCCTTCGCTGAGCTCGGAACCGAGGTCGGCCTGTCGAAGACGCCTGCCTGGGCGCGGGTCCGGGATCTTGAGCAGCGCGGCCTGATTTCCGGATACCACGCCGAGATTTCCCCATCCGGCCTCGGACTGGAGATCCATGCCTTTGTGCACGTATCGATCCGGTCCCTGGCCAGCGAGGCCTTCGAGGCAGCCGTGAACGAGCATCCGGCCGTACTCGAGTGTTACACCACGGCGGGTGACGCCGACTATGTCCTGCACGTGCTGGTCGCCAGCGCTTCCTCCCTGGACGCGCTGCTGCGGTTCGAGTTGTCGAGGATGCCCGGGGTGGAAAGCATCTCTACGACCGTTGCCCTGAAGACGATCAAGCAGCGCGGATTCATCATGGATTGTGCACGCTACAACGAGTCGCAGAAGCTGCCGCGATAGATCATGCGGCGCTACCATCGGGCGTTACGCCGATACTTTGGTTCGAGGAATCGATGCCCGGAGTGAACATGCCCTACGCGAAACTCAACCCTCTCGACCTCTTCGACGTCCGCGCGGAGCTGGACGACGACCAGCGGCTTGTCCAGGAGCAGGTCGGCCGTTTCGTCGACCATGAGGTGCTGCCGGTGATCCGCAGCCACTTCGAGAACCACACTTTCCCGCGCGAACTGGTCCCGGGGCTCGCCTCGCTGGGCCTGCTGGGCAGCTCCCTTGAGGGCTATGGTTGTGCGGGGCTGGACGCGGTGTCCTACGGCCTCATCTGCCAGGAACTCGAGCGGGGCGATTCGGGGCTGCGCAGCTTCGTGTCGGTGCAGAGCTCCCTGTGCATGTACCCGATTTTCACCTACGGCAGTGAGTCGCAGCGCGAGCGCTTCCTGCCTGGCATGGCGCGCGGCGAGATCATCGGTTGCTTCGGCCTCACCGAGCCGCATGGTGGTTCCGACCCGGCCAACATGAGGACCCATGCAAAGCGCCGCGGCGGGGACTGGGTGCTGAACGGTGCCAAGATGTGGATCACCAATTCGCCTATCGCCGATGTTGCGGTGGTCTGGGCGATGACGGATGACGGCATCCGCGGATTCCTCGTCGAGCGCGGCATGAAGGGCTTCGAGACACCCGAGATCGAGAACAAATTCAGCCTGCGCGCTTCGGTCACGGGTTCGATCTTCCTCCAGGATGTGGTGGTTCCGGACGTGAACATGCTTCCGGGAAGCACTGTGGGCATCAAGGCGCCGCTGTCCTGTCTCACTCAGGCGCGCTACGGCATCACCTGGGGTGTGATTGGTGCGGCGCAGGCCTGCCTCGCGCAGCTGCTGGACTACACCGGTTCGCGGATCCTGTTCGAGCGGCCGCTGGCAGCGAACCAGGCCGTGCAGATCCGCCTCGCCGAGATGGCGCGGAAGATCACCACCGCGCAGCTGCTGTCGCTGCAGCTCGGTCGACTCAAGGACGCGGGGCGCATGGCACCTGCGCAGGTGTCGATGGCCAAGTGGCACAACTGCCGTGCCGCGCTCGATGTTGCGCGGGATTGCCGCGACCTGCTGGGCGGTGCGGGCATCAGCGCGGAGTACGTGCCGATCAGGCATGCGCTCAATCTGGAGAGCGTGATCACCTACGAGGGTACCGAGACGATCCACCAGCTCAGCGTCGGCCGGGAACTGACCGGCATCAACGCGTTCTGAAACCGCTCCCGGAGCAGACCGGAAACCCCTGGCTCCAACCGATAGATCGGGTCTTATACTCGGGCGACTGGATCATCGAGGGGATTCGCGTCATGTCCGAAGAATCGCTGCCGTCCGGGATACCCGCCGACGGCTGGCGCCACACCGGCGTCAGGGTCGTGCCTGCCGGGCAGCTCGACGCGAATACCCCGCAGACGCCGGGCATGAACCGCGCCGCTGCGATCGACTTCGCCCGGGTCGGTGCGCGCAAGCTCTGGGCCGGTACCGTGCATATCCACGCGGATGCGAGGACGGGCGCCCACCACCATGGCCCGCTGGAGAGCGTGATCTACGTGGTTCGGGGCCGAGCCCGCATGCGTTGGGGCGAACGGCTCGAGTTCACGGCGGAGGCGGGTCCCGGCGATTTCATCTACGTGCCGCCGTTTGTGCCGCACCAGGAGATCAACGCATCCGCCGGCGAGGCGCTTGAATGCGTGCTGGTCCGCAGCGACAGCGACGCAGTGGTGGTCAATCTGGACATCGACGCGGCCGATCCTGCAGAGACCGTCCGCTGGGTTGATCCGATCCATTCCTGAGGGGTCCCTCGGACGCCGGGTACCACCGGGGTGCTTCGCAGCGTCAACCGCCCCGTGGAGAGCGGTACCCGGAAAGTATCCTCGTTTCGCCGTCATCGCGGTTACGCTCCTCCCGGGATCCATTGCAGGGGTGTGTCATGGTCGAGCTCACGAAGCGCGAATTCCTGAAGGTTGCGAGTGCCGCGGCGACGACGGTCGCCGCTGGGAGCGCCCTGGGCGCGGCCGCTGCGGGTGGCCGCTGGGACCTGATCGTCGTCGGCGGAGGCAATGCAGGCCTGCCTGCGGCGATCTTCGCGGCGAAGCGGGGTGCCCGCGTGCTCATCGTCGAGGCTGCGGGCCAGGTGGGCGGTACGCTGTTCTACTCGACCGGGCAGATGAGCGCGGCCGGCACGAAGCTGCAGAAGGCGCGCGGTATCGTCGACACCCCGCAGTCGCACTACGACGACATCATGCGCATCAGCGGCGGCACCGCGGATCCCGGCCTCGTCAGGCTGGCCGTCGAGAATGCGGCGCCGGCCTTCGACTGGCTCACGGACAACGGCTTCCAGGTACTCGAGGGGCATCCGGTCACGGGAACGACGCATGACCCGTACAGCCACGCCCGCTATGCCTGGGGAGCCAAGGGAGGGCGATCCATCCTGGACGTGCTCAAGGCGCAACTGCAGCCCGAGGTGGAGCGGGGCCGTGTCGTCGTCCTGACCCAGACCGAGGTCACCGGGCTCGTGCAGGGCGCGGACGGTGCGGTGACCGGTGTGCTGACAAAGGACGCGGCGGGCAAGGCGGGGCAGCATGCCGCCCGGCAGGTTGCGCTGACCGTCGGGGGTTACACCAACAACCCGGCTGTGTTCGAGAAGCTGGAGGGCGCGAAGACCTATACGCGCGCGACCTATCCCTACAGTCGCGGCGCTGGCATCGATCTCGGCGTCGCGGCGGGTGGCTGGGTGCGGGGCGGCCAGAATCACACGCCACTGTTCGGTGCCGTGCTCGCCGACGCCGAATATCCCTCGATGATCCGCGCGCTCGTGAGGCATTTCCCGCCTGAGCGCCCCCCCTGGGAGATCTTCGTGAACCAGGCCGGTCGGCGCTTCCTGTGCGAGGATGTCGCGAGCCACGACGCCCATGAACAGTCCCTGCGCGGGCAGCCGGGTGAGCGCTGCTGGGTGGTCTTCGACGAGGCGATTTTCCAGGCCGCACCCCCGATCGTGTCGGGCGGCATCGCGGCTCCGTGGACGCACGAAGACACGAAAGAAGCCTTCGCGACGCCGACGCCCATGTTCCACCGGGCGGCCACGCTGACCGAACTGGCCCGCGCCGCAGGCATCGATGCGGACGGTCTCGTCGATACCGTCAGTCTCTACAACCGCGCCCAGCGCAGGGGTGTCGATGCACTCGGCCGGCGGTATATGCCCCTGCCGATCGCCCAGGGTCCGTTCTATGCGATCCAGTTGCAGAGCTGGAACCTGACCTCCTATGCGGGTCTCGCGGTGGACGACCGACTGCGCGTCATCCGTCCTGACGGGACGCCGGTTCCCAACCTCTACGCCGCGGGGGAACTCCTCGGGATGGGGCAGCTGATGGGTCGCGCCGTCTGCGGCGGCATGGCCGTGATGCCGGCGCTGGCGCTCGGTCGGCTCCTCGGGAACTCAGTCGTGCAAGTCTGAATGCCGGGAAGCCGATAGCGCCATGTTCAAGCACTCGTGAGATTCTCGCGCCTGACTGACCGGCTCGCAGGACTGGGATCCGCGAAGTGGGCCGTGCACGTCGAGGCACGCGCCCGCATGCAGCGGGGCGAGCCGGTCATCATGCTCTCGATCGGCGAGCCCGACTTCGCTCCCTCTGCCGCAGTACTGGATGCGGCTGCAGACGCGATGCGCCGGGGCCGGAACCGCTACTCGAGCGGCCAGGGTGAACCCGCGGTGCTCGACGCCATCGCGCGGCGCTACTCCCGCACCGCCGCGCGGCCGGTGTTGCCGTCCCAGTGCTGTTTCCTGCCTGGAACTCAAACAGCGTTGTTCGCGACCATGCTTGCCCTCCTCGACGAGGGTGATGAGGTGGTGGTCGGCGATCCGTACTACGCCACTTACGAGAGCGTCATCGCGGCTGCCGGCGGGCGGGTCGTTCCTGTGCCGACCCTGCCGGAGCAGGGATTCCACCTCGGTGCCGATGCGCTCGCGCGCGCCATCACGCCGCGGACCCGGGTGCTGCTGCTGAACTCGCCGGGCAACCCGACCGGTGCAGTACTGTCGCTCGACGAGATTGCCGCCATCGGCGTGGTGTGCGTCGAACATGGGCTCACGATCGTCTCGGACGAGGTCTACGCGGAGCTCAGCTTCGGGGCTCCGTTTGCGTCTCCCATCCAGCTGGCCGCGCTGCAGGAGCAGACCGTCGTGGTTTCGTCGCTCTCGAAATCCCACGCCTTGCCGGGTTTCCGCTGCGGTTGGGCAGTAGGCAGCCGCAGCTTCGCCGAGAGGCTGCTGAGTATTTCCGAAGCCATGCTGTTCGGCTCGCAGCCTTTCCTGCAGGACGCCACGGCCTTTGCGCTCGAGGTCGAGACCGGTGATGTTGCCCGCATGCGCGAGGGTTACGCACGGCGTGCCCGCCTCGTCGTCGAGTATCTCGGGCGCTCGCCCGTGCTCGGAGTACGAATGCCCGAGGCAGGGATGTTCGTCATGCTCGACGTGCGCAGGACGGGGCTGTCGGGTGACGAGTTCGCCCGGCGCCTGCTCGACGAGCGGGCGGTCGCGGTGATGCCCGGAGAGAGCTTCGGTCGGGGCGGCGCCGGCCATGTACGGATTGCCCTGACCATCGAGGATTCCCGACTGGTCGAGGCCTGCGAGCGTATCGTTGGATTTTCGGGGGTGTCATGAAGCGTGTTTCAAAGGCCTGGACCGGACTCTGCATCGTGCTGCTCGCAACCTTCGCGCAGCCGGTGGCGGCGGCGGGTTTCACGGTGGTCGAAGCCTCGATCGGAGAGATGCAGGCTGCGCTGCGGGAGGGGCGGGTGACCTCGCGGGAACTCGTGAGCCAGTATCTGCAGCGCATCGCGACCTACGAGGACCGGATCAACGCGGCGATCAGCGTGAATGCTGGCGCCCTCGCGGAGGCCGATGCGCTCGATCGGGAGCGTGCAGCAGGCCGGCTGCGCGGGCCGCTCCACGGCATTCCCGTGGCCGTGAAGGACAACATCCACACACGACACCTGCCGACCACCGCCGGGACCCTGCGTCTCGAGGGCTTCGTGCCTCCCTACGAAGCGACGCTCGTGCGCAACCTGCGCGAGGCGGGCGCCATCATCCTCGCCAAGACCGTGCTCACGGAAATGGCCAACTGGATGGTGATCGGGATGCCGAACAACTACTCGGCGCTGGCGGGTTTCGCGTTCAACCCCTATGACCCGCGCCGCGACCCGCGGCCCGGTCTCGATGACGGCCGGCCTGTGCTGGCCACGGGCAGCTCTTCGTCGGGCAGCGGCACTGCGGCGAGCTTCTGGGCGGCAAATGTCGGCACGGAGACCACGACTTCGATCATCGGTCCGGCGTCTGCAGCGATGCTCGCAGCGATCAAACCCACGGTCGGCCGCGTCAGCCGCCGGGGAATCATCCCTGTCACCCTCGACCAGGACACGGCGGGGCCGATGGCGAGGAGCGTCGCTGATGCCGCCATCCTCCTTGGCGTGCTGGAGGGCTCAGGCGCCGATCCTGCGGATCCGGCGACCGGCCGCTGCGCGGCGCCGGCGGGCGGCGATTACACCCGGTTCCTGGATCCTGCCAGCCTGAAGGGTGCGCGCGTCGGCGTGCCCCGGGCCTGGTTCGTGGATGCGGTGACGCTGCCCGGTGACACGAAGCCGGGCGGCGGCGTTCCGGCGGATCACAAGGCGATGCTCGATGAGGCGGTGGCCGTGCTGCGCGCCCAGGGCGCGACCGTCATCGATGCGGCCGATCCGCCGAGCGTGCTGGCGTCCGACGCCGGCGCCAATGTGATGAAGAAGGGCTCATGCTCTCAGAGCTACGCGCGCAAGGGCGTCGATGCGGATTGCTCGGTGGTGCTGAAGTACGGTTTCAAGCGCGACTTCTCGGCATGGCTCGCGAGCCTGGGTGACGCGGCGCCCGTGCATTCGCTACGGGAACTGCGTGAGTGGAACCTCGCGCATGCTGCCGCCGGCACCCTGCGGTATGGACAGGCATCGCTGGACATCTCGGACGAACAGGACCCCGCGCTGCCCCAGGACCGTGCGCGGTACGAGGCCGACCGGCAGCGGGAACTGCGCCTGGTGGGCCCAGAGGGCGTCGATGCGGTCATGGACCGTCATCGTCTGGATGCGCTGCTCTTCATCGGCAGCCGGGGCAGCGCATTCCTGGCCAAGGCGGGCTACCCATCCGTAGCGGTACCCTTCGGCATGGTCGCGAATGGCGAGGGGTATCCGCACGGGTTCGTGCCACGGCCTGCACCGCTCGGCGTGGCCTTCGGCGGGAGGGCCTGCAGCGAGCCACGGCTCATCGGGATCGCTCATGCCTTTGAGCAGGCGACCCAGCGGCGCCGACCTCCCGGGCTTTGAAGGCGGGCACGCCGACCCCTGGGGAGCTTGGCGCGGCCTATCGGTTTTGTGTTTCTGGTCCTTCACCTTGGCATGAACATCATGAATCACTTCTACAATCCGTTTCTGGTCTCGACGTTCTCCAGTTCCCTGCGTGCTGATGCGGCCTCCTCACGCTCGATGGTGAAAGCTCTTCGGTTCGCGGTTGTGATTCTGTTCGGCACCACGCTGCTGTCGACCGAGGGCCATGCTGCGACGTCCCCACCTGCGGTGGCGTCTTTCAGGGACTGTCCCGATTGCCCCGAGATGGTGGTGGTACCCGCTGGCCGATTCCTGATGGGTACGGCTGCGGAGTACCGGATTCCCACCGAGGTTCCGGCGGAGCTGTCGCCGGTCGAGATCCGCATGGATCGTGCTTTTGCACTCGGCCGCTTCGAAGTGACGCGCGGCGAGTATTCGGTGTTCGCGCGAGCGACCGGCAGGGATACGGTGCCGGTGCGGTGCCGCACCTGGGTCGAGGAGCGCAAGGGTTTCCGCGACCTCGAGATCACCTGGGACGCGGCACGCGTGCCGGCGGAGCCCACCGAACGGCACCCGGCGGTGTGCATCGACTGGCATGACGCGGCGGCCTACGCGGAATGGCTCAGCGAGCGCACCGGCGAGCGTTATCGCCTGCCCAGCGAGGCTGAGTGGGAATACGCCGCGCGTGCGGGGACGCGCACCTTGCGGCCCTGGGGCAACGATGCGGACCGCGGCTGCCGCGACGCCAACGTCAACGACCGGAGCACGATGCTGCGGTATCCGCTGGGCTGGAGCGGCGTTGCGTGTGACGACGGGTTTGCGGACGTGGCGCCCGTAGGCAGCCTGCGACCCAATGCCTTCGGCATCCACGACATGCTCGGCAATGTCTGGGAGTGGGCGGAAGACTGCTCGACGCTCGACTATGTCGGTCGGCCCGTCGACGCCCGCCCCTGGGTCTGGGAGGGTGGCTGTCGCCGCCGCATCCAGCGCGGCGGCGGCTGGTCGACCGGGCCGGAGCGCAGTCGGCCCGGGTTCCACGGTGACGGTGCGGCGGACGATCGCGCGGATTTCGCGGGCTTTCGTATTGCGCGGGATGTCGGCTCCGATCCTGTTCCCCGGGAGCGGGCGGCGCCCGACGAGGGTGTGGCGGCTGCGCTGGTGCCCGCGGCGTCTGCGCCCGGCCGTGTCGCCCCGCGCAGTCTGCGTGACTGCGACGGCTGCCCGGAGCTCATCGAGTTGGCGGCGGGGGACCTCGTTTTCGGTAGCTCCGCAGACGACTACGAGCACGACCAGCGTTCGGGAGAAACGCCTGCGCTGCGCGTCAGGCTGCGGCGGGGCTTTGCGCTCGGCGCGCGTGAACTCAGCGTCACTGAGTTCCGGGATTTCCTGGGTGCGACGGGATATCAACCGCGCCTGGCCTGCGCCACCGACCCGCGTGCCGCGTCCGATGAACCGGCGCGCTGCATCACGCCTGCCGATGCCGACGCCTACCTGGCGTGGCTGTCCAGCCGCACCGGGCGGCGCTATCGCCTGCCGAGCGAGACGGAATGGGAGTACGCGATCCGGGGCGGCACGACGACCGCGCGGTTCTGGAGCGGTCGCGATTCCCATGAAGGCGTGTCCATCTCGCGTGCCTGCGACTACGGGAATGTGCGCGACGTGACTGCGCGCGAGCTGCAGCAGCCGGGTCCCTGGGCGCGCTGCAGCGATGGCTATCCGGGCGTGGCTCCGGTCGGCCGTTTCATGGCGAATCCCTGGGGTTTTCACGACCTCACGGGCAATGTACGGGAGCTGCTGGCGGACTGCTTCACTGCGAGCTACAAGGGCCGGCCGGCCGACGAACGGCCGTGGCGCTGGTCCGGCTGCGGCCTCCGCGCGGTGCGCGGCGGATCCTGGAAATCCAGGCCCTTCGACCTGCGCAGCGCCTCGCGCGATCGCATCGCACTCGACGCACCCGAGGCGGAATGGCAGGACGTAGGCCTGCGCGTGGCGCGGGACTGAGGGGTCGGCGCGTCGTTCAGGATTCGAGCAGCGGGAGGCTGTAGCGTGGGAGCCCCGTCGCTGCCCGTATCGCGTTGCACAGTGCTGGTGCTATCACGGGCGTAGCCGGTTCCCCGCAGCCGCTCGGTGGTTCCATGCTGGGCACCAGGTGCACCTCGATGGGTGGCACTTCGCCCATTCGGGCGACAGGATACTGGTGAAAGTTCCCTGCGCTGGCGACGCCACCGACGAACTCGATCCGGCCTTGCAGCGCCGCGGTGAGCCCGAAAACGATGCTGCCCTGCACCTGCTGCTCGACGATGTTCGGGTTCACCACGGTGCCGCAATCCACGGCGCAGACGATGCGTCGCACCGTGATGGAGCCGCCGCGCGTATCGACCTCGACTACCTGGGCGACGCGTGTGCCATAGCTCTCGAGGCATGCGATCCCGCGGCCGACGCCGCGAGGCAGCGGCTTCTCCCAGCCGTAGCGTGCGGCCGCGAGGCGCAGCACGGCTTGCATGCGGCCGTCATGCTGCAACAGATGGAGTCGCAGCTCGAGTGGATCGCGACGGGTTTCCGCTGCGATCTCGTCGATGAAGCTCTCGATCACCCAGCCGTTGTAGGAATGGCCCACGGAGCGCCAGAAGCCCACCGGCACCCCCAGGTCGATCTCGTGATAGTCGACCCGCGAGGACGCGATTGCGTAGTGATGGTCGCTGCTGCCCTGGGTGATGAGGAAGTCGTGTCCGCGCGCAAGCAGTTCGGGGCTCCGGCGTCGCGCGATCGAGGGCGCGGCCATGCGGTGTTCGAGCCCAAGCAGTTGTCCGTCGACGCCGATGCAGGCGGCCAGGCGATGCGCGCTGGCGGGCCGGAAGAAATCGTGCCGGAAGTCGTCCTCGCGGCTCCAGACCAGCTTCACGGGGACTCCCGCGGCGCGCACGACCTCGAGTGCCTCGAGGACATAGTCGACTTCGCCACGGCGGCCAAAGGCCCCGCCGATGGGCAGGGTATGCACGTGCACCGACGAGGCGGGCAGGCCGCAGGCCTCGGCAAGCCGGTCCTGGACGCGGCTGGGTGCCTGGGTACCCACCCAGACCTCGCAGCGCGAAGCCTCGAGGCTCAGCGTTACGGCGAGCGGTTCCATGGCCGCGTGAGCGAGGAACGGTGCATCGTACCGGCGCTCGATCCAGCGGCTGCCGCCGGGTGGTTCACGCCGCAGCAGGTCGATGTCGCCATCGTCTCGCGCCCGACGGCCCGGCTGTCCGAGCGCCGCATCGAGTCTTGCACGATGTCGCGGCGTGTCTCCAGAGTCGTCGGTAAGGGCCGTCCAGCGTGCGGCGAGCGCCGCGCGCCCGCGGCGCACCGACCAGGTGTCACGGCCCACGAGAGCTATGCCGCGGGGCAGTTGCAGTACGCGCTCCACGCCCGGCACGGCGAGCGCTGCCGCCTCATCGCAGCCTAGGAGCACGGCGGCCGGATGGGGCGCACGCTCGATCATTGCGATGCGCAGTCCGG